>DATCLK010000025.1:0-58959 GCA_036563975.1 Longimicrobiales bacterium | reverse complement strand
CGCCGGGGAACAATCGCGGCTCGCGTGGGGCCGCGGTGGCTTCGCCCCGGGCAGGCGTGCTCCCACCGCGCGACTGGGCCGCGGCGATGCCGGGCGAGAGCAGCAGCGCCGCGGCGAGGCCCCCGATCGCGGCGTGCAGCGTCGTTCCCGGTCGGAGCCGGGAACGCCGGGACAAAACAGTGCCGCGGAGCATCGCCACGGCACCGCAGGAGGATGACGGGCCCGGCCTGCCGGGCGCGCCGCGCGGCTCCGCGGACCGAGCGCGGGGCCGGCTGGCCCCCCGGCGGATCCGTTCGATTCTCGACATGCGCGTGCTCCGTTGCCGGTCAGTCGTCTACGGTGCGCCGGAGCACATCGGGACGCTCTGCTCGGATGCGGCGAGGATACCGGCCGGCCGTCGCGTCTGTCAAGCGCCTTCCGCACGGTCTGCCCGGCCCGGCGGGCAACGAACCGTCTCGGAATCGAGGGCCGCTCCGCTGGACAGATTGCTGGGCGCTCCGTAACTTGCGCCTCGGGTCCGGGCCAGCCGACTCGCGTCCCCGCCGGCCGCCGTCGCACGGGCTTCCCCGCCTACGAGTACGAGTCCAGATGGTACGATTCCGCGAAAGACCATCTCAAACTCGATTGCCCCAACGGCCGCCTCTCGTCGTTGCTGGCACGCGCACGCCGGCTGGCAGACTGGAGGTCTGCCCTTGAGCCGGGCCCGCCCCGCACAGGACGCGGTCGCCGCGTTCGCCGATGTCGCGAGCGCGCTGGCGGAATCCCTCGAGCTGCCCGAGGTGCTGCACCGGATCGCTTCGACGGTGCTCGCGCTGAGCCGTGCGGACGGGGTGAGCGTGCTGCTGCGCCGCGGTGGCGAGGCCGAGCTCGTCGCCCACGAGCGCAGCGCCGGCGGGCCCCGCATGCGGCTGGGCTACCGTTTCCCGGTGCGTCCGGAAGTGCTCGCGGCCCTCGATCGCCGGCGCGACCCGCTGGTCATCCTCGGCATCCAGGACTCGCCGCTCGTGCCGGAGGAGATCCGCAAGCAGCAGCTCGTGCGGGACATCGTCGTCGTCCCGCTCCGGGCGGAGCAGGAGCTCATCGGCGCAATGAGCCTGGCCTACCGCGAGCTGCCGGAGCGCTGGCCGCTGGATCCGGCGCTCTTGACCGCGCTGGCGGACCACATGGCCGTGGCGGTGCGGACGGCGCAACTCCGGGGCGAGGCGCGGCGGTCGAGCGAGCAGCTCCAGCAGTCCGAGAAGCTCTCCGCCCTCGGCCGGCTCATCGCGCGCGTCGCGCACGAACTGAACAAGCCCCTCACCACCGTCCGGCTGATCGCGGAGATGCTGGAGGCGGATGGGCTGCCGCCGGCCGCGCTGGAGCAAGTCCGGGCCATCGCCCGCGAGATGGAGCGCGCGAGCGCCATCGTCGCCGACCTGCTGCTGCTCGCTCGCAAGCGCAACCCGAAGCTCGCGGCCGTGCCGCTCGCCGAGGTCGTGCGCGAGGTCGTCGCGGACCACGGCCGCGAGCTCGTCGCGGCCGGCGTGCGCATCGCGCTGGATCTGCCCGCGGACCTGCCCGCCGTGCGCGCCGACCGGCGGGGCTTGCGCCACATCCTCTCGAACCTGATCGTGAACGCGCTCCAGGCGATGGAGAAGCACGACGCCGGCGAGCGGCGGCTCACGATCCGCGCGCACGTCGCGCGCGGCGAGGGCGACGGCTCGCCGGCTGACGGCGCTCCGCCCGAGCGGGTCATCCTCGCGGTGGCGGACACCGGCCCCGGGATCAGCGCGGACGCCCTGCCGCACATCTTCGAGCCGTTCTTCACCACCAAGCCGGCGGGCGAGGGGACGGGGATGGGGCTCGCCATCGTGAAGGAGATCGTGGACGAGCACGGCGGCGAGGTCGTGGCCGGGAACGGGCCTGCCGGCGGCGCCATCTTCCGCGTCGCATTGCCCATCGCCACGGCGGCGGATGTCCCGGCCGCGCCGGAGCCGCCAGCGCAGGCCCGTGCCGCCGACGTCGCACGCCCGGCCGAGCCCCGCCCGCGTACGCGCGTGTCCGCCGGCGCGGGCGCGCCCGCTGCTCGCCCGGGCGGCGCCGGGGTCGGAGAGCTGGCCGTGGCTCGCGCCGGCGTGCGCGTGCTCGTGATCGACGACGAGCCCGGCCTCCACCGCGCGATCCGCCGCGTGCTCGAGTATTTTGGTTGCGAGGTCACGACATCGTCCACCGGAGAAGACGGCCTGGCGTTGGCGGCCAGCGGCGAGTATGACATCATCCTCTGCGACATCCGCATGCCGGACCTGGATGGTCGCGAACTGTACGACCGGCTCGAGAGAGAAGCGCCGGCCGCTGCCCGCCGGCTCGCGTTCATGACCGGCGACACCATCTCCGACGAGATCCGCGTGTTCCTCAAGGCGACCGGCCGCCCCACCCTGGCCAAGCCGTTCGGCCGCGAACAGCTCGCTGCGTTCCTGCGCAGGATGGGCGTGGAGACCGCGTAGTGCAGAGCCAACGCGTCACGCCCGGCGACCTCGGCGCCCGCGCCCACGCTCTGCCGCACGCCAGTGCGGCGAGCATGACCGTGCTCGCCCGCCTGCGCGCGACCACGCTCTCGCTCGAGGCGCCCGACCCGCTCGCCGGCGAGGCGCTGGAACAGGCGAAACTCCGCCTGGCCGGCGTACGCGGAGGGCCCGCCGACGAGCCGCGCGGCGGAGCCGCCGCGGATACCGCACGAGGCGAGCACGACGCGGCCTGGGTCGCGCTCGCCTGCCTCGCAACCGGCCAGGCCGAGCTCGTCGCGGACCTGCTGCGTTCCCTCTCCCGCCGACGGGACACCGACGCCGCGTGCGCGGCCCGGGGTGAGCCCCCCGCCCGCTTTGCGGAGAGCTCGACGGCGCCGTACCCGCTGCTCGCGGCGGCGTACGCCGCCTGGACAGCAGACCTCGCGGCGCTCGGCGGCGAGGCATTCGACGACGGCGTGCACGAGCCAACCGCACTCCTGCCCGACGCCGGGTCGCCACCGGATCCGCTGCTCGCGTCCGCGAGAGAAAGTCTCGCCGCCTACGCAGCCGGCCGGTCGGAGGCCGCGTTCGGGCACTGGTGGCGCTGCGTCCAGCGCCTCGTCGCAGACGGAGCGCAGCCGCGAGAGGATGCGCACGCGGACCGCATCACCGCTGGCTCCCCGCCGGAAGTGGCCGCGGCGAACATCGTCGTCCCACTCGTGTACGGGCTGCTGGGCGTGGAGCCGGACGCACTGCGACATCGGCTGCGGCTGCGGCTCCAGCCGCCCGCTGCGTGGGACCGGCTCCACGTCGAGCGCCTGCGCGTGGGGGATGCCGAGGTTTCGCTCCGCTACTGCCGGGAGGGCGCGCGCCACACGCTCTGCGTCGAGCAGACGCGCGGCGCCGTGCCGCTCCGGCTCGTGCTCGAGCCACTGCTCCCCGCCCGCCGCCTCGCCAACGCCCGCGTGGATGGCCGGGACGCGCGCCTGGACGCGCGGCCCGCCGGCGAGCGGCTCCTCGTTCCCATCCAGCTCGTCCTTGACCACGAGCGGAGTCTGGAAGTGTATGTCGAATACGACCCCGACGACGACGCTGTCTGAGACCCTCGGCGTCGAGGGCCAGCCCGCACCGGTATCGCCTGCGTCCGGCCGCCGTCGAAAGGCGCTCGGCGTGGTGATCACCGCCGCTGCCATCGTGCTCGCGCTCACGCTCGGCGGCGAGCGGCCAGAAGGCGCCGCGCACTACGGCTTCGGCTCCGTGCTGCCGGCCCTGGTCACGCTCACGCTGGTGTTCGTCACCCGCGAAGTCGTGAGCTCGCTATTCCTCGGAATCGTCATCGGCGGGCTGGTCAGTGCCAACTACAACATCATCGACGCGTACCTGCTGCCCGCGATCGGCAGCCAATCCTACGCGATCATCCTGCTCGTCTACCTCTGGTGCCTGGGCGGGCTGATCGGCCTTTGGACGCGGACCGGCGGCGCGAAGTACTTCGCCGAGTGGGCCGGCCAGCGCATGGTGCGTGGGCCGCGCAGCGCCGCGTTCTTCGCATGGTTCATGGGCATCGTCTTCCACCAGGGCGGCACGATCTCCACCATCCTCGCCGGCACGACCGTGCGCCCCGTGACCGACCGCGAGCGCGTCAGCCACGAGGAGCTCTCGTACATCGTGGACTCGACCGCCTCGCCCGTCGCGAGCATCATCCCGCTCAACGCGTGGCCGATCTACGTCGCCGGGCTCGTGGTGGGCACGACGCCCCTGTTCGCCACCGAGCAGGACGCCATCAGCTTCTTCTTCCGCGCCGTGCCGTTCAACTTCTACTCGATCCTCGCGGTGTTCAGCACGCTGCTCTTCGCGCTCGACCTGCTGCCGTGGGAGGGTCGGAAGATGCGCATGGCGCGGCTGCGCTCGCGCGCGACGGGCGAGCTGAACGCGCCGGGCGCGCGCCCGCTCAGCTCCGAAGAGCTGACCACGCTCCGCGTTCCACGGGGCTACCCCACCGGCCTCGCGGACTTCGTGCTCCCGCTGGGCATCCTGATCGGCGTCGCCGCGACAGGCGTGGTCCCGGCGCTGCTGGCCGGCGACATCTCGCGCATCAGCGTCCCGATCGCGGAGGCGTTCGGCCTCTCCGTGCTCAGCGCCATCGTCCTCGCGCTGCTCAAGGGCATGAGCCTCCAGGACGCGGTGGACGGCTTCATCGACGGCGCCAAGGGCGTGACCATCGGCGCGATCATCCTCGGCCTCGCGGTCACGCTCGGCGAGGTCTCCCGCTCCCTGGGCACCGCCGCCTACATCGTGGAGCTGACCGCCGAGGCGCTCAGCCCCGTGGTGCTGCCGGCGTTGTTCATGCTCATCACCATGGCCATCTCGTTCTCCACCGGGACCTCGTTCGGCACCTACGCCGTCTTCTTCCCCATCGCGATGCCGCTCGCGTGGGCCGTGCAGCCGAACGATCCCTTTTTCCTGACGCTCTGCTTCGGCGCCGTGGTCGGCGGCAGCGTCTGGGGCGACCAGTGCTCGCCGATCTCCGACACCACCATCCTCAGCGCGGTCGCGACCGGATCGGACCTGATGGACCACGTGACGACGCAGCTCCCCCTGGCCAGCGCCGCGGCGGGGATCAGCGTCGTGCTGTACACGCTGCTGGCCGCCTTCGCCTGAGGGCGCCGGCCCTCGGCCGGGGCGCGGCCAGGGCTGCCACGTCGCGGTCCGGAGCTGCGCCGACTGATGTCGCTCCGGGCGCCGCGCTCCGGGGCGGGGCGGCCACGGCTGCGACGGTCCCCCCGACGGAAAAGAAATCCGCCCCGGCCACAGCCGGGGCGGATCCGTAGCAGGTCGGAGGTGGTGGGGGGCCTACCGGCCCTGGCTATCCATCCAGCCGCCCTCGCTGAGCAGCTCTCGCAGCCGAGCGGGGCGATCTGCGACAGACGTGCGGATCATGTCACGCGCCACGGAAATGCGCTCATCGTCCGTGAGCTGGTCCACGACCGCGATGGGCGCGCCATAGCGCAGGAGCAGCCGCTTGGCGTCCCTGGCCACACTATCGTCCACCGGTCCTCCTTGGTGTGGGTTTGCAGCGATCAAATGTAAATCCGGGAGGCGCCTGCGGCAACGGTCCGGGCACGTCCCGCCCCGGGTGGCCGCCGGCGTCCCGGGTCGCCCGGCCGCCTGGCCGGGGGCGTCCCGGCGCCTTCGTTTATGGATTCCAGTTGCCCGCCGCCCCGGCCCGCCGGCCCCGACCGGCGATCGGGGCGGCCGGGTGGGGGCGGGCAGGGCGGGCGCCGGGGCGCGCGGCCTCGCCGGTGGCTCTTGACACGGGACACGAGTTCGTATACAAGGGAGAAAAAACGTGCCCCTACGGCACAACAAATCGTATTCCTGACGGGAGAGGTTTCGGTGCTCCGCGACGCTGCGTGCACCTCGACCCCGAGCCCGGGCCGGCCGTGAGTCCCGCCGGTCCGCGTATGCTCTCCGGCGTCTCCGTCCTAATGGTGGACGACGAGGACGCCGTCCGGCGCGCCCTGACCATGTACCTGCGCCGCCAGGGCGCGACCGTTGTCGAGGCAAAGTCTTACGCCGAGGCAGCCGATCAGCTCCTCAGCCGCAGGTTCGATGTCGTCGTCTCGGACGTGATGCTGGGAGACGGCTCCGGCCTCACGCTCGAGCGCATCTGCTGTAACATCAAGCCGCCGGCCGCCTTCGTCGCGATCACCGGCGCGCTCGAATCGGATCTGGATGAAGACGTCTCGCCGACGACCGTCTTTCTCCAGAAGCCGTTCGCCCTGGACGATCTACGAGCCAGGGTCCTCGAGGCGCTCGGCCGCATGGCGGCTGCTCCCGCTTCGGAGCATTGAGGCCGCGCGGGCGACGGCCCGACCGGGCCGCGCCGCCCCCGGGCTGCGGCGGAGCCTGACCGCTCGGGCGCGTGCGGGCCCCGGCCTGACTCCGCGGCGCGCCGGACGGCGCGCCGCCCCTGCGCCAAAGCTCACCGCTGCGGCGCCGGACGCACGAGCGGGAAGTGGACGCCCACGGTGATCGTGGCGTCCCGGGTGATGCGCGTCGGATCGAAGCCCCTGGCTTCGACCTCCGGGGCGGAGTAGCGCCCTACGCGGTAGATCCCCTCGAAGCGGATCCGGCGGTCGCCGGCCATGAAGAGATCGAAGCCCAGCCCGGCGCCGATGCGGGGCATGACGCCGGCGTCGATGCCGTCCGGCTCGAGACGGCCGCTCTCGACGTCCAGCACCGGGATGTACCCGTGCGGGTTGTAGAACGCATCGACGGCCAGCACGAGGTAGCCCGGCACGTTGGAGCGCATGCGGAGCTCGAGGCCGAGCTCGGCGCGGGCGAGCCACATCCTGTCGTTCAGGATGGTGCGATTGCTGCCGGACCCCAGCTCCACGGCGGTGCGGATCGCGGAGCCGCCCAGGCGGACCGCCGAACGGGGCCCCAGGGCGTACTGGACCTGGACCCCCATTTCCTGCGAGCTGCTGATCCCGACCTCGCCGCCCTCGGCCGTGGTGGTGCGGGTCCCGTGGCTGCCGATGCCCACGAACGGCGTGACGGCGAGGGTGGTCCGTACGGCGCCCGGGCTGCCACCCAGCCGGTGTTCGATCAGCCCCGCCTGTTGCGCGGGTGCACCGGCGGGTGATGCCGTATAGATCAGCTCCCGGCGGTGCAGCCGCGAGCCCAACAGCGCGCCGGCCGCCACGCCCAGGAGCGTCCCGCCGCTCACGTACAGCACGCCCTCGGCTGCGCTGACGCCTTCTTCCCCGCCCGACGCGAGCAGCAGGCCCGTGCCGACCGCTGCGCCGATCACCGCCCCCCAGCGCGCGCCCTCGCCGGTGCGCGGCCGCAGGGCCTCGGCGCGCGCGATCTCGTTGAACGCGATGCGACGGCCGTCCCGGAGCAGGAGCCAATCAGCCGCCCAGCCGACCGGCCGGCCGCGGACCAGCTCGCCGCCGGTGGTCTCGATCCGCAGCAGCGGCGCGGTGCCCATGCGCGTCCGCGCATCGGCCTCGCCTGCGCCGCCCTGCGCTTGCGCGGCGCTCGAGGGCGCCAGCACGAGCAGGGCGCCGAGGGCGGGGATCAGGGATCGCGTGGCGGGGCTGGCGAGCATGGGGCCTCCGGGGGTCGGCAAACGGGCTGGACCGGCGAGGGGACCAATGTTCTGCGCCGGAGACAGGGCTGGCAAGCGCCGCGCCCCGGTCCGGTGGTTGCAACGCCCTGCAGGCGAGCGGGGCCACCGGGACCGGGAGGGCGCATGGGGTCGGCCTGGAAGGCGGAGCGCGCGGCCGGACTGGGCTTCGGGGGGATCGCGGGCGTGCTCGTGCTCGTCGCCTGCATCGGGACAGCCGCGCTGATCCAGCGCCGGAGCGACCGAGAGGCCGCCGAGGCGCTGCTCCAGTACGCGCGCACTGCGCGGACGGACCCGATCGCCCTGGCGCTCGCGGCCGCGCGGACGCACCGCGTGCTGTTCCTGGGCGACGTGCACCCCGCGGCGCAGCCCAAGCGCATCGCCGCCGAGCTGATCGGTGAGCTGGCGCGTGGCCCGGGCCTCGACCTCGTCGTCCTCGAGGTGAGCTCGGACCAGCAGCACGCCATCGACGCCTATCTCGCCAGCGATCCGGAGGACCCGTCCATCCTCATCGCCAATCCGCGCACGCTGCGCCAGCACTGGGGCGCATCCACGGACTACCTCGAGATCTACCGCACGGTCTGGCGGCTGAATCGCGTGCTGGGGCCCGGCCGCCACATCCACGTGATGGCGGCGGACCTGCCCGGCTGGCCGCCGCCCCGGCCGCTCCCGCCCCACGCCTCCGCGGCCCTCTACGCGCGCCGCGACGCCTACATGGCCGAGCGCCTCGAGCGCGAAGTCTTCGCGCGCCGGCCGCACGCGCGCGTCCTCCTGTTCATGGGAGGCTACCACGGCATCAAATCAGGCGGCGCGGAGCTGCACTTCGGCGGCGGGCCACCCGCGAAGGTGACGTGGCTCGCGACCCGGCTGAGGGAGCGCCGCCTCGCCGACGTCTACACGATCCTGCTGGACGGCTCCCCGCTCGCAGCCGCGTTCGGCGAGATCAAGTCCTACGGCGCGACGCGCGTCTTCGACCTGTTCCGCGCCCGCCTCAGCGGCGTGCCGGCGCCCTTCGCGCTCCACGTGGACGAACGCTTCGACTTCCTGCGCGAGCCGTTCTACGAGAGCACCGGCCCGGGCATCAACCTCGAGATCCTGCCGAGCGGCTACCGCCTCCGGGATGTGGCGGACGCGTACGTCTATCTCGGGCTGGGCGGCCGGCTGGATGTGATCCGGTGAGACAGGGAGGTGGCATGCCGACGGCCCTCCTGTGCGTGAGCGGGCTGCGCAGCCCGGAGGACGAGGCGCGCGTCGAGCGCGCCCTCACCCGCGCGCGCGGCGTCCTGGCCGCCGTCGCCAGCCGCGAGGCAGCCTGCGCCGAGGTCGACTTCGACGATGACGAGACCACGACGGACGAGCTGCTCGCGATCCTGCGCGCCGAGGGGTTCGAGGCGCGGCTGGGAGGGTAGGCGCGGCAGCGGCGGCGGGCTGCGGCTTCCGACGCGCGCCGCGTCGATCAACGGATGTCCTGGCCGATCCGCTCCCACCGGATCCGGCGTGCTTCCGCATCCCACGAGAGATAAAGACGCTTCGGCCGTCCGACGACGCTCTCTGCAGGGATGAACCCGTAGTCGCGCGAGTCGAGCGCGGCGTCGCGGTTGTCGCCCAGGACGAAGACGTGGCCGTGCGGAACGATCAGCGGGCCCCAGTCATCGCGGGTCGGCCGGTAACCGGCCGTGTCCACGCCCGCAGCCACGTGCCCTCGCTGCCACAGCATCGCGGGCACGAAGACGTCGCGCCCTGCATCGACGTGCTGGATGTAGGGCTCCTCGGGGGTCACCCCATTCACGTAGAGCCGCTTGTTTTCCATGCGCAGCGTGTCCCCCGCAATGCCGACCACCCGGCTCACGAGCTTCCTCCCCGGCTCGTGCGGGCCGGGGAAGACGATCAGGTCCCCTCTGGAGAGGGCGCCCGCATCGAAACCGCGCGTCGCCACCATGACGAAATCGCCCGGAAGGAGCGTGGGAGCCATCGATGCGCCCGTGATCCGGAAGCTTTCGTAGATAAACCGCCGGAACGCCGCTGCCCGCACCGGGTCGACGACGAAACCGCTCAGCAGCACGAGCGCGGCGTAGACATACCAGCGATTGTAGGCCCTCGGCCGGAAGCTCCTGCCCGTTCGCCGTGCATCCCGGACTGCGTCGGCGAGGATGCAGCCCCACACGAGGAGAAGCAGGGCGAGCGGGGCCAGCACGCCAGGGATCGCGCCGGGCACGAGCAGCATCCAGAGCCCGGCGGCGGCCGATGCCGCCAGGAGCGTACCGTGCAGCAGGAGCCCCTTCGCCATCCGGCCGTTGTAGACCTGGCCGAGCCCCGGAGTCAGGAGACTCAGCAGTGCCGCGAGCCAGGGGTTACGCGGCATCGTCAGTTCCCGGGCGGGACCGAGGCGGGCGTCGTCACCACGGCTGCTGGCTCAGCTCCACCTCTTCCTGCGTCTTGCGGAACGTGTACGTGAAGGTGTACGGCTCCCAATTCTCGTCCGTCACGGTGACCGTGATCTCGTCACCACGAACGGTGCCGGCTCCCACCTCCCGGGGCGTCTGGTCGAGGAACTGGCTAAGAAGCGTGATGCGATTGCCGGAGAGCTTCACCGGGCCGTTCGAGAGCTGGCCCCACTCCTCTACTTCGCCGATGTGCCCCGGCGGAGTGCAGCTGCTCCTGAAATGGAGCTCGAAGACGTTAAAGCCGTCCGGACGAATCGACAGCGAGCCGCTGATCAGCACCCTTTCACCGACGCCGGCCGCGCCGGTCCCCGTCGTGCATTCGAAGCCCGTCTCGAGCGTGTACGGCAGGCTGGAGCCGTCCACGGCGACTAGCTCGTACACGCCAGCCAGATCCCGCGGTGACAGCGGATCATCTCCCCCGCACGCTGCCGCGAAGAAGAGCCCGCCCAACAGGAGGCAAAAGCTGCGTCGCATGGCTGCCCTCCGGATCGGTGGGTCGGTCTACGAAGAACGTCGCGGCCTCGGCCCCCGGCACGTCGCCGAGCGCCCTAACCAACAATGTTGCAGGCCGTACCGATGGATCAAGGAAACAACTGGCGCCGCGCCCCGGCCAGTCCGACGGGATGCGGCCTAGCGGTCATCTAATGTGCGGATGGATGAACCAAACAGTTGGCGCGGCTCGTCGTACTCGTACTCGTACTCGTACTCGTACTCGTACTCGTACTCGTAACTCGTACTCGTCCCCTCAGAAGACCTGCCCGAGACTTAGGTGCAGCCGCACCCGCCCGAAGAACCCCTCGCCCCGGTACCGGTCGTAGACCACGTTGCCGAGGAAGATGATGTCGCCCGTCTCCGGGTCCTCGGTGAAGAGCGGGTAGACGTGGGCGCCCTCGGGGTTGTACGCCGCATCGAGCCGCACCGCGCCCAGCGGCGTGAGCACGCGCACGCCGACGCCGGGCGTGAGCAGCGACTGGCTCTCAGAGGGGTCTCCGGGCGTGCCGGGGCCGCTGAGCCACTGCCGCACCAGCACGCCGTAATCCGCGAACGCCGCGAGCTGCACGCGCTCGGTGAGCCACGCGCGGCCCTCGAGGTTCGCCTCCCACAGCAGGTCGCCGCCCGTGGGCCGGGCAACGACGTCGTCCCGGTCCACGATCAGGCCCGCCGGACAGCCGCCGGTCTCGAGCGCGCACCCGAGCAGGACGGCGTTCTCCGGCGAAGTGATGAGGAACTTGGGGCCGAGCAGGTTGTGCGATGCGCCGCGCACCGTGCTGCCGCCGCCGCTGTAGAAGCGGAGCTGGGGCGGCAGGTCGTCGTCGCCCGCCGCGAGCAGGCCGAGCCGGGTGCGGCCGGCGACCTCGAAGCGCACGCCGATGGCGCGCGTCGTCGCCGCCTCGATGAGGCCGCGTGCGAAGCCGAACTCCGAGCCGGTGACCGCGCCCGCCGTGCGGAAGTCGGCGCGCGCCCATGGCCGCCAGCGCGGCCGGAGGAGGCGCCGCTCGAAGAACGTCTGGTCCAGGTCAGGCGGAAGGATCAGGCCGGGCGGCCCCTCGGGCGTCCACAGCACGTCTGCCCGGATGGGTGCGAGCCATGAGGGGTCGCCCAGCTGCTCGATGGCCGCGGGCGTGCACGCGCCGAAGTTGCCGCAGAAGTACAGCCCGCTCCCCTCCAGCTCGAAGCGCTGGGGCGCGTAGCCGAGCGAGGCGACGAGCCCGCGCCGCAGTCGCCGCGAGGCCACGACCTCTCCCCCGAACCCGCGCCACACGTAGGCGCGGGGCGCCGACTCGCGAGCGAAGAATCCGCGGAACGTGAGCCAGGTCCAGGGATCGTCGCGCCACGGCTGCCTGAGCTCTGCCTCGATGAAGTAGTTCGGGTCGTCGAAGTCCTCGCCTCCCTCGCCCGCGGACGCGCACGGGAAGTCGCCGCCGAGCGTGCCGGCCAGCAGGTTGCCGACTCCGGCGCCGATCGAGAAGACGCGCGGCTCGCCGCGGAAGTAGAGGTCGCGCCAGTACGCAGCCGCCTCGATGCAGCGCGCGGACGAGATGTTGCCCTCGACCGAGAGCCCTTCGAGCCGCTCCGGCGGCGCGACGGTGACGATGGTGGGGATCGCGGTGTCCGGGAGCTGTACCTGGACGGGCTCGACGGTCGCCGTGCGGATCGCGGGGAGGTCGAGCAGCGCCTCGCGCGTCTCCTCGAGCCGCGAGAGGCGGAACCGCTCGCCGGGCCGGTACGTCAGCCGCGCGCGCACGTCCTCCTCGCGGATGGGCCGCTCGGCACGGACGGTCACCGGCCCGAACACCGCCGGCGGACCCGGCGTCACCTGGAACGTGACGTCTGCCGTGCGCGCCGCCTGGTCCACGTCGCCTGCCACCTCCACCTGCGCGAACGGGTAGCCGCGCTCTGCGAACGCTGCCGCGAGCACGCGCTGGGACGCCTCCAGCAACGGCGTGGCGTACGGGTCGCCCGGCCGCAGCGGCAGCGGCTCGCGCAGCCGGACCGGCGGCGTCAGCGTTTCCAGACCCAGGACTTCCACGGACCGGACGAGGATGGGCTCGCCTTCCTCGATGCGGAATTCGACGTCCACGTCCCCGTCCGGTCGCGGGACGGTCCGGACGGCCACGCGTGCATCCGGGAAGCCCCACGCGCGGTACAGCTCCTCCAACCGCCTCCGGTCCGGCTCGAGCTGCGCCGAGTCCAGGTAGGCCTTGCGCTCGGCGAAGTCGAGGTCCGTGAGCTCGCAGACCACCCAGAGCCAGCCGGAGCGGCACTCGGTCTCCTGAGTGACGATCGCATCCTCGAGGAGCCGCTCGTCCAGCCGCTTCCGGCCCGGGAAGTCGACGTCCTCGACCTCGGGGCCGCGGCGCTCGCCGTCTGGCGGGCCGGGCTCCTGCGCGCGCGCCGGCGGCGCGGCCAGCGCCAGCAGCGCGGCCAGCGCCAGCAATGCGCCCGCCGCCGGTGCCGGCAGCGGGCGCTGCGCCCGGCAGTGGCCCGGAGCCGGCACGATGCCTGGACGACGGTCCGGCCTCAGTGCTGCGACGCGCGGCCCCCGCACCCCTCTCATACGCGCCCTCCGGTCGCTTCCGCCGGTTCCGCAGCCGCGGACGCCAGGGCGCCCTGCACGACTCGGGCCGGGTGCGCGGAACGGCGCGCAGGTTCGGTGGGGCGGGCGCGAGGGCCGGGGCTCACCCGAGAGCACGGACTCGCGCGGGGCGCCGGGCTCACGCGGGGGTTGGAGCCGCCGCGGCGAAGGCCGGGCTCACCCCCCGAACAGCCGCTCCTCGATCTCGCGATCCACGTCAGGGCGGTGCCGGAGCGGCGGGACGTCCTGCACGCGCTCCGCCTCGTCCCGGAGCTGGTCGAGCAGCTTCGCCATCTGGTGCCGGTTCATCATCGTGGCGAGGTGCCCGACGAGGCCGACCGCGAGCTTGGCCCGATCCGGCACCGTCAGCCGGTCCCGGATCTGGTGCATGATGTCCCGCATCGCGGCATAGTCCGGGTTCATGGACTCGGTGGTCCGCGATGCTTGCGTCATGCCATCTCCTCGGCCGTGTAGCCCTCGTCCATCACGGCGCCCACGAGCTGCCGCGTCGTCACGCGGGCCTCGTCGTACTCGACCACCGCGCGACCCTGGCTGAGGTCCACCCGCGCCTCACGCACGCCATCCAGCTGCTCCAGCGCCGCCGTCACCGCACGCACGCAGTGGTCGCAGTGCATTCCCTGGATCTTCAACGTCGCGATCGCCATGGTCTCCTCTCCCTCCGTTCGAGCATCTGGCCGCACTCGCCATCGCCGCGGGCGGCGCGGGCGCCGTTCCGGTCCGAACGCAGCCGTGCCACCCGGCCCCGCGAGCGCGGCTCGCCGCCAGCCCGCGCGTAGCCCGGGCCGATCGCCCGGATTCCTGCGGCCCGGCACCGTGCCTCCCCGCCCTGACGCGTCCCGCGCCGTTGCGTGTGGCGTGGCGGCGCGGACGTTGCCGGGCGTCGCCTCCCGATCCAATATGCGCACGGTCCGGGGCCGGGGCCCGCAGCACGCGATCACGGCTCGGCTCCGGGATCCTTCGTCTAGCGAAACGGAGCCCGTCCATGTCTTCTACCCGGCCGGCGGCCGGAGATCACCGCGCGCGGCTGCACGAGTTGCGCCGGGCGCTCGTGCGCCTGCACAAGGTGCTCGTGGATTTCGAGCGTGTCGAGTACGAGCGCGTACACGGCCGCGTCTCGAAGGGCGAGCTGCTCCAGGCCCTGATCCACGACCCCTGGTTCGCCTGGCTGCACCCGCTCTCGGAGCTGGTCGTCCGCATCGACGAAATGCTCGACGAGGCCGAGCCGCCCGTCGAGGGCGACCTCCGCTCCCTCATCCACCACACGCGCTCGCTGCTCACGCCCACGGAGAAGCAGCCCGAGCAAGGCGCGCCGCCCTTCGGGAGCCGCTACTACGAGGCGCTCCAGCGCGACCCGGCCGTCGTGCTCGCGCACGCCGAGGTCGCGCGGCTGCTCGGCGCTCAGGAAGAGCCGCACGGGCCGGCCTGATCGTCGCGCGGCCCCGCGCGCCACACCGGCCGCCCGCCACCTCGGCGACTCCCGGGCGCGGCTGCCAGCGCGGACACAGCCGGCGGCGCGGGCGCGGCACGCGAGCCCGCGCGCGGGATCACGCCGCCAGCACGTTCCGCGGTTTGCCGGCGCTGAAGGCGAGGAGGTTCTCCACGGTCGTCATGAGGATGCGCTGCCGGGCCTCGCGGCTGAACCAGGCCATGTGGGGCGTCACGATCACGTTCTCGCGCTCCAGCAGCCGGTGCCCGCTGACCAGTTGCCTGAGCTGCGACTCCGACGCGGCGGTGCGGAACAGGTGCTCCTCCTCCGCCAGGAACTCCTCGCCTTCCAGCACATCGAGCGCCGCACCGGCCACGATCCCCTCGTCCAGCGCCCACAGCAACGCTTCAGTGTCCACGAGCGCGCCGCGCGCCGTGTTGACGAACAGCGCGCCGCGTCGCATCAGCGCGAAGCGTGACCGGTCCATCAGGTGCCGCGTCTCCGGCGTGAGCGGCGCGTGCAGCGTCAGGACATCCGCGGCTCCGAGCAGGTCGTGCAGAGGGACGTAGCGGAAGCCGAGCACTTCCGCGAGGAGCGGCTGCGGCGCGATGTCGTACGCCACCACGTTCATGCCGAACGCGCGCGCGATCCGAATCACGTGCAGCCCGATCGAGCCGGCCCCCACCACGCCGAGCAGCTTGCCGCGCAGGTCCATCCCTTCCAGGCCGTTCAGCGTGAAGTCGCCGGCACGTGTACGCAGGTACGCCTTATGGATCCTGCGCGAGAGGTTGAGGATGAGACCGAACGTGTGCTCCGCCACCGTGTTCTCGCCGTAGCGCGGCACGTTGCTCACGACGATGCCGCGCGCGCGGCACGCGTCGAGGTCGATGTGATCGAACCCCGTGGACCGCGTCGTCACGAACTGCAGCCGCGGCAGCCGGTCGAGCACGGCGCGGTCCACGCGCGAGCGGATGAACACCGACACGGCTTCCGCGTCGCGCGCTCGTCCCGCGGTCTCCGGCGACAGCGGCGCCTCCTCGATCACCAGGTCGTGCGCGCCGAGCTCGCGCATGAGCTGGTCCCGCTCCCACGACTCCTGGATCTCGAAGAACGCGACGTTCATCAGGCACCGTTCCCGTCGAGCCCCGGCAGGGCCGCAGCGCTCCGGCCGCGCAAGCTCCGTTCCGGGCGGGGAGCCGGGCTGCGGTGGAGACCGCCTCGTCGCCGTGCCCGACCCGTCGACGCGACGGGCCATGAGGCCCCCGCAGCGTGCGGCCGGCCCGGGATGGCACCCGAGCCGGCCTGCCTTGTACAAGTCTTGCCGCCCCCGCGTGCGGCACGCGCGGTGCTCGTGCGGCCCTGACCTTGCCCCTGGAGGAAACCCTCATGATGAGGCCATTGCCCGTTCTGTTCCTCGCCGCTCTCCTCGGGATCGGCGCCTGCGCACCCGCCCGGACCGCGGACGGCCCGTCCACCGTCGCGCCGGAACGGCCCACGCGCACCGCCGAGCCCACCACCTCCGCGCCCCCGCCCGCACGCGAGGCCCCGCCCGCCGGCGCGACGGACGCTCCGGCCACAGCGCCCGAGGCCTGGTGGCTGAAGGATCCCGACACTGACGGCATCTTTGGCGCCAGCGTCGAGCGGGCGTACCGCGAGCTGCTGGCCGGCAAGCAGCCGAGGCGGACCGTCGTGGTCGGCGTCATCGACTCCGGGATCGACACGGATCACGAGGACCTGCGGGCCAACATCTGGGTCAACGAGGACGAGATCCCCGGCAACGGACGGGACGATGACGGCAACGGCTACGCCGACGACGTCCACGGCTGGAACTTCATCGGTTCGCCGGATGGACGGCACGTCGACAAGGACACCTACGAGGTGACCCGCCTCTACGCTCGGGACAGCGTCCGCTTCACCGGCGCGGACCCGGACACGCTCTCTCCGGAGGCCCGCGCTGCCTACGAGCGTTACCGCGAGATCCGCGCGGCCTACATCCGCGAGCGCGAAGAAACGGCGCAGATGCTCCAGCAGGTGCGCCGAGTGGCGTCGGCGATGGACCGGTTCACCGCCCTCCTCCGGCAGCACCTGGGCACCGATTCGCTCACCGTCGAGCGCGTCGCTGCCATTTCTTCGCCGCGCCAGGACATCCAGCAGGCGCGTGCCGCGTTCCTCCAGCTCGCGCAGAACGGCATCACGCCGGAGGTCATCGAGGAGGAGCTCGAGCGGCTCGAGGCGCTGGAGAAGTTCGGCCTCAACCCCGCGTTCAACCCGCGCCCGCTCGTCGGGGATGACACCACCGATCTCGCCGAGCGCACCTACGGTAATGGCGACGTGCGGGGACCCGACGCCACGCACGGCACGCACGTGGCCGGCATCATCGCCGCGGTGCGCGGCAACGGCCTCGGCGTCGACGGCATCGCACCCGCGGTCCGCATCATGGTCATCCGCGCGGTGCCGGACGGCGACGAGCGCGACAAGGACGTTGCCAACGCGATCCGCTACGCCGTCGACAACGGCGCGCACATCATCAACATGAGCTTCGGCAAGTCCTTCTCGCCGCACAAGGAGGCGGTGGACGCGGCCGTGCGCTACGCCGAGGAGAAGGGCGTGCTGCTGGTGCACGGCGCCGGCAACGATGGGGAGGACCTGCGCTCGGCGTCGAACTTCCCCAATCGCTTCTACCTGGATGGCGACACCGCCCGTCTCTGGATCGAGGTGGGCGCCTCTTCGTGGCAGGGCCGCGACCGGCTCGCGGCGCCCTTCAGCAACTACGGCTCAGGCCACGTGGACGTGTTCGCGCCGGGCGTGGACATCCTCTCGACGGTGCCGGACGACCAGTACCGGCCGTTCTCCGGAACCAGCATGGCCGCGCCCGTCGTGACGGGCCTGGCGGCGCTGATCATGGCGTACTACCCGGAGCTCGACGCCGCGGACGTGAAGCGCATCATCCTCGAATCCGCGACGCGGTACACCGACGTCACCGTCGCGCGGCCGGGCGAGATGCTGGCCACGACGCGCTTCGGCGAGATGTCCACCACGGGCGGCATCGTGAACGCGTACGCCGCGCTGCGACTGGCAGAGCAGGTCGCGGCCAGCAAGAGGAACTGAGACCGGCGACCGCCGGCGCGCACGCTCCACGTCCGCGGCCACGGAGCGGCTGCGCCGCGCCTCCCGCGCCCGCCGGCACCGGCGCGCGGCGTGCCCGTGCCACGGCCCACGCCGCGCGCGCCGCCGCGGTACGGATCGTGATGCTTCGGTCCGGTAGGGACGCCGGGTCGGCGTCGCGGCATCCAGGGGACCAACCAAGGAGGGACGATGGGGGGCAAGCGGCCGGACCAGTACCGGATCGCGCCGGACGAAGCGCTGACGACGGACTACAAGTTCTATCCCAACGAGCCGCGCGAGGGCGACCTACGCGACGAAACCTACAGTCGGGTGATGGAGGGGGCGCTCCCCACCCGACAGCCCATCCCGTCCGCCGCGCCCGAGCCCGAGGCCGAGAGCGCCCGCGAGCGGGAGATGGAGCGGGAGGCGCAGGTGAGGCGACACGGCGGCCACCGGCGCGCGCGCGGCCGCGCCAGGGGACGCCGTCCGGGCCGGGAGCGTTGAAATGGAACGTCGCCAAACCATCGCGACGACGGGCGAGCAGCCCGTCCGGATCCCCGCGGGCGAAGTCGTCCTCGACGGCGACCTCTCGCTGGGCGAAAGATCCCGCGGCGCCGTCGTCTTCGCGCACGGCTCCGGCAGCAGCCGCTTCAGCCCGCGCAACCGCCACGTCGCCGCGCGTCTCCAGGCCGCAGGTCTCGCCACGCTGCTGATGGACCTGCTCACGCGAGAGGAAGAGCGCGTGGACGAAGTGACGCGCGAGCTACGCTTCGACATCCCATTGCTCGCCCGCCGACTCACCGCCGCCGTCGACTGGCTCGCCGAGCAACCGGAGACCGCCGAGCTGCCGATCGGCACCTTCGGCGCCAGCACCGGCGCGGCCGCAGCGCTGATCGCCGCAGCCGAACGTCCCGAAGCCGTCCGCGCCGTGGTCTCCCGCGGCGGCCGCCCCGACCTGGCCGGTGATGCCCTCGAGCGCGTGGTCGCCCCCACGCTGCTCATCGTCGGCGAGCTCGATCCCGCCGTCCTCGAGCTCAACCGCCAGGCGCTCGCGCGGCTGCGCGGGCCGAAAGCGCTCGAGATCGTGCCCGGTGCGACCCACCTGTTCGAGGAGCCCGGCGCGCTCGAAGAGGTCGCGCGCCTCGCCGCGGAATGGTTCGGTGAGCACCTCGCAGGGCCCGCACGCTCCACGCGCCACCAGTATCCGCCGACCCCGCCTCCGCCCCGGCCCTCGTGATCAGATTCGCCGCTCCGCCACGGCACGCAGCACGTCCGTCGCGCTGACCACGCCTTCGAGCCGGCCGTCCTCGATCACCAGCAACCGGTGGACGCCCTCGCGGAGCATGTGCTCGGCGGCGGTGTGCACGTCCGCGTCCGGCGGCAACGACACGATGTCCCGCGTCATGATCTCCCCCGCCGTGTGCCGGTCCAGCGGATCCGCCTCCATGCTCCTGGCCTCGAGGAACCGCTCGAGCACCTCCGCGCCCGGCTCCGCCCACAACTCCACGAAGTAGCCCGCCGGCGGCTCGGGCGCCGCCTCCGCCCCGCCTCGCTCCCCGCGCAATCGTCGCGACCCGGCGCCTGGCAGCGGCGACTCGAAGCGCATCAGGTCCGTCGCCGAGATCACGCCCACGACCCTGCCATCCTCGACCACCGGCGCGCCGGAGACCCGCCGCTCCGCCAGCACCTCCGCCACCTCGCGCAGCGTCGCGTCCGGGGCGACGACCACGACGCCTCTCGTCATGATGTCTCGGATCCTGAGCATCGGCCTGTCACCTCCGTCCGCCATGCGCCACGGCGCGACGGCGCACGTCGCGTGCCCCGCAGCGCGGCGCACACGCGCACCCCGACGCGCCTGCTGTCGGAGACCCGGAACACGGGTGGGCGTACTCCTTGCGCATCCGCATCCGCGCGAACGCGCAAATCCACCCACGATCACGGAAGGAGGACGCATGGCAACGGAACGGACCCCGACCCGGACGCTCGAGCTCTCGCCGTGGCGCGCCATCGACGAGCTGCACGACCGGCTCCGCCGCTGGGCGTTCGGCGAGTTCGTCCCGCCCGGCACGCTCACCGAGATGATCGGCTGGACTCCCCCCGTCGAGCTGACCGAGACGGACGACAAGCTCGTCCTCACCGCCGAGCTCCCCGGCATGAAGCGCAAGGACATCCAGGTCACGCTCGATGACGGCGTCCTCACCATCAGGGGCGAAAAGAAGGAGGAGCGCGAGGAGAAGGAGAAGCGCTACCACATCTGGGAGCGCCGCTACGGCACGTTCGAGCGCTCGTTCTCCTTGCCCCGCACCGTGGATCCGAAGGGCATCCGCGCGCGCTTCGAGGAAGGCGTCCTCACGGTCGAGATGCCCAAGTCCCAGCAGGCGAGAGGCCAGCGCATCGAGGTGGAAGGAGAGTAGAGAGACTCTCGCCGCGGAAGAGAGGTCTCGCGCGGGAGCGGCCAGGGAGACGCGCGGGGCCGCCGGCCTCCCGGCAGATGCGCTGCGACCGGCTCCGGGCTGGGCGCCCCTGCCCCATGAGACAGAGCGGCCTCGCCGCGCCCGGCGAGGCCGCCGCTCCCCGTGATGCCCCGGCGCCTCTGCGCGAGCTCCCCGCCCGGTCCGCCCTCAGGCCGGCCGGGGCCCCCGCTCCCGCGCCGGGCGCGCGGCCTCGGCCAGCAGCGCGCGGACCTCATCGTCCCCGAGCTGCGGAAAGCTCTCGTACCACACGCTGATCGCGATGAAGGGCTCGGGCGTGAGCAGGCACACGACTTCATCGGCCTCGCCCGCCAGCATCTCGCAAACCTCCGGCGGCGCGACCGGCACCGCGACCAGGACGCGCTCCGGCCCCTGGTGCCGGACCGCGCGGATCGCCGCACGGATCGTCGAGCCGGTCGCCGCTCCATCGTCCACCAGGATCACCGGCCGCCCGCTCACGCGCGGTGCCTCCCGCCCGCCTCGGTAGGCACGCTCGCGCCGCTCCAGCTCCGCCTGCTCACGCGCCGCGGTCCGCTCGATCACCGCCGCCGGGATGTGGAGCATCTCGACCACGTCCTCGTTCATGATGCGCACGCCGCCACTCGCGATCGCCCCCATCGCCAGCTCCTCTTGGCCGGGGACGCCGAGCTTGCGCACCACGATCACATCCAGCTCTGCACCCAACGCCTTCGCGATCTCGTAGCCCACGGGCACGCCGCCACGCGGAAGCGCGAGCACCACCGCGTCCTCGAGTCCGGGCCGCTGCGCCAGCCGCTCGGCCAGTTGCCGCCCCGCCTCCGTCCTGTCCCGAAACCGTCTGTCCACGTCGGATCCCCTCCTCACCACGGCAACGCATGCCGCTCCGGCTCGCAACGCCCGTACCCGGCCGCGCGGCTCAATCACGCGCGCGCGTCACCACGAGCACGGGGCACGATGCGCCGCGCAGCACCGAGCGCGCGACGCTGCCGATCAGGATCCGGCCCAGTGCGCCCGCCCCGTGGCTGGCCATCACGATCAGATCCGAGCCGTGTCGCGCCGCCCCCGCCAGGATCTCATAGCTCGGCTCGCCGAACACGACCCGCACGTCCACCGCATCGGTAGGCAAGCCCGCTGCCCGCACGCGCTCGCGCAGCCAGTCCTGCGCGCTGCGCTGCATCTCCTCGCCCAGCTCCTGCCACTTCGTCTCCGAGGAAACGAGCCGCAGTTGCCAGAAGAGCCGCACGTTCAACACGTGGAGCGCCGTGACCCGCGCGCCGAACCGCTCGTGCAGCAGCCGCGCCCATTCCAGCACCCGATCCCCCGCCGGCGACTCGTCCACCGGCGCCAGCACCCGCTGCGGCGCCGCATCCGCCTGGCCCCGCGCGAGCAACACCGGCACGGGAGAGGTGTGCATGAGCTGCTCCGCCGTGCTGCCCAGCACATCCCGCAGCCCGCGCCGGTGCCCGTGCTCGCCCACCACGACGAGGTCGGCGCCCGTCTCCTCGACCACATCCACGATCTGGTCCGTCGCCCGGCCCTCGCGCACCTCGACCCGCGTCTGCGGCGACGGAAACGTGTTGGCCAGCTCGCGCAAGCGACCCAGGGCGCCATCCCGCGCCGCGCGCAGGACGTCCTCCGTCCCCGGCAACAGTGGCTGCAGGAACGCGGGCGGCCGCGGGGCATCCAGCGCGTGCAGCAGGATCAGCTCCGCCTGCGGCGCGAACCAGTGCGCTGTCCAGCGCGCCGCCGCCAGCGACGCCTCACTGAAGTCGATCCCCACGACCACCTTCTCCAGTCCGGCCATGACGCCCTCCCGCGAACGGATTGCCTGCCGAGCGCCTCCGCCCTTTCCCGACCTGCCCGCTGAACCGCAACTTCGGCATGTCCGGCCCTGGCGTCTGTCGGGCAAGAACGGATCCGTTGTCGGGCCCCGCACTCGTTTCGCGTGGTGATCTGCCTGGTGTCCCCGGCCGCGAGCCGGGGGCGAGGACACGCGCTCTCTGGCCCGATCGCCCGGATCCGCCCTATTTTGCTTCCCATGGCGACGCTCTTCTGGGCCGCGCTCGTGCTCGGCGCGGGTCTCGCACTGTTCTCCCTCGCGGGCGACATCTTCGGAGGCGAAGCCGACGTCGAGGCAGGCGACGGCCTCGACTCGAGCCACGACGCCGGCGCATTCCACATCCTCACGATCCGCAACGTCACCTACTTCCTCATGGGGTTCGGCGCGGTCGGCGTGCTGCTCGGCTGGCTCCGGCCCGGAACGCCGTCCACGCTCACGGCCGCCATCGCCGCAGCGACCGGGCTGCTCTGCGCCGCGGTGAGCGCGCTCGCCTTCGGCTATCTCCGCAGGACCGCGTCCGGCCAGATGCCCGATGACCGCTCGCTCGTCGGCCTCGTCGGCAACGTCGTGCTCCCGCTCGTCGGCGATGCCGGCAAGATCGTCGTGCAGCGCGGCGGCCGCGAGATCGAGCTGCTCGCCCGGCCGCTCGACGGCGCCGCGGAGAACAGCGAAACCTGGACCTCGGTCCTCGTCGTAGAGATCAGGGACGGCATCGCTTACGTCGCGCCGTACCGCGAGCTGATCGAGGGGTGACAAGCCCCGCTATCGACACCCCGTGCCCCGGAGATGGTCATGCCATTCGACATGCTCGGAATCATCATCGGCGGGGTGCTCCTCGCCGTCGCGCTCGTCGCGATCCTCACGATCAAAGCGCTCAGCGTCATCATGCCGCCCAACATGGCGGCCGTCATCACCGGCCGCCGCCGCACGCTCGCTGACGGCCTCGAGGTCGGCTACCGCACCGTCACCGGCGGCCGCACGCTCCGCATCCCGATCATCGAGCAGGTGCATTGGCTCTCGCTCGGCACCATCCCGCTCGAGGTCTCGGTCTCCGAGGCGTAACTCCAAGGGCAACGTCCCGCCGACCGTACAGGCGATCGCGAACGTCAAGATCGCTTCGACGCCCGAGACGGTCTTCAACAACGCGATCGAGCGGCTGCTGGGCAAGATCACCGCCGAGATCGAGGCGCTCGCCGAGGAGACGCTCACCGGCAACCTGCGCGGCGTGCTGGCCAAGCTCACGCCCGAGGAGGTCAACGAGGACCGGCTCGGCTTCGCACGCCATCTGTCCGAAGAGGCGGACCACGACCTCAAGAAGCTCGGCCTCCAGCTCGACGTGCTGAAGATCCAGCACGTCAGCGACAAGGTCGGCTACCTCCAGGCGATCGGCGAGAAGGCGACGGCCGAAGCGATCCGCGACGCAGAGATCGCCAAGGCCGCGGCCGAAGCGGAAGCGCGGCAGAAGCAGGCCGAAGCCAAGCGGATCGCCGAGGTCGCCGCCGCGGAGAACGAGACGCAGACCAAGCAGCGGCAGGCCGAGGCGATGATGCTCGCCGAGGTCGCCCGAGCCGACGCGGAGGCCGCGGTCAAGCAGCGGCAGGCGGAGGCCCGGCGCATCGCGCAGATCGCCGAGGCGGAGGCGGATGCCGAGATCCGCAAGCAGCAGGCAGCAGCCAGAAAGCTCGCGGAGGTCGCGCAGGCGCAGGCCGACGTCGCCATCGCCGAGGCGCGCAACCAGCTACGCGTCCGTCAGGCCGAGCTCGACCGCGAGGCCGAGACCGCCGAGAGGGTGGCTCGCGCCGCCGCCGAGCGCGCGGAAGTCGAGGAGCGGCAGAAGCTCGAGGCGCAGCGCGTCGAGCTCGAGCGCATGCGGCTCCAGGCGGACGTCGCGCAGCCCGCCGAGGCCGCACGCCTCGCCGCGGAAGCGCAGGCCAAGGCCGAGGCCGCGCCGATCCTGGAGAAGGGCCGCGCGCAGGCCGAGGTGCTGCGCATGGTCTACGCCGAGATCGAACGCGGCGGCAGCACCGGGCTCCAGGTCTTCCTCGCCGAGAAGCTGCCCGCGCTCCTCGCCATCACGGTCGAGGCCATGAAGAACGTCGAGATCGACCGCCTGACCGTGGTGGACTCCGGCGGCGGCAACGGCATTGCGAACGCCGCGACGCAGCGCGTCAACGCCGCGTTCGCCGCGCTCGAGCAGGTCGCCGGCGCGATGGGCATCGACGTCGAGCAGCTCGTGCGCCGACTCGCGCCGGGCGTGCCGGCGAGAGCGGCAGACGGAGCGGCGGCGGATTCGAAGAAGGGCTGACGCGGCGCGGCCGTTCAGCGCGGGGGCAGGTCCGCGGCGGGCTCGGCCCCCGCGCTGCGCCCAGCCGGGCAAGGCCGGATCTCCGGGTCGTAGTGGTTCGCGTACCGCACGGTCATGGTGTCGTCCGGGATCCAGCCCTCCCGCCCATCCGCGGTGCGGATCTTCATCCACCACTGCGCCACACGGGTCCCCAGGCTCGTGGCCACGGGTCGATCGCCGTCGGCGGCCCATGGGATGTTGGGCGGCGAAAGCCACACGTTGTCGGTCTGCAGGAGCTCGCCCCGATACCACCAGTCGCCCATCCCGCCTTCGCTGCCGTAGGTGAACACGTAGGCGGTGTCGCCCGGCAGGAACACCACCGAGTCCATCTCCGGCGGGAAGCCGAAGCCGTACGTGTTCCGGAGGTCTGGCACCCGCAGCGTATCGTTGAAGACGACCACGTCGGGCACTTCCACGTACCACCTGCCCGTCACCATGCTGACCGAGTCGCCCGGCTCGAGCGTGAAGACCACATCGGCGTCCGGGCGGACCTCGGCGCGCACCTGCACCGGCGCACAGACGACGACCGGGTTCCAGCAGTACTCGCACTCCGCGTCCACCACGTAGGGGAGCGGGAACGGGAAGGTGGCCGGCCGCTCGGCGCCACCGGATGGAGCGGCGGCCGTGTCGTGCGCCGCCGCGGCGTTGTCCGCGGCGCCGGAAGCTGCGGCCGAATCGCTGCCGCTGGTGCGCTCCCTCGCGGCGTTGTCATCCGGCTCTGCCGAGCAGGCGAGGACGGCCGCGGCGAGGATGGGCGCAGGCCACAGCGGGTGAAGGCGCATGCGTGCTATTCTCCTGTCGTTCTCGTGAAAACGCGCCGGCGAATCGATTCCCGAACCTTCGCCAGCCACGCCGATGTGTCGAGGCCCTCGCGTTCCGGGGCGATGTGGCAACCGATCTCGTAGAGAACGACATCCCTGAGCTGCGGCTCGCAGAGCCCGCGTGCGAGAAGCGCGTCCAGCTCTGCCAGTCCGGCACGCAGCCGCTCGATGGGCTCATCGCGCACCATTGCCGCCAGGACGGCGTCCGAACGGCCCGCCGCCGACGACCAGTCCGCGTGGAAGTAGCCACCCAGGAGCTGGGTGAGAGCCGGGTACATCGGATCCATCGCGATCGTGCGGGAGAGGTACGCCCTCGCGGTCCAGTCTCGCCGGACAGCCGGTTAGTCGGCCAGAAGCCGCCGCATCACGCCTCGGTGCCCGCGTCCGTGGCAGTCACCGTCTGGCCGGCCGCGCCCGCCGCATCGCCTGCCTGCGGCTCCGGCACAGCGACCGTCCCGTCCTTCCCGAGCAGCCCCAGCTTGTCCAGCAGGTGCAGCAGGTCGAGCACCGGGTCGCCGAACTGCACATCCTGCCAGACCTTTCTGTGCGAGACCATCGCGTTCAGCAGGAACACGGCGACATGGCGCAGCGGGATCACCGTGAAGGGGCCACCCTCGCGTTGCGGCTCGCCATCCCCGAAGGCCACGAGGCGGAACCGCCACGGCTTGCCGGACGCACGGCAGCGCGCCTCCCCGTTCGCGATCAACCGCTGGATGCAGTGCTCGAGCGGCTCGTCGAACCCTGGGTCCAGGCGGCGCAACGCCGCGAGCAAGACTGCCGGGTCGCGCAGCGCCGGGTTGAGCCGCGGCCGGCCCTCCTTCACCTCGATGACGAGGACGTCCACCGCGCCGTCCTCGAGTTCGAGCCGCGGGTCCGTGCCCAGCTCGAGGTCTTCGTCTGCCCACGCCGGCGCGCGCCCGCTGTCCCGCGGCACCACCACGGCCGCGCGCGGGAAGCGGACCGCCAGGATGTCGATGTCCGTCGCGGTGTGATACCGGTACGGCCGGCCCTCGCCGATCAGGATCGGCTCCTCCGGGACCGCGACGTACCCGTTCAATCTCAGGTACGCGCCGACCAGCGCTACGGCCGTGTCCATCAGGCCCTACTGTCTCGCCGCACGAAGCCGATCCTCCCCCCGTCCCGCTCCGCGCCGGGGCGCCTCGATTCACCAGAGCGCGACATCCGTGCCGCCAGCGACCAGCGCATCGTACTCTTGACGGCCCGGAAACGTCCGATGCGTCTCCTCGGAGTTCCCGCTCCACTGCGGCGCCGCGCTTCGCCTCACTCCACCCTCAGACTCTCCGCCGGCGACACCCGCGCCGCCCTCGTCGCCGACGCCAACGCCGCCGCCAGCGCGAACGCCAGCAGCATGCCACCCGCAAAGGCGTACGCGGGAGGATCCAGCCTCCCGACCCCGAACAGCGGCGTCGGCAACACGCCCGTCGCGGCGAACGCGAGCACGGCGCCCGCGATGACGCCCGCCGCCGCAAGCCGTGCCGTGCGCGCGAGCACGAGCCGCAGGATGGCGCCGGCCGTTGCGCCCAGCGCCGCGCGCACGCCCAGCTCGCGCGTCTGCCGGCCGACCATGCCGGACACCGCGATGTACACCCCGAGCGCTGCGAGCAGCGCGGTGACGCCGCCCAGCGCGCCGAACACCTTGCCCGCGACCTCCCACTCCAGGAACTGCGGCCGGAGCCGCGCCGCCAGCGGCTCGACGTGCACGGCCGGCGCGGCCGGATCCAGCGCCTGGAGCTCGCGGCGCACCACCGGAGCCAGACGCCGCACGTCGTCGCCCCGGATGAAGAGCGACAGCGCCATGCCCTCGGGCCGCTGCGCGATCGGCCGGTACACGACCGCCGTGCTCGGGCCGGTCACGTCCTGGAACCGCACGTCGTCCACCAGGCCGACGACGCGGATGCACTCGCCTGCCGCCGGCCCGACGGACACCACGATGCAGCGGCCCAGCGCGTTGCCGCCCGGCCATAGCTCGCGCGCCATCGCGAGGCTCAACACCGCGACCGGCTCGCCGCCCGCGCGGTCGTTCTCGTCGAACACGCGTCCCGCACGCCGGGGGATGCCGAACGTGCGGAAGTACTCCGCGTCGACGAACGCCGTCACGCCGCTCGCTCCGCCCGCATCCGGGTCGTCGCCGCCCTGCGCCTCGTAGCCGTAGGTCGTGAACGAGTAGAACGGCACAATGCTGGCCCGTGCCGCACCACGTGCGCCCGGCAGCGACCGCACGCGCTCGGCGCCCCGCGCGAGGAACTCCGCCGCGTATGCGCCACCCAGCGCGCCCAGCCGGTCCACCCTCGCGACGAGCAACTCGTCCACGGCGAACCCCGGATCGATCGCGAGCGCCTTCTGCAGGCTGCGCACGTACAGCCCGCCGCAGATGAGCAGCGCGCCGCACGCGGCGACCTGCACGGCGACGAGCGCGGCCTGCACCCGCCCGCCGCGGCTCGCCGAGCGCTGCGCGCCCTTCAACGCGTCCGCCAGCTCATGCCGGCGCACCCAAACCGCCGATCCAACCACGCACAGCGCGACCGCAGCCACGGCCCCGAGCACCGCAAGCACGACCACGCGCCCGTCAACGAGCCCGTCGATCGGCGGCAGCGGCAACACGCGCAGGAGGCGCGTGCTCCACAACGCGGCCAGCAACGCCACCGCCGCGCCGAGCGCCGCAACGATCGCGGCCTCCGCCACGAGCAGCCGCACGATGTCGCGCGTCCGCGCGCCCATCGCGAAGCGCACCGCGAACTCGCCCGCCCGCTCCACGGCGGAGGCAAGGAGCAGATGGCCGACGGTCGTGCAGGCAATGAGGAACGCCGTCGCGCTGACTGCCAGCAGCCAGAGCGGGATCGGGTTCCGGCCGCGCTGGTCCGCGCCGAACTGCGTGCGCAGCTCGCGCGCTGTGATCACCAGCTCGCCGCCTGGCACGCCCGGGGCCTCGACGCGCTCGGAAAGCGCCTCCGGCCGCTCCGCTGGCACAGCCGGCCGCAGCCGGCCGATCATGCGCAGCCAGAACATGCGGCCGGTGAAGCTGGATGGGGAGCCGAACGCGTCCGTCCCCGCAAGCCACAGCGGCAGCCAGACGTCCGGCCGCCCGAGGTCCACGCCCCTGAACCCCGGCGGCGCGACGCCCACGATCGTGACGGCCACGCCGTTCAGCATCAGCGTCCGGCCGAGCACGCCCGTGTCGCGCCCGAACCGCCGCTCCCAGTACTCGTGGCTGATCACCGCGACCGGCGCGCCGGCCGTGCCCCGCCCGTCCTCCTCGGAGAAGAACCGCCCCACGAACGGCCGCACGCCCAGCACCGCGAAGTACTCCTCGCTCGCGAGGATCGCGTCCAGCCGGTCCGCCTGGACGCCCGCACCCTCCGACACGTTGAGGGGCGCGTACGCCGCGATGCCCGAGAACAGTCGCGTGCCCGCGCGCGCCGCCTCGAACTGCGGGTACGACACCGAGGGCGACGCCGAGGGCGCGAGCAGACCCGGCACCGCGCCGGCGCCCGGCTCGACCCGCACCACACGCTCCGGCTCTACCACGCCCGGCGGCGCACGGAACAGGATCACGTCGACGACGCCGTACAGGACGACGTTCACGCCGATCCCGAACGCGAGCGAGAGCACCGCGGTCGCGAGCAGCCCCGGCCGGCGCGCGAGTGAACGGAAGGCGAAACGCAGGTCTCGCATCATGGGCGCCTCCCATTCGCGGGGGATCGACGTGCCGTCGTCCTCGTAGTTGTCGCCCCGAGCCGCGCGCTGTCAAGCACTCCGCCGTTGCGCACGCGGCGGCCTGCGAGGTCGATGGAGCGGCAAGGCACGAGAACGCCGTCCGTCTCCGCGCCGAATCTGTCGGCGCACGCGAACCGGGCTGCAGCGTGCGCCCCCGCCCACGCCCGGAGCCGGGGTGCGCGGCGGCGGGGCGCCCCGGCCCGGGGCAAGGGCGGAAGGGCAGGGGCTGGCACAATCCGTGAACCGCCCCCATCCCCGATGGCAGCTCTGCGGGAGCGGGACTGGTGGCTCCGCGTCGGCTCGCCGGCCGAGGGCTTCCGGTTCGTGGATGCGGACGGCCGGCCCGTGCCGGCCGGTGAGGTGGAAGGGAGGATCCGGTCGCTGGCCATCCCGCCCGCCTGGACCGGCGTGCGCGTCTCCCCTGACCCCGATCACAAGGTCCAGGCGTGGGGCTACGACGCGGCGGGCCGGAAGCAGTACATCTACCATCCGCGCTACGTGGCGTGGCGCGCGGCGCGCAAGTGGGGCCGCGTGCTGCGCTACGCGCGCATGCTGCCACGCATCCGCGCCGCGACCGACCGCCACCTCGCCCGCCCCGAACTGGACCGGCTGAAGGTGCTGGCGACCGTCGTGCGGCTCACCAGCCGCGGGTTCTTCCGCATCGGCAGCGAGCGCTACGCCGTGCAGAACCGGACGTTCGGGATCTGCACGCTGCGAAAGAGCCACGTCCGCGTGCAGGGCAACACGCTGATCTTCACCTACCCCGGGAAGCGGCGGAAAGACCAGCGCCAGGTCATCGCGGACACGCCACTCGTCGCCATCATCCGCGACCTGCTCGCGCTGCCGGGCAGCCGCCTGTTCCGTTACCGCGAGGGCGACCGGATCCGCAACGTCACCGCGCGCGCCGTGAACCGCTACCTGCGCGCCGTCGCCGGCGAACGCTGCACCTCCAAGGACATGCGCACGTTCGGCGGCACGGTGCGCGCCGCGGTCGTGCTCGCCGAGCTGGGGCCCCCGCGCTCCCAGCGCGAGGCCCAGCGCCACATCGCCCTCTGCTGCCGCCTCGTCGCGCACGAGCTCGGCAACACTCCGGCCATCTGCCGCAGCGCCTACATCCACCCCGCCGTGCTGGAGGAGTACCGGCGCGGCCGCACCATCCAGCCGCTCCTGCAAGACGGCGGGCAGCCGGACCCGGCCGCCCTGGTGGGCGCGTATTACCCGGAGGAGGCCGCGCTCGTCCGCTTCCTGGAGCGCCACGCTGCCGGGGCGCACCGGCGCGGGGCGCGCCGCACGCCCCGGGATGCCGCGGCGTGACCCTCCTCCGCGATCCGTTGCCGGCGCGCCGTGCCGCGCCTATCCTCACGCGCCATGGCCACACCGCAACGCGACTCGCCTGCCGCCCGCGGCCTCCGGCGCCGTCTCGGCGACCTGTTCCAGCGCGCGCTGCGCCGGACGGTCGAGGCGCCTCTCACGTTCGGCAACGCGGCGACCCTGCTGGTGGACGGGCCGGCCGCGTTCCCCGCAATGCTGAACGTCATATCCCGCGCGCAGCGTCGCATCATCTTCGAGAACTACATCATCCGGGACGACGACGTGGGGCGGCGCTTCGCCGGCGCGCTCGCCGAGCGCGCCCGGTCCGGCGTCGAGGTCCTCGTGCTCTACGACTGGCTCGGCTGCCGGTCCACTGGCCGTGCGTACTGGCAGGAGCTGCGCCGCGCCGGTTGCCACGTCCGCTGCTTCGCTCCACCCTCGCTGCGCCACCCGCTGCGCGTGCTGCGCCGCGACCACCGCAAGCTCGTGCTCGCGGACGCACGCGTCGCCATCGTCGGCGGCCTGTGCATCGGGAACGAGTGGGACGACGTCGGCGACGGACCTCCCTGGCGTGACACCGCCGTCCTCATCGAGGGGCCGATCGCCCACGAGCTCGACCGCTCCTTCGCCCGCATTTGGCAACGCGCCGGCGGTCACCCGCTCCCACCCCTGAACCCCACGGAACACGGCACGCCCGGCAGCATCCCCGCCCGCGTCGTGGACGGCCCGCCCGCCGCCGCGCGCGCCTACCGGCTGTACCAGCTCATTGCGGCGCTCGCCAGCCGCTCCATCTACATCACCGGGTCGTACCCGCTCGCGCCCGCGCCGCTGCGCCGCGCGCTCGCATCCGCCGCGCGCGCCGGCGTGGACGTGCGCCTGCTCGCACCCGGCCGCTCCGATGTCCCCATCATCAACGAGGCCGCCCGCGCGCGTTACGGCTCCCTGCTGCGCGCCGGCGTCCGCATCTACGAGTGGAACGGCCCCATGCTCCACGCCAAGACCGTCGTCGCGGACGGGACGTGGGCGCTCATCGGCTCGACCAACCTCAATCCGTTCAGCTTGCTGGGCACCTACGAGCTGGATGTGGAGATCCAGGACCGCGGCATCGCGAGCCAGCTCGAGCGACAGTTCCTCGCCGATCTCGAGAACGCGACGGAGATCACGCTCGACGCGTGGCGGAGCCGGCCGCGGGCGCGCCGCATCCGCGAGCATCTCGCCGCCGCGCTGCTCTGGTTTCCGCACAGGTTGTACAGCGGGTGAGGAGGTGGGCCGTGCTCGAGTCGCGGCACTTGCCACACGCGACGCGGCCGCATCGGCGGACACGTTACCAGCGACAAGGCCCGAGGCACCGCCGAGGCCTCGGGCCGGGCCCGCGACGCTCCTCCCTACGCTGCGGCGCCTTCCTCCCGCTCCCCGCCCGCCGCTGCCGGCTGGGGCGCTCGCCGCCGCTCCGGCGCGGGCGTCTCCCACACGCGAAACAGCATGCCGTGCTTGCGCAGCAGCGGCAACGCGACGTTGAACACCGGCACGCCACTGGGCGTCCGCCCTTCCAGCCGGCCGTTGTGCGCGTGGCCGTGGAAGATCACCGTCGCACCGTGCGTCTCCAGCGGCTCCAGCAGCCGCGAGGAGCCGAGGAACGGGTAGACGTACTCGGGCTCGCCCACGAGCGTGTCCACCACCGGCGAATAGTGCATCAGCACGACCTTCACATCGGTCGTCAGCGTGCGCAGCGCCGTTTCCAGCTTGATCGCCTCCTCGATCGCCGCACTGACGAAGTCCTTGATCAGTCGCTCGCCGAACGGCGCCAGCGCGCCCCGCCCGTACCCGCCCGCGAACCCCTTCGCTCCCGCGAACCCGATTCCCTGGATCACCACCTGCCCGCCGTCCAGCACGTGCACGCCGCGCTCCATCAGGATCGCGCTCACCTCCGCCGCGGCGTCGTGCTCGTGATCGTGGTTCCCGAGCACCGCCACGATCGGCATCTCCACCCCTCCCAGCTCCTTCACGAACGCGCGCATGTGGACCGGCTCGCCGTGCGTCGTCAGGTCTCCGCACAGCGCCAGGATGTCCGCCTGCGTGTTGACCGCCGAGAAAAGGTCCAGTAGCGTGCCCTGCTGCGTCGCGTCGAAGTGCAGGTCCCCGACCGCGGCAATGCGGACGCGGCGACTCCCGCGCTCTACGTCCCCACCCTCAGCCCTCGACCCCTGTCGCCTCGTCGTCCCAGACATCGCTCTCCCGGATCTCCTGGATCACGGGTTGCGCCCGCATTCGAGCAATCGCCTCCGCGCGCAGATCCCGAAAGCCCCACTCGTTCACGTCGATCGCGAACGAGAAGCGCGAGACCAGCGTCCCGAGACACGCGTTCGGATCCCCGACCTCCTTCATCTCCTCGAACGCGCGCTCATACAGGTCCTCCCTCACCCAGTCCGGCACCCGGCGGCGATAGCCCGGATACACGTAGTCGAAGAAATGGATCTGCCCCAGCAGCAGCCGCCAGTGGTCGCCCACCCGCTCCAGGAGCCGCTCCCAGTTCAGCTCGTCCCCGCGCGCCAGGATCAGGTGCACCACGTCCGCCACGTCGGAGCGGTGGCGCTCCGCGATGAACAGCCGATGCCAGATCAACTCCTCCGGCGGCGCGACGCGCACCGGCGTCGCCGCCAGGATCCCGGGCCGCGAGTGGCGGTACCACCGCGAATCGATCAGGGCCAGGCCGTTCCCCATCCCGAAGATGAGGTCGATCATCGCCTCGTCTCGGAACGCCTTCCCGATCCAGTGCGCCTGCTCGAGGCGCGTGTGGAACCCGGCCTCCCGCAGCACCCGCGCGGCCTGGACCACGTACTTCGGCTCGAGCAATAGGTCCAGGTCCTTCGTTTGCCGGTAGATGCCCGTGTAGGCGTAGATCGCGTACAGGCCGCTCACCACGTATGGCACGCCCGCCTGGTTCAGCGTCCGCAGCGCGGCCTGGTACACGACGCGCTCCGCTTCCGGAATCCAGAACTCGCCGTGCGTGAAGGACTTCAGCTCCTCGCGCGTCAACGAGCCAGGGTCCGGGTACGTGAAACCGGCGGGCGGCTTGCTCATGCTCCCTTCCCCGCTCGCATTGCCACCGGGAGGCCTGTGCGGCACCCCGTGCGCGCAAGGATCGGGCCGCGCTACCCCACGGCGCGCCTGCGCGTTACCTTGTCTGCATGTTCCAGGAGTTGAAGGACGCCTGGCGCGAGGCCGTCGAGAATTTCCGCCGCGAGCTCGCAGGCGGCCCGGGCGCCCCCGCCCGCGACCGGATCCGCGCCATGCAAGAGGATCTCTCCGTCGCCGCTTCCGCGCTGGAGCGCATCGAGCGCGACATCGCTGCCGCTCACCGCGAGGCCGCCACCGCGCGAGAGGAGGAGGCTGTGTGCCGCCGCCGCGAGGCCATGGCCCGCAACATCGGCGACACGGAAACCGCCGCCATCGCGGAGCGCTTCGCCGCACGCCACGCCGAGCGCGCCGCCATCCTCGAGCGGAAGGCGGCAGTCCTCGAAGCCGAGCGCGACCTGCTCCGCCGCGAGCTCGCCGAGATGGAGCGGATCCTGGAAGAACGGAAACGGGAGGCCGGCGCCAGCGGAGATGGGCCGGCGAGCGCCGGCGCCGCGGCCGGCGCCCGCCACGATGCGAGCCGCGGCGGCATCGCGATGGACGACGCCGCCGATGCCGAGTTCCGACGCCTCGAGCGCAAGGAGCGCGAGCGTCGGGCCGAGGCGATGCTGGAAGAGCTCAAGCGCCGGATGCGCTGAGGCCGGGGCCCCGGCCACCTGCCCCGGCCTCAATGCAAACCACTCCGTTGGAGCCCCGGTCCCGCCGGGGACGCGCCCGGGCATCCGCTCCCGGGCTCATTCACCTCACCATCGGGCGCCCCACGGCCTGAGCCCGCACGGCGGGGCCGGGCACCTGCCGGGGCGCGCGCCCATGGCGACGGCCGGGCACCCGGCCGGGTTGCGCGCGAATGACGACGGCCGGTCGGCTTCTGGCCCCGAGCCCGCTCACCTCGGCAACGAGGCGCCGACCAGATCGGCCGCCGCGATCGCGCGTTGCCGCAGGGCCTCCGCAACGCGGTAGATCGCCCGCGACGTGTCCAGCGGGTCGCCCGGCGACATCGGCTGGCCCGGGGTGAATGTGCCCGCCCGCGGCTCCGCGATCACCACCGCCACGGTCAGTCGGGCGGAGTCGCCCGGCGCCAGGGTCAGCGGCCCGGCGGACACCGCGATGCGGTAATCGTTTGCGCTTGTCGGCGCAAAGCCGATCCGGCCGTCCGGGTGGTCCGGGTACGCGCCGCTGATCTCGTGCTGCCGCCCCGCGAGCCACCACCATCCATCCTCCTCGTCGACCGGGCCGATCACGCCGGAATACCAGTCCGCGGGCCTCGGCCACGCCGTCAGGAGCGGACTCGTGCCCGGCGGCGCCTCGAGCAGGCGCAGGCCGACGAGGCCCGGCCGCTCGGCCCAGCCTGCCGTGAACCCGGGCTCCTTGAAGTCGCTGTCGTAGGCGAACGCCAGGCCGAGGCTCGGGTCGTAGCTGACGAGGTCGTCCTCCGCGCCCCCGATATCCGGGTCCAGCGCAAACCCGATGTAGGCGTCCGCGTACGTCACGCCGCCCTCGGGCACCGGGTCCATGCGGCGGTACAGCGGGTCGTTCGTGATGTTGCGGAACGTGAGCCGGACCAGGAGCACCCCGTCCGGGTCGGCTCGCCCGATCACCTGCTGTGTGATCTCGAGGCCCCGCACCGTCGACGCCATCACCAGGGTGCCGGGCGGCAGGACCCAGCTGGTCTGCGTCAGCGAGAACTGCTCGGCCGTCTGCTCGACCTGTGGCGCGGGCCGTCCGGCCAGGTATTCGTAGATGGTTTCGTCGATCTGGTACGCGTACGCGCCCATCGCGACCTCCCTCGAGGTCGCGCTCGAGACGCCAGCAAAGATCGGTGTGCCAGTCGCCAGATAGCTATTCGTCGTGGAGGGCCAGTACAGGCCTCCGTCGGAGCCGTCCACGTAGAACAACCGGCCGGTCGGCGTCGTCGCGAAGCGCATCGAGTTGACCGTGTACTGCTGCACGATGTCGGCGTAGCAGCCGGTATCGAAGCAGCGCGCGAGCAGCGGCCCCGAAACCTCCACGAGCCCCTCCCGCGGCACCTCCACGCGCATGGCGAAACCGTACTGCACGCCCGCGCTGTCCCGCCACGCCCCGATGATCCGCGTCCCGACCGGCACGTCATCCAGCGTGTCCGGCGTGGTCTCCGCCCGCCGTGTGGTGTCCACGTAAATCACCGCGCCCTGCGGGTCCGAATCCACGGCCACCCGCCCGCCGAACACCGGCCCCGCCGGGCGGTCCGCCTCGCGGCAGCCGGATACGGCCGCGAGCCCCGCCAACAACAAGACGAGATCCCTACGCATGTTCACCGCCCAGTTACGCTCTGCCGCCTCGCCCGGCACCGCACCCCACCACGGCGGCACACCAGACTACCATGACGCGCGGGCCGGCCCCAGCCCCTACGGCTGGACGACCCAGCCCACCCCTACAACGAGCGTGTGGCGCCGCTCCTGACGCCCGGCAGGCCGACCGGGCCCGCGACTGCCCCGGCCCGCCGCCGGTGCCGCCCGGTCGCCGGGCGGATCCGGGCGCTCGCGTCCCGGCGGAACGAAGGCCCGGCCGCAGCGTCGGCGCGCCGCCTGCCCCGCGCCCTCCCTGCTCGCAGCGCCGGCGCGCGGCCGCCTGCCCCCGCGCCCTCCCTCCGCCCACGGTCATCCTCCGCCGTCCGGGGGCCGCGGCGCCACGACGCGGAACCGGCGCACCGCCTCCGCCTCCGCACCCGACCCGGCCTCCCGCACCCGCACCCGCACCACGTACTCGCCCGCCTCCAGCGCCGGCAGATGGATGGTCAGGTAATCGATCACGATGCCGTCGCGCACCGGGGCCGTCCGCTCCCAGCTCACGCGCTGGTCGCCTGCCCCGCGGCGAAACAGCTCCCGCGCGCCACGCGCGAGCCTCTGCACCAGGTTCCGGCGGGTGCTGTCCTCCACCGCCAGCTCCGCGCGGTAGCTCCCGTACCCTTCGTCGTCCGGCTGGAGGCCGTAGACCTCGAAGTACAGATGCACCGGGGCGCCCTGCTCGAACGCCAGCGTCCGGCTCGGCACGATGCGCAGCTCCGCGCGCGACGACGGCGTCTCCGCCAGCGGCACCAGCGCATCCGCCAGCAGCAGGTCCGAGAGCGCCACTCCACCCACGGCGAACCCCGGCGCCTCCAGCACCTCGCGCACGCGTGCCGCCGGCCGCGCCGCGCTGTCCGGCCCCGCCACCCGCGCCTCGATGCCGTAGCGGTACCGGCCGGGTCCCACCTCGGCACGGTACGTGAGCACCACCGGCAGCTCCCCGACCTCCACCGCGTGGCGCCGCGACCAGAGCGGCTCGTATTCAGGACCGAACAGGAAGATGCCCGCATCCAGCCGGCTCCCCGGCGGAGCGCCGAGCGAGTCCAGCGCCGGCTGCGCGTGGATCTCCACCAGCGTCATCTCCGGCTGGCTCCCGCGGAAACGCACCACCTGGTGCGGAAGGCCGTGCACGCGCGTCACGGTCCGCGGCCGGTACAGCTCCGGCGACCGCGCCGCCAGCTCATCCGCGAGCTGCTTCGCCGGCTCCACCAGCAGGGCGCGCCGGTAGGTCAGTTGCCGCCGGAACACGAACACCGGGCCATCGAGGCCGTACGACCAGTACACGTACCGGTAGTTGTCCCCGGTCCACCCGCCCGCCGCCAACCCCGACCCGCCGTAACAGCACTGGTACCACTTCCACGGCCGGCCGTAGCGGACCCAGATCTGCCCCGGCTCCGTCTGCCAGCCCCGCAGCCCACGCTCGGGGTCGCCATACTTCAGCTCAGCCCACGCCAGCCGCGCGTAATGCTCCAGCCGCCGCTCCTCTGACCCGGTCAGCAACAACGGGTCCGTGGACGCGAAGAAGACCCGCGCCGTCGCTTCACGGCCCGCGCTGTCCAGCGCCGCATAGCGCTCGTGCAGCCGCCGCGGCAGCAGCAACGTGATGTCGTCGAACACCGCGCGCTCGCGCGGCTCCATCAGCGCCAGCGCCTTCCGGAACGCGCTGTCCGCCGCCTCGTCCCGCCCCGTCTCGTGCAGTCCCAGGCCGCGAAACAGGTGCGCGCGCGCGTCGTCCGGCGCCGCCGCCACGAGCTGCTCCGCCACGCGTGCGTACTCCCCCCACTCCTCCGCGTCCGCCAGGTGCCCGAGCAGGTGGATCGCCGCCTCCACGTGCCCCGGATCCGCCTCGAGCGCGAGCCGGAAGTGCTCGATCATCCGCGCCCGCTCCTCCGACTTCAGGTCCTCCAGCGGCACCACGCGCTCCGCTTGCTCCGCCCACTGCCGCGGGCACGCCACCGCCACCATCCAGTGTGAAAGCAGGGGAACCTCACCCTCGCCTCCCCCTACCGCCGTCGCCGCCGAGCAGTGCAGCAGCCCCTGCGCGGTCGGCGGGATCTGCACCAGGTTGTGCCAATCCTCCCACCACGCCTCGTATACCTTCCCCAGCTCGAAGTGGAGACGCGCCCGGTCCCGCGCCGCCAACCCCTCCCCCAGCCGCTCCGCCGCGCGCCACGCCCGCTCCAGCACCCGCTTCGCGTCGGTCTTCATCGACTGCCGCTTTAGCAGCAGGCCGTACTCGAGGAGTGCAACGGGATCGTTCGGCATGAGCTGCGTCGCGCGCGCCAGCGCCTTCTCCGCCTCCATCCGTTCCGGATAGTTCTCGGATGCCTCGCCCGCCCGCGCGCTCAGGACCGCACCCAGCCGCAGGAAGGCCGGCCCGAAATCCGGCCGCGCCTTGGTCAGCGACCTCAGCGCCTCCAGCGCCCCCAGCGTGTCCCCCGCCGCCAGCTTCGACAGCGCCGCCGCGTACTCGGCCGGCTCACGCGGCTCCACGGCAGACACCCCCTGCGCGTACGCCGCCCCTCGGGGCCACCACTCGCCCACCAGCACACCCAGAAGCAACAACAGGCCTCGAGTTCTCATGGTCGCCATGGCAGGAAGATCGGACGGTCCGCTGTACGGAGCGCCTCCCCGGGCGGGGATGCGAACCCGTCGGGATGATCGGGGCCGCGCCCGGCCCCCGGCAGTCCCTCGCGCGAGACTACACCGCCGCCTCTACCTTGGAGGCGCGCTTGAACCCGCCCAGCTCCACGCCCGTCCCGCGCGTCGCGAGAAGATGCTGCACGCAACGCGCTGCGTAGCGCAGCGGGTTCGCCGTCACCAGCGACGTCTGGATCACGCAGCTCACGCCACAGTCCTTCTCGCACGGCTTGTGTCGGTCGTTCGCCTTCAGGTCCGCCACCGTCATCCGCAACACGTTCCGCGGCTGCTCCAGCGGCACCTGCGAGCAGGCCTTCACCGTGCCGAACTCATCCACGTACAGGAACTTGTAACCGCCCGTGCACTTCCACTCCGGCGCCCGCCCTTCCATGCGCGCCCGGTGCAGGTCCATCATCGGCGCGATCCGCCAGTGCCGGAAATGCCCGTGGAACCACTCCAGCTTCTCCCGGATCCGGTCGGTCAGCTCCAGCCGGCCCTCGTAGTGCCGCACGCCGCACCGCACCGGGAAGCCCATGCGCTTCAGTTCCGTCACCAGCTCCTCGAACTCGTCCAGCGTCTCCTCGCACAGCACCGTGTTGACCTCCACCTGGAACCGCGCGCTCCGGCGCAGCGCCGCGAGCTTCCGCCGCAGAGGCTTCAACCCCTTGTGCGTGAAGCCCGTCGGATGGATGCGGTCGATCGAGACGCACATCGAGTCGAGGCCTGCGCGGTTCAGCGCTTCGACCAGCTCCGCGCTCAGCAGCAAGCCGTTGGTGATGATGTTCGTCCAGCAACCCTTGCGCTTCGCGTACGCGACGAGATCCGCGATCCGCGGATGCAACAGCGGCTCGCCACCCAGGAAATCCATGATCGTCACGCCCAACACATCGACCAGGTGGTCCATCCGCTCGACCAGCACCTCGTACGGAACGGGCTTCGACACCTGGTCGAACTCGTTGCAGTAGCCGCAGGCCAGGTTGCAACGCCGCGTGACGATGAGCTGGCAGTAGAGCGCGCGGTCGTCCCAGAGTCGCTTCAGCGTCGCCAGCTTACGCATTCCCTTCCCCCGTTGGATCGCGTTGCTGTGCCCCTCCGTTGCCCGCCAACCGGCCGGGAAGGCGCGTGTACGCCCGGTGGCCGGCCCACACCACAGCCGGGATCGCGAGCGCGATCACCTGGATTCTCAGCCCCAACTCCACACCCTCCCCGCCCAACGCCACCCACGGCGCCAGGCCGACCGGCCGCCCCACGAGCGCGATCAGCCCGAACCGTGCAAGTGTAAGACGCGTCAATCCGGCCAGGTAGCACAGCGGGTCCCGTGGGAACGCCGGCACCATCATCAACCAGAAGACGACCCACCCGGCCCGCTGCCCGCGGCCCAGGCGCGCCGCGAACCGCTCCCGGACGCGCACCGGGATGTGCCGCTCCACCCACGGCCGGCCGTAACGCCGCCCCAGCTCGAACGCCACCAGCGAGCCCGCCACCGCGCCCACCGTCCCCAGCGCCGTTCCCGCAACAAAACCGAAAAGCCAGCCGCCCGGAATTTCCAGCGGCTGGCCCGGAATCGGCCAGAACACCACCTGCGCCGCTTCCGCGAGCACGAACCCCAGCGGAGCTGCCGGCCCGAGGCCCGCAAGCGCCTCACGCACCGCCTCCTGCTCCAACCGCAGCCGGCTGCTCACGAGCAGGACGGCCGCGAACAGGACCCAGGCGACGAGCGCCGCCGGATGCGTCGCGTACCGGCGCCGTCGCGAATCAGCGGCGTCTGACTCGTCGGTCCTAGGGAGCGTCACGCTGCCGCTGCGCCGTCCAGTCCAGCACCGCCTTCGCCTTGCGCGCCGCCTCCAGCGCGCATTCGAGCTCGCTCACCAGGTAGCGCGCCCGCCGGCACCGGTCCGATGCCGACAGGTCCTGCGTCTCCATCTCTACGACTGCCTCGATCGCGCGCGATGCGTACCGCACCACCTCCCACAACTGCACGCGATCGTACTGATCCCCGGCGTTGCGGATCCGCTCGGCCGCCGCCCGCCCCACCTCCTGCGCCACGACCTTGATCTGGCCGTTCGCTAGCATCAGACCTCCTGGGCTCGCCTGCAGGCCGCCGATCCGCGCTGCGGCCGCGCAATCATGCAAAGCACCCCCCGCCCCGTCAACGGGACGCCCGCGACGGAACGGGGGGCGAGATTCAGGGCAGGCGGCGAAGCCCCGCGCGCCAGTCCACGGCCGGGCGTCGCCTCAGCGGATCCCTCCCGTCAACCGGTTCACCACCGGGCTCAGCACCAGCGCCAGCGCGCCCACCGCGGCTGCGACCAGCCCGATCCTCATGAAGAGCTCGCTCGGCGACAGCGTCTCGAGCGAGCCCGCCACCAAACCCGCGAACAGGTTGCCCAGCGCCGACGCGATGAACCACACGCCCATCATCTGCCCCAGCCGCCCCGGCGGCGCCAGCTTCGTCATCGAGGAGAGCCCGACCGGCGAGAGCGCCAGCTCGCCGACCGTGAACAGGAAGTAGGTCGTGACCAGCCACGCCATTGACACCCGGTTCGTCGCCGAGGCGTAAGACGCGCCCCATGCCAGCACGAACATGCCGGCGGCGAGGCCCAGCACCCCGAGCGCGAACTTCATCGGGATCGACGGATTCCGGTTACGGTGCGCCAGCCACGTCCACAGCACGCCGAACACGGGCGCCAGCACGATGATGAAGAACGGGTTCACGTTCTGGAGCCAGCCCGCCGGGATCTCCCAGCCGAACAGCGTGCGGTCCGTGAGGTCCCGCGCGAACAGGTTCATCGACGAGCCGGCCTGCTCGAACCCTGCCCAGAACGTCGCCGCCAGCAGGAACAGCCAGAAGGCCACCATCAGCCGCTTCTTCTCCACGCTGACCCCGCCCCGCCGCACCAGCAGCAGCACCAGGTTCATCAGCACGAACGCGCCCAGCGTCACGCCGATCGCCTGCTGCCCGGCGGCCGTCCCCTGACCCGGGACCAGGAACGTCGACACGCCGAACAGCGCGAGCAGCCCGGCAGCCCACCACACGTCGAAGATCAGGTACGTGAAGAACAGGAGCGCGACGAGCAGGATGCCGTACCCCACCCACGCCGCGAAGTCCGTGAGCGTGATGCCCAGGGCGCCCGAGACCAGCAGGTAGACCATCAGCGCGGCCGCCGCCACCACCGCAGCCGTGGTGACGTAGAAGTTCCGGGCGCGCCGCCGCAACACGTGCTCCGGATCGTTCGTCTTCAGGTAGCCCGCACTGCCGAGGTACCGGTCACCACGCTTGTACTGGATCAGGCCCAGCACCATCCCGAAACCCGCCAGCGAGAAGCCCAGATGCCAGCTCCCCTCGTACCGCAGGAACCCCCAGTCGAACCCCTCGCCCAACGTGCTGCAGATGAACGGGCCCAGCATCGCCCCGATGTTGATCCCCATGTAGAAGATCGAGAACGCCGAGTCCCGCTTCGCCGCCCACTCCTGCCGCTCTTTCTCCGTCGCCGCTTCTCCCGGGGGCGGGTAGAGATCGCCCACCATGGTCGAGACGTTCGCCTTCAGGAGCCCGGTGCCGACCGCCACGAACAGCAGCCCCAGGAAGAACGACGGCACGTCCGGCGCACCCACCAGCGGCGCCGCCAGCGTGAAATGGCCCAGCGCGATGATGCAGCCCCCAACGAACACCGCCTTGCGCTGGCCCCACAGGTTGTCCGCAATCCAGCCGCCCGGCAGCGTCAGCAGGTACACCATCGAGGTGTACAGCCCGTACACCGCGCCCATCGTCGCCTCGCTGAAGCCCAGCCCCGGGTTGGCGCCCACCGCCGCTGTCGTCATGAACAGCGCCAGCAGCGCCCGCATCCCGTAGTAGCTGAACCGCTCCCACATCTCCGTGAAGAACAGCGTCGACAACCCGCGCGGATGACCGAGGAAGGTGCGCTCCGCCGGCGCAACCGCTGCCGCGCTCGGCGCCGTGACCGGCGCCCCGCTACCACTCACCGAGCTCGTCTCTCTCGCCATCTCGACGATCTCCTGGTTCGCGCCACCGGGCAGCTCCCCCACCGCCCGGAACAATGGGCCCGCCGCCCCGCCGCGCGAATCGCCTCGCTCGAGGCCGACGCGCGCCGACGGCGCCCCGATCTATCTTCGTGCCGGGCGACCCCTCCGGGCGCCCGTCCGACCTCCAGATTCAATGAAAACGATTCGCCCCAAACCTAACCTTGAGGCGGGGACAGCGCCACCCTTGCCCGATCTGCCGTCGCGGGCGTTCTCCCCGGCGCTCGGCCGCCCGTGGTTCGCGACGGCCCGAGCCGCTCGCACGTCCCGCACCGCGCGTCGGCACCCACGAGCCCCCGGGCGGCGCACCGACCCGTCCACCTATGGCCTCGCCCAGCCCGCCACGCCATCCTGCGCCGCGACACCCGCAAACCGATTCCCCGAACCGACCCGTGGACGCCCTCGATCGCATCCTGGGACGCAGCGCCGCCGCCGCCGCGCTCCGTGAGTTCGGCCGCCGCGCCGCGGCCGTCGACGCCCCCGTCCTCCTCACCGGCGAGACCGGAACCGGCAAGGGCCTCCTCGCCCGCGCCATCCACGAATGCTCGCGCCGCGCCCGCGCACCCTTCGTCGCCATCAATTGCGCCGGGGTGCCGGAAACCCTCTTCGAAAGCGAGTTCTTCGGCCACACCCGCGGCGCGTTCACCGGCGCCCACCAGGCCCACCGCGGCCTCTTCGAGCAGGCCAGCGCCGGCACACTCTTCCTGGACGAGGTCGGAGAGCTGCCGCTTTCGCTCCAGGCCAAGCTCCTCACCGCGCTCGAGGACGGAGAGATCCGCCGCCTCGGCGGCGAACGGACGCTGCGCGTGGACGTCCGCATCATCGCCGCCGCCGGCGTGGACCTCGAGCGCGCCGTCGCCGAACGCCGCTTCCGCCGCGATCTCTACCATCGCCTGCTCGTGCTCTCCTACCGCCTGCCCCCGCTCCGCGACCGCGACGGCGACCTCGAGTTCCTCGCGCGTCACTTCCTCGATCACTACGCCGCGCGCTACCAGAGGCCCGCCCGCGCCTTCTCTCCTGCTGCACTCGCACGCATGCACGCCTACACCTGGCCCGGCAACATCCGCGAGCTCGCCCACGCCGTCGAGGCCGCCGTCCTCGCTTGCGACTCCGCCACCATCGGCGTCGCACACCTCCCCACCACCCTCACCAGCCCGCCACCGCCCCATGGTCACGCGCCCGCGATCCACGAGCACCTCGCGCCTCAACCTCAGCACCTCGCGCCCTACGCCGCGCTGCCACCCGGCACCGCCGCCACGGGCCTGCCGGACACCGACGGCGCACGCGCGCATCGCATACTCCCCCGCGTCCGCTACTCCTTCTACGGCTCTGCGGACGAAGAGCGCCGCCGCATCGAGGAAGCACTCCGCCTCTGCCGCGGCAACAAGACCCGCGCTGCCGCCGCCCTCGGCATGGCCCGCAACACGCTTCGCCTCAAGCTCCGGCACCTCGGCCTCGATGCCCACAAGCAGCCGGAAGCGGCCGGCCGCTGACCACCGCGTGTCCCGTCGAGCTATGGCCCCAAAACGCACGAGCCGCCATCAATTCCTTGAGTCATGGGCCCTTGCACGAATCAGCGCGCCCGTGTGGCCTCCCGGCACGCCGCGTGACTTCGACACGCACGCCGCGAGACGCGCCGGCCCGGGTCGACGACGACGCCGGACCGCGTGGCCACCAGACGAACCGGATGCATCCCGGCCGGCTCCCGCACCTCCCCGGACCGGCCGCAGCCGGCAGCCGCACGAGCCCGGACTCCTCTGCCCGGTGCGGCTCGATGGCAGAAACGACCAACGCCCGCCTCGCGGGCCCCATCGGGAGGCGTCCCATGAATCGCACCACTCTGCGCACCGTCGCGCCCGCCCTCGCCCTCGTCCTCGCTGTCGCCGCCCGGGCATGGGCGGACTGCGCTCCCTACATCTCCACCGGCATCAACAGTTCGCCCAATACCGGCACCCTGCTCGGGACCACGACGGTGACCGAGACCGTCACCCAGACGGTGACCTTCAGCGCAGGCGTCAGCGGGCCGGGCGGGGCCGGCGCCTCGGGCTCCGGCTCGTACACCCGGACCAACACGATCACGTACACGTATCAGATCGGCCACTATCAGATGAGCAACGGCGAGATCTGGGAGGTGGACTGCAGGAACTACAGCCGGCGCTGATCGTGCGGCTCGGGCGGCCGGCTCGACCGGCCGCCCGACAGCATCAGACCCCAACCCGACGAGGCACCATGCGCACCCGCATCCTCCTCGCCCTGCCACTCCTCGCGGCCTGCAGCGCACTCGACTCCCGTGACGAACTCACCACCGGCATCGGCGGGCCGCCGCTCGTCGTTCGCGAGCTCCTCGCCAGACGCGTCGCCGCCATCGAGGACGACTCGTTCCCGCTCGTCAGGCCGCTTCGCATCCGACTGCTCGGCGACACCCTCGTCGTCTCCGACGTCGACGACGACCGCATCGCGCTCTTCGACACGCGGCTCGACCTGCTGCACCGTTTCGGCCGCAGCGGCGCGGGGCCCGGAGAGTTCCAGGCCCCCTTCGGCCTCGTGAGCTGGAACGGCCTCATCGTCGTCGGCGACCTGACGAATCAGCGCGTCTCCTTCTTCCGCCCCGATGGCGAACTGGTGCGCGAGGTGCAGCTCCGCGAGTTGCTGCGCAGCTTCGCCGTCGGCCCCGATGGCTCCGTCTATCACGTCGCCCACGCCTCCCCGGATGCCTACTTCACCGTCATCACGCCCGAAGACGACCGCCATCCCTGGGGCCCTCGTCCCCCGGCGCTCGAGCTGGAGGCGGCAGGCGACGCCGGCCGGGCGAGCCTGCGCGACGAGTTCCTCGTCGTCCGTACGCCCGACGGCGCATTCCACGTCTTCGACGGCCGGGAGGGCGTGCTCTTCCGCCTCGACCAGGCGGGCGAGGTACGCCGGACCGCCCGCCTGCCCGACCGGCTGCTGGACCCGATCCGTCAGCGCCATCAGGAAGCGATCCAGGCCTTTGCCCGCCAGGGGACCAGGGTCCTCCACACGCCGCTGGTCAAGGACTTCACGACCACGGCAGACGGCCAATTGCTCATCGCACTGAGCTCGGGAGACGTCGTCGCCGTCCTGATCGATCCTGCAACCTACACGCTGCGCGAGGTGCGTGTCCCTGCCGAGAGCGGGCCATGGGACGCCGCGCACCGGGCCAGCAGTATGACCGTGCGCGACAACGTCCTGTACTTCGTGACGAACGACGGGCTCCACGCCTTCGCCCTCGAGGAAGCCCGGCGCGGCTGAGCCGGCCGCGCGCGTTCCTGCGCCGACAGCGGCTCAGGAGCCGAATGCCACCGCCCCCGCTGCGGCGTGGCTGATCGGGCCGCAATCATGCCTGCACGCGCTGCGCAGCGCCGCGCGTGCAGGCGCTGTTCTTTCTTGCGCCGGCAACGCCGCACGCCCGCGGCGGAGCCGCGCTCGCTCACCGCCTCGATCCACTTCCACGACGCATGGCGGCCTGCCGAAGTCGCGTTGACCGGAAGTGTCCGGAACCGGCTGGCCAATGCGCGCCGCCTGTCCCCACAGCGCATGGCTCCACCGGGCGAGGACGGCGCTCGCGTCCAAGCGCCACAACGAGTTACGGACGACCGGCGGCGCCCTCGCTTCCCGGCACGCCGCGTGACTCCTCCACGGCCGCCGCGAGACGCGCCGGCCCGGCTCGACGACGACGCCGGACCGCGTGGCCACCAGATGAACCGGATGCATCCCGGCCGGCTCCCGCACCTCCCCGGACCGGCCGCACCGGCAGCGAATCGAGCCCTGAACCGTGCAGTACCCGGTGCGGCTCGCGGGCGCGACCTACACGTGCCCGCACCTGCGGGCCATACCGGGGGGTTTCCCATGCGCCGTTCCAGATTGCCAGCCGCCGTGTCCGCCCTCGCGCTCGTCCTCGCGCTCGCCACCAGCGCTCGTGCGGACTGCCCGTCGGAGGTCTCGCTCGGCAGCGGCGGGGGGACGTGGACGCTCGTCGGGAGCTACGAAGTCCGGGAGCAGTTCAACGCTCCCGTCTGGGTGGGCACCTCGATCGTGACCGTGCGGATGACCCTCTCGACGCAGGTGGGCGTCTATATCGGGTCGAATGGCGACCGAATCGACGTCGCGTGCAGCTCCTCGCTGTCGCTGGGGTGATCCGTGAGCCGCTGTGGCAGGCCCTGCTGGGCTTGCCACAGCGGCAGGCGCCGCGCACTTCGCTGCCAGGAGCGACACCCGCATGAGCACCCGCGCGTTCACGACCGCCATCCTCGTCATCATCGCAGCCGGCGCAGCAGCGATGCTCGCAGCGACGTTCGCCGTGACCCGCGAGCCATCCATCCGCACGATGCGTATCGGGCAGGCTATCGCCGAACGGACGCGCCACGCCGGCGTCGCGGTCGGGCCCGCCGATGCCGCCGTCGTCGTCCGTATCTTCAGCGACTTCCAGTGCGCCGCGTGCCGCTGGCTCGATGAAGAGGCCGGCGCCCGGCTACGGCACTGGGCGGCGGAAGGCCGGCTCCGCTACGTCCACATCCACGCGCCGCTCCGCGCGCATCGCCGCGGGCCCGCCGCCGCGCGCGCCTCCTACTGCGCAGCACGTGACGGCAAGCAGTGGGACATGCATCGCCTCCTCGCGGAGCGCGTCGCCGAATGGAGCCAGGGCGAGCCGCCCGAGCCGAAGTTCATCGTGTACGCTGCCGCGCTCGGCCTCGACACCGCCGGCTTCGCCCGCTGCCTCTCCGACCCGGCCATCGCGCGTGAGGTCGAGGAGGACGCGCTCGCCGCCCGCGATCTGGCCCCCGGACACGTGCCCGCGATCTACGTCAACGACGAGCTCATCCTGGGCCTCCGTCGCCCCGAGCAGCTGCTCGATCACGTCCGCGCCCGCCTCGCGGCCCCGCACGATGGCGCGCCGAGCGAGCCGGCGGTCCGCAAGCGGATCCCGCCCCGCCCGCGGATGTCGGGCGCGCGGTGAGCCCGCTGCGCCGCGCCCGTCCGCGTCTGCGCCGCCGCGGATCGAACCCGCCGCCCCGGCTCGCGCGCTGACGCTCCGCGCTCGCGCCTTGCGCTTCACCTGTCCGTTGTGGCGCGCCGATGGCGCTGCGGCTAATTTCCCTCCACGAAGCAGCAGGCGGTTTCCCCGCCCCGGCGGTCTGCCACGACACCCTCGTTTCCGCACGAACAGGATCCCATGCAGGACGTCATCCTCAAGACCCTCCGCAACCACGTGATCAGCCGGCAGGTGCAGCCCGAGGACCGCGAGTACCTGGCTTCGCTCGCACGCGTCATCTGCTACCTACCCGGCGCTTACATCTTTCGCGAGAACCAACCCCGCCGCGAATTCGGCATCCTGATCCGCGGCCGGGTCGAGATCCGCAAGCGGCACCGCGGCCACGACCGGGTCCTCGCGGTGCTCGGCCCCGGCGATTCCTACGCCGAGGGCACGCTGCTGGACGACTATCCGCACTCGACATCCGCTTACGTCACCGAACCCGTAGAGGCCGTCGAGCTTCCTCGCGCGGCGATCACGCGCATCGCCGAGGAGCGGCCCGCGCTCTACGCCCGGCTCGCCATCGCCGCGGCCCAGATCATCGCGAGTCGCCTGCGCGCCGCCAACGCCCGCTTGGCCGGCCGCGAGCAGGTCTACCTGTCCGGCGAGCTGCGGCGCGAGAAGGACCTGCTCGGAGAACGCGAGGTCCCCGACCGCGAATACTACGGCATCCAGACGCTGCGCGCCGTCGAGAACTTCCCCATCACCGGCATCACCATCGCGCAGTACCCGCACCTCATCAACGCTCTCGCCGCCGTCAAGGAGGCCGCCGCCCTTGCCAACCGCGAGCTCGGCCTGCTCGACGAACGCATCGCCGACGCCATCATCGCCGCGTGTCGCGAGATCCGCAGCGGAGCGCTGCACGATCAGTTCGTCGTGGACGTCATCCAGGGCGGTGCCGGCACGTCCACCAACATGAACGCCAACGAAGTCATCGCGAATCGCGCGCTCGAGCTGCTCGGCCGGCGCCGCGGCGAGTACCACATCGTCCACCCCAACAACCACGTCAACCTCTCGCAATCCACCAACGACGTCTATCCCACGGCGCTCAAGATCGCAGCGACCTGGGCGCTCGCCGAGCTCGTGGACGCGCTCGCCGCCCTGCGTGACGCATTCCTGCAAAAGGCCGACGAGTTCGCGGACATCGTCAAGATCGGCCGTACCCAGCTCCAGGACGCCGTGCCCATGACCCTCGGCCAGGAGTTCCACGCCTTCGGCGTCACGCTGGGCAAGGACATCGAGCGGCTGCAGGACGCGGCGAAGCTCATGCTCGAGATCAACATGGGTGCAACCGCCATCGGCACGGGGATCAACACCGACCCCCGCTATGCACCCCTCGTCCGCGAGCGCCTCTCCGAGATCACCGGCCTTCCCCTCGTCACCAGCCCGGACCTCGTCGAGGCGACGCCAGACACCGGCGCCTTCGTCCAGCTCTCGGGCGTGCTCAAACGCGTGGCGACGAAGCTCTCCAAGATCTGCAACGATCTCCGCCTGCTCTCCAGTGGCCCGCGCGCGGGCCTCGGCGAGATCTCGCTGCCGCCCATGCAGCCGGGCTCCAGCATCATGCCGGGCAAGGTCAATCCGGTCATCCCCGAGGTGGTCAACCAGGTCTGCTACCAGGTCGTCGGCAACGACCTCACGGTGACGATGGCCGCCGAGGCCGGCCAGCTCCAGCTCAACGTCTTCGAGCCCGTCATCGCCTTCAACATCTTCCAGTCCATCGACATGCTCGTGCAGGCCTGCATCGTGCTGCGCGAGCGGTGCGTGCTCGGCATCACCGCGAACCGCGAGCGCATCCGGTACCTGCTCGAGCGCAGCATCGGCATCGTCACCGCGCTCGTCCCGTTCATCGGGTACGACCGCGCGAGCGCCGTCGCCAAGGAAGCGCTGGAAACCGACAGGGGCGTCTACGAGCTGGTACTGGAGAAGGGCTGGCTGACTCGCGAAGAGCTGGATGAGATCCTCTCGCCCGAGGCGATGACGCGCCCGCGCCCGATGCCCGTCTTGCGCGCGCGCTTCGACGGCCAGGAGGAGGTCACCACGGCGCACTGAAGCCGCAGCCCGTGACCTGACCAGGCCCCCCGCCGCGGCGAAGCGCGGTATGCGTGCCGATCGTGTCGGCGCGGTGGCGCAGCGGGTGAGGCGGAGACGACATTCCGACGCGGCGACCCGTCGCGTGCGTCCTGGTGGCTGTGCTGGTTCCATCACGGATCGGGGGGCGTGCGCGCCCGCGGGGGCGTGGGACCGCAAGCCCGGCGCGGACGGCGACGCCGCTCCGCACCGGCGGGCTGCGGTGTCAGTCGGTTGGCATGCGCGCTAAACGGTCGGCGGCCTACTGGACCGGGTCTGCACTCTGCGCCGCCGCGCTGCGGCATCACTCGATCGGCATGCGCGATTGGTATTGCGCGATGAATGGACAGCGGCGGCCCGGGGCCGGGTCTGCACGCCACCCCGGCGTGCCGCGGCATCACGCCGTTGGCATGCCCGCCGCTACGGGCGCCGCCGGCAGCCTCAGCGTGAAGGTGGAGCCGCGGCCCGGCTCGCTCTCCACCGTGATCTCGCCGCCCAGCAGCCGCGCCAGCCGCTGCGACAGCGCCAGACCCAGACCCGTCCCGCCGTACAGGCGCGTCGAGGAGCCGTCCACCTGCCGGAACTCGTCGAAAATGATGGGCAGGTCCCTGGCATCGATCCCGATGCCCGTATCCTGGACCGCCCATTCCACCCACCCGCCCGTCGCCGGCTCTGCCGGCCCGCCGCGGCTCGCCGCCTCGGGCCACGCCGCCTTCCCCGCTGGCCCGCGCCGGACGGTCAGCTTCACCTCGCCTGCCGCCGTGAACTTGAACGCGTTGGTCAGCAGGTTCTCGAGGATCTTGACCACCTTCTCGGCGTCCGTCTCCACGGGCAACGGCGGCTCCTCTTCGACCAGCCGGAAGACGACGCCCGGCGCAGGTTCGCCCGCCATCTCCACCGCGCGACGTGCGAGCGCCGCCGCATCGTGCACTGCGATCTCGAGCCGCGCGCGGCCCAGCTTGAGTTGCGAGAGATCCAGCAGGTCGCTGATCAGCCGGAGCAGCGCCGTCCCCGCACGCTCGATCTTCCGGACGCACTGCACCTGCTGCTCCGTCAGCGGGCCGGTATGACCCTCGGCCAGCAGGTACGCGTACCCCATGATCGCGGTGAGCGGCGTCCGCAGCTCGTGGCTCATGTTGGCCAGGAACTCTTCCTTCAGCCGCCGCGCCTGCTCCGCTTCCTCGACGCGCGCCGCCAGCTCCACGTTCTGCCGCTGGAGCTGTGCGTTCGCCTGCTGCAGGTCCTCCAGCAACTGCGCCCGTTCCGCCGCCGCCGCGAGCTGGTTCGCGACCAGCTCCAGGAGCTCGTACTCCGCCTCGCCGAAGCGGTGCTGCCGCTCGAAGTAGAAGCTCAGTGCGCCGACCGTCTCGCTCCGCACCCGCAATGGCAGCGAGATCAACGACGTGAACCCGAGCTCCCGCGCCGGCTCCCACCACTCCAGCAGCGCCGGATCCGCGAACACATCCTCGACGGCGATCGGGCGCCCCTCCTCCACCGCCCGGCCCGTCGGCCCGCGGCCGACCCGGATCCGGAGCTGGCCGAGGAAGCGGGCCGAGGACTGCGGCCAGTTCTGCGCACACGCCAGCTTGAGCAACTGCGGCTCGGCGGGGTCACGCAGAAACACGGAGCTGAAGGTCGCTCCCACCAGCGGCGTGACACGCGCCAGCGCGAGACGGTACACCTCGACCGCGCGCGTCGCATTCAGGAACGCCTGTGCGATCTCCCGCGCGATGTCCAGTTCGCGCTGTCCCCGTCCCCCGACCGGGTCGCGCCGCACCTCTCCCTCGGTACGCCCTGGTTGTGGTGAGTTCAACAATCCTCGAAAGGCGAGCCGCCCCGAGCGGATCGACCGCGAGCGTCGAGCGCCGCAACGACTCTCTTGACGGCCTTCCTACCGCTCTCTACTGTATCTTCGATTTTCTCAGGTGCTTCAGTTCGTGTCCGGTCCGGTGACCCGCGTGGTGCCGGACCTCTGAATTGACCATTGCGGCGGAGCCTGCGCAAGGGCAGGCACTCCACACCGTCCCCTGGATGCCGGGCGGGGACCTGGTGCCGCCCGTGCCGAGTGCGGGCGCGAGACGCACGCAACACTTCATCACTTCGGGGGGAGCGACGTCATGAACAAGTCCGAGCTGATCCAAGCCCTGGCCAACAAGGGCAAGTTGAGCAAGGCCGATGCGTCCCGCGCGGTCGAGGCGCTCTTCGGCGTGAGCGGCGGCATCATCGCCACCGCTCTCCGCAAGGGCGACCGCGTGCAGATCACGGGCTTCGGCACCTTCGAGACCAAGAAGCGCAAGGCGCGCACCGGCCGCAATCCGCGCACCGGTAAGGAGATCCGGATCGGCCCGACGACGAGTCCCTCCTTCCGCGCTGGCAAGGGCCTCAAGGACGCCGTCAAGCGCTAGAGGAGCGCCGAAGCGGGGTTTCGCGCGGCGCAGCGACGACGAGAGCCACGTCCCTCCCGGCGACGTGGCTCTCGTGCGTTCTGGCCTGCCCTCGCGACGACTCCTCTCCGCCCTCAGCTCCCGCCGGCCCCGCGCGGTCGGCGTGGCGCTTGCGCCGGCCTGCGGTCGTAATCCACGCGCAGGCTCCGCCCCTTCAGCGTCACCCCGTTCAACGCCTGGATCACGCGCTCCGCGGACTCCGCCGCGACCTCCACGATGGAGAACGTGTCCCGGATGTCGATCCGTCCCACCTCCTCCCCCGTGATGCCCGCCTCTCCGGTGATCGCGCCCACGAGGTCGCCCGGGCGAATGTGGTCGCGCTGACCCGCGCTGACGAACAGCCTGACCCACGGTCGCGGCCCCGGGCCGGCCGGCGCTGCCGCCGTGGGCGCTGCCGCGGCAATGGGCGCCCGCCGCCGCAGCAGCGCGCTAAGCGCGGCCGCGACCTCCACCGCCGAGAGCTCCGAGAGCAATGGCTCGAGCACGAGGATCTGAGCGGCCAGGTCCTCCTCGCGCACCGCGCGGCGCACCAATGCGCGATACGCGTCCAGGTCCCCGCGCCCGAGCGCGGCCTCTCCGCCCACCGCCTCGAGCGTGAAGCCCGCCTCGGCCGCGAGCTGCCTCAGGTGAGGCAACTCGCGCGCGAGCACCAGGACCACACCTCCACCGCCGTGCCGTTCCGCCAGCGTTGCCGCATCGAACGGCACGTCGTAGCTCACCACCGTCTGTCCCTCCGCCGCCTCCGCGGCGCCGGGCTCGGCCGCCAGCCCGAACACCGCACCCCCGACTCCCGCCTCCACGACGCCCGGCGCGAAGCCGCGCAGCTCGAGTGCCTGCGCCGCTGCTTCCGCCCCCGCCCTCGTCCGGCAGTGCACCGCCGCCGGCAGCCGCACCGCGCCGCTCGCGATCAGCTCCGCGAGCACTTCCGCTTCGCGGCCATCCGGCGCGACGGCGTACCGCAGCACCCCCCGGGTCGGCGTCGCCTCCACACCCACAGCGGGCCGGCCCGGGATCCACAGCGCCCGCCGCACGTGCCGCTCGATGTAACTCTCCACATCCGGCGTCGCCTCCGCCGTCACCACCACGCGCTGCGCGTCCCGCGGCACCGAGACCATGAGCGTCTCCACCATGTCACGGAACCCGAGCGCGAAGACCGCCGCCGCTGAATCCAGGACGAACACCTCCAGCGACTCCAGCTTCAGCCGCGACGCCTCCACCTCCCGCAACGCCGAGTCCACCGCCGCCACCACCACCGCCGGAACCCCGGGCGCCCAGCCTGGACCCACCGCCGCGACGGTCACCCCGGCCCTCCGCCCCAGCCGCGCGAGCGACAGCGCGATCCGCCCCGCCGCAGCATCACTCCCGGTCACCACCAGCGCCCGCGGCCCCTGTCCCCGTTCCGTCCCGACCAGCCGGTCCAGCAGCCCCAACCCGTACGCCGCCACCACCCCGGCGCCGGGCGAGGCGTAGAGCACCGCGTTGCCTCCCCGCCGCAGCACCGGCACAGCGCTCCGCTGCAATGGCGCCGGCGCCTCGTATCCCGCGGCCCGCACCGCCTCCACCAGCTCCGGCTTCAACCCCAGGTCGGCAAACGTCTCCGCCATCTCCAGCTCACATCACACGTGCTGACAAGGATTCCTGCAAATATACACGCTTGCGATCTTGGCGCCCAGGCGCTTAGCTTCGAGGCATTCTCGCCAAAAAACAACTCCGCCGACGGGAGCATCATGGAGAACGCGCAGCTCTTCCTCGCCCGCATCAGCAACATCGTCTGGGGCCTCCCCACCATCCTGCTCCTGGTGGGCACCGGCGTCTTCCTCACCATCCTGCTGCGCGGCCTCCAGTTCCGCGAGCTCAAGCACTCGCTCTGGCTCGCCTTCATCAAGCGAAAGGAGGAGGGCGCTGAGGGCGACATCTCCCACTTCCAGGCCCTCATGACCGCCCTCGCCGCGACGGTCGGCGTCGGGAACATCGCAGGCGTCGCCACCGCCATCGCCTCCGGTGGACCCGGCGCCCTCTTCTGGATGTGGGTCACCGGCCTCTTCGGCATGGCCACCAAGTACTCCGAGGCCGTGCTCGGCGTCCGCTACCGCGTCGTCGACGCCCTCGGCAACATGGCCGGCGGACCCATGTACTACCTCTCCCGCGGCATCGGCGGACCATTCGGCAAGACCCTCGGCTTCCTCTTCGCACTCTTTGCCGCCATCGCCGCCTTCGGCATCGGCAACATGGTCCAGGCCAACTCCGTGGCCGACGCGTTGCGCAGCTCCTTCAACATGCCGCCACTCTGGACCGGCGTCATTCTCGCCGCCTTCGCCGCACTCACCATCCTCGGCGGCATCAAGAGCATCGGCCGCGTGACGAGCTTCTTCGTCCCCTTCATGATCTTGTTCTACATCGCCGGCGGCCTGCTCGTCCTCCTCATCAACTGGCGCGGCATCCCCTCGATGGTCGTCTACGTGCTCAGCGAGGCCTTCACCCCGGCCGCGCCCATCGGCGGCTTCCTCGGCGCGAGCGTGCGAGACGCGGTCCGCTGGGGCTTCGCCCGCGGCGTCTTCTCCAACGAATCCGGCCTGGGCACCGGCGGCATCGCCGCCGCAGCGGCCCAGACCCGTCACCCTGCGAGCCAGGCCCTCGTCTCGATGACCCAGACCTTCATCGACACGATCATTGTCTGCTCCATTACCGGCTTGACCATCATCGCCACCGGCGCGTGGACTCGGACCGACCCCCTGACCGGCCAGGCGCTCACCGGCGCGCCGCTCACCATGGCCGCTTTCCAGACCGGCCTCCCCGGCGAGTGGGGCCAGCACATCGTCTCCATCGGCCTCGCCCTCTTCGCCTTCTCCACCGTCCTCGGCTGGGCTTACTACGGCGAGCGCGCCATCGAGTACCTGCTCGGCGTCCGCGCCATCATCCCCTACCGCGTCCTCTTCGTCATCGCGACCTTCGTCGGCTGTTGGGTCCTCGAGCTCGAGCACACCACCGGCTTCCAGCTCGTCTGGACGTTCAGCGACATCATGAACGGCGCCATGGCCATCCCCAACCTGATCGGCCTCATCCTGCTCTCCGGCGTCGTTGTCAGGGAAACCAACGCGCTGCTCGAGGAGCGGCGCGCCGCCGCGCCATCACCGGCCGAGGTCGAGCCGAGCGCCGGCATCGACTGAGGCCGCCCGCGGCCGGCCCCGCGCACCCAACCGGCCCCCGCGCAAGAAAACGGCCCGCGCCTGCGCCACGCGGAAACGCGCGGCAACGCAGGCGCGGGCCGTCGCGCGTCCGTCGCCGCGACGACCGCCCGGCCCCGACGACCTACAAGGCGCCACGCCGGCACCGAGCCGCCCACCCGGCGTGCGGCGCGCGGCCTCGCACCCCGCTGGACGCCCGTCGGCTCAGCGCTTCGGCACGTCCCCGGGCTGGTACGGCAGCCGGTTCAGGTAATACTGCGTCTCGAGGTCCAGTCGTGACGTGCGGAGCTGGTCCGTGGATGCGTGCACCAGCGTATCCGGTCCGTGACGATGCACGCGGATCGTGACCGACCCGTCCGCGCCCGTCAACGTGATCGAATGCCTGTCCTCGCTCACCTTCCGCAGCGGCAAACGCGCTGTCAACACCTCTTCCGCGAGCCGCAGCGCCTCCCGCGCCGCTGCAGCCGTGATCCGTTCGTAATCCGCCATCGGCTCCGTTCTCTCCAGCCGCCCGCTCCGGCGGCACCTGCTCGATCGGCACTGTCTGCACGAGCGCTCACAATCTGACCCGCCTCACCCGCCCCGGCAAGCCGCCCGTCTTGTGGCTACACCCGCGCCCCGGCATATTCCCGCCGCTCCGAAACCGCCAAACGAGAACATCGCGCATGACGACCTTGCGTACCAGCCCGAACATCGCGGGCCTCGAGCCCTCTGCCACCGTCGCCGTCGCCGCGCTCGCGCGCGAGCTGCGCGCACGCGGCCGGGACATCATCGACCTCAGCGCCGGCGAACCCGACTTCGACACTCCCGCGTTCGTCCGCGACGCGGCCATCCACGCCATCAACCAGGGCGCCACGCGCTACGCCGCCGCGCCCGGCATCCAGCCCCTGCGCGAGGCCATCGCCCGCGACCTCGCCCAGCGCACGGGCCGCGAGGCCGACCCCGCCGGGGTCGTCGTCAGCGCCGGCGCCAAGCAGGCTCTCTTCAACGCCTGCTTCGTCCTCTTCGGTCCGGGCGACCGCGTGCTCTTCCCTGCACCCTACTGGACGAGCTACCCCGAGATCCTGCGCCTCGCCCGCGCCGAGCCCGTGCCGGTCCACGGCGACCCCGCGCGCGGCTTCAAGGTCACGCCCGCGCATCTCGACGCCGCCGCCGACGAGCGCACCCGCGGCCTCATCCTCAACTCGCCCTGCAACCCCACGGGCGCGGTCTACACGCGTGAGGAGCTCGCGGCCATCGACCGCTGGGCTGCCGAGCGTGGCATCTGGATCCTCAGCGACGAGATCTACAGCCGCATCTGCTTCACCGCCGACGCTGCGCCCAGCCTGCTCGAGCTGCCGGATGCCTCGCTCGACCGCTGCGTCATCATCGACGGCGCCTCGAAGACCTTCGCCATGACCGGCTGGCGCATCGGGTTCTCGTACTCGAGCCCCGAGCTCGCCCGCCACATGGCCGCCCTCCAGAGCCACATCACCACGGCGGCGGCGACGCCCTCCCAGTACGCAGCGCTCGCCGCCTACCGCGCCGAGGGCGAGCACGCCGCCGAGCTCCGCGCCATGAGCGACACGTTCCAACGGCGCCGCGACCGCGTCGTCACGCTCTTCCGCGAGCTACTGCCCGGCACCGAGTTCGTCTACCCGGAAGGCGCCTTCTACCTCTTCTTCCGCGTCGACCGCTTTTTCGGGGGTGAGGTCGACAGCAGCGTCGCGCTCTGCCGCAAGCTGATCGAGGATGCCGGCGTCGCGCTCGTGCCCGGCTCCGCCTTCGGCGATGATCGCTTCGTCCGGCTCTCCTTCGCCGCCAGCGAGGACACGCTCGCCGAGGGTATCCGCCGCATCGCCCGTACCCTTGCACCGGGGCGCGCCGGCGGGACAGGTTGATCCGCGCGCCGGCCGCGCCCGCCCGCTCCGACGGGGCCACCGTCAACAGCCGGCAGCGGTTCCTGGGGGAGAGGTCTATCCGCGCCGCCGGCCGCACCACCAACGCGACACCCGCGCGACTTACGCGCCTTGTCACGTCCGGGAGGCAGACCATGCGCCCCGCAGCCCTGCTGCTGCCCGCCCTCGCCCTCGCCCTCGCCCCCGCCCCGGCCCACGGCCAGCACGCCGACCTGATCCTCACCGGGGCCAGGGTCTGGACCGGCGCCGCGAACGCAACGGGCGAGGTCACGGCCATCGCCATCGCCGGCGAGCGCATCCTCGCCGTCGGCACGGACGCCCAGATGGCGGCGCACCGCGGCCCCGCGACCCGCGTCATCGAGCTCCCCGGCCGCTTCATCGCGCCCGGCTTCATCGACAACCACACCCACTTCGCGCAGGCCGGCGCGCTGCTGCTCGGCGTGAACCTGCTCGACGTCGCGGACGAGGCCGGGCTCGTCCGCCGCGTCCGCGAGGCGCGGGACCGCATGCCCCCCGGCGCGTGGCTCGTCGGCGGCGACTGGGGCGCCTACGAGGATTGGGCCATGGGCGCGACCGGCCGCGAAGGCGAGCAGCGGAGAACCGTGGCCGAGCCCTTCCGGCCGCACCGCGCGATGATCGACTCGATCACGCCGAATACGCCTGCGCTGCTCTCGAAGTGGGACCGCTCCGTATGGCTCGCCAACGGCCGCGCGCTCGAGCTCGCGGGCGCCGACTGCACGTGGGATGGCGTCGAGTGCGAGGGCGGCCGCCCGACCGGCCGGCTCTCGCCGCGGGCCGCGGCCCGCATCCGCGCCGCGATTCCTCCCAAGTCCCTGGATCAGCGCCTCGCGGAAGCGCGCATGGCGCTCGCGCAGCTCCGCGAGTTCGGCGTCACCACCATCCACGACAACACGCCGCCCGAGCAGTTCCAGGTCTACGAAGAGCTACGCCGCCGCGGCGAGCTGACCGTCCGCGTCTACGCACGGCCCACGCTCGACAAGTGGGACGAGCTGCGCGCCGTCGGCATCACGCACGGCTTTGGCGATGAGTGGATCAAGGTGGGCGGGCTCAAGGGCTTCGTCGATGGGATCATGGGCAACTCCTCCGCCCGCTTCTACGAGCCCTACCTCACGACCGGGGTGCGCGGCTCCTGGCGCGACATGGTGGCGAACGAGCCCGGCATGCTGGCGCTCTTGCTCGGCGCCGACTCCGCCGGCCTTTGGCCGCAGGTCCACGCCATCGGCGACGAGGCGATCGACACGCTGCTCGACATGTACGAGCACGTGATCCGGACCAACGGGCCGAAGCCTCGCCGCTTCCGCGTGATCCACACGCAGGTCATCCGCGGGCCCGAGGTCGCCCGGCGCATGGCGGAGCTCGGCGTCATCGCGGAGGTCCAGCCCTACCACGCCATCGACGACATGCGCTGGATGGAAGAGCGCATCGGCGAGCGCGCGCGCTGGGCCTACGCCTTCAAGACCCTCGAGGACGCCGGCGTCATGCTCTCCTTCGGCAGCGACTGGCCCGGCACCAACGCGTCCTGGTATCCGGCCAGCCCCGTGCTCGGCATCTACGCCGCCGTCACGCGACAGACGCTCGATGGCAACCCGCCCGGCGGCTGGTTCCCCGAGGAGCGCGTCAGCCTCGAGACCGCGCTCCGCGCCTACACGGTGAACAACGCGTACGCTGCGGGAGAGGAGGCGATCAAAGGGACCCTCGAGCCAGGGAAGCTCGCCGACATCGTCGTCCTCGACCGCGACCCGTTCGGTATCTCGCCCGCCGAGATCAAGGACCTGAAGGTCCTGCTCACCATCGTCGGCGGGAGGATCGTGTACGAGGCGCTGGACACGCGGGCGGAGTGAGGGGAAGCCAGCCCCGATTCGGCGGGATCGCGCCCGAAGGAGCGGGGTCTGCTGGCACGGGGAAGGCGCGCCGCCTGGGCGGCGCGCCCGCAAGGATGATCAGGCGAGCGCCGCTGTGGGAGT
>DATCLK010000024.1:0-6961 GCA_036563975.1 Longimicrobiales bacterium | reverse complement strand
TCACCGCCCTGAGCGTCAGCCCGGCCTCGCTGCCCGAGGTCAAGAAGATCATCCGCACCGTCCCCGCGGCCGCCGCCCGCGCCGCCGCGGCGGAGGCGATGACCCGGGCCACCGCGGACGAGGTGGTCGAGGTCCTCACCGCCGGGATCTCGCGCTGGCTCGACCTGTCCCTGTTCTCGGGCCGCTGGAACTTGTCGCCTCGCGCGTGAGCCGCTAACTTGCTGCCCGACTCCTCGCGTCCACAGGAGCGCCGGTTGAGCCGCCAGCTCTTCACCTCCGAGTCCGTGACGGAGGGCCACCCGGACAAGATCGCGGATCAGATCAGCGACGCCGTCCTCGACGCCGCCCTCGAGCACGACGCCACCGCCCGTGTCGCCTGCGAGACCCTGGTCACCACCGGGCTCGTCGTGGTCGTCGGCGAGATCACGACTTCCGCGGTCCTCGACATCCCCTCCATCGCCCGCGCGACCATCCGCGCCGTTGGGTACACGGATTCCAGTTACGGCATGGACGGCGAGAGCTGCGGCGTGCTCGTCGGGATCGACCGCCAGTCCGAGGACATCGCCAGGGGCGTCGACGGCGGCGGGGCGGGGGACCAGGGCATGATGTTCGGTTATGCTTCGGACGAGACGCCCGAGCTCATGCCCGCCCCCATCGTTCTGGCCCACCGCATCACCCGCCGCCTGGCCCACCTCCGGAAGGACGGGCGCATCCCCTGGCTGCGGCCCGATGGCAAAGCCCAGGTCACAATCGAGTACGTGGACGGTACGCCCACGCGCGTCCACTCCGTCGTCGTCAGTGCCCAGCACGCGCCGGAGGTGGACCTCGCCGAGATCCGGGCCGAGATCCTCGAACGCGTCGTGACGCCGGTCATGCCGGAGCAGTGGTTCGACCCCGAGGAGTGCATTCTCCACATCAACCCGACCGGCCGGTTCGTGATCGGCGGGCCCCACGGCGATGCCGGCGTCACCGGCCGCAAGATCATCGTGGACACGTACGGCGGGGCGGCGCGGCACGGCGGCGGCGCGTTCAGCGGCAAGGACCCGTCGAAGGTGGACCGCTCGGGCGCGTACGCGGCGCGCTGGGCGGCCAAGAACGTGGTGGCGGCCGGCCTGGCACGGCGCTGCGAGATCCAGGTCGCCTACGCGATCGGCGTTGCCGAGCCGGTCGCCCTCCAGGTGGATACATTCGGCACCGGCCGGGTACCAGCGGAGCGAATCTCGGCGGCCGTGCGGGAAGTCTTCGACTTCCGACCCGCCGCGATCATTCAGGCGCTCGGGCTCCGCCGGCCCATCTACCGGCCCACGGCCGCATACGGCCACTTCGGCCGGGACCCCTATACTGAGCCCAGTCCCACGGGTGAGCTCGCGTTCTTCACCTGGGAACGAACCGATCGCGTCGACGACCTCAGGACGGCTGCGCGCCTCTGATCAGGAACAGGAGAACGGATGACGACCGGAACCGATCTGCAGCACGACATTCGCGACCTCGCCCTCGCCGACAAGGGGCGCCTCCGTACCGAGTGGGCGGAACGGCAGATGCCCGTACTGCGCCAGATCCGCGAGCGCTTCGCCCGCGAGAAGCCGCTCGCCGGCCATCGCCTCTCCGCCTGTCTACACATCACCACGGAGACCGCGAATCTCGCCATCACGCTCAAGGCCGGCGGCGCCGATGTCGTGCTGTGCGCGTCCAACCCGCTCTCCACCCAGGACGACGTCGCCGCCCACCTCGTGCGCGACCATCGCATCTCCGTCTTCGCCATCAAAGGCGAGGACCATGACACGTACTACGACCACATTCGGGCTGCGCTGGCCCACGCCCCCACCATCACGATGGACGATGGCGCCGACCTCGTCGGCTCGCTGCACATGATCGCCCTCGAGCGGTGGAGCGAGCTCGCCGCGCCGGTCCGCCGCTGGGCCGAGGGACTCGACCCCGCCACTCGCGCCGAGCTCGTCCGGGGCGTCATCGGCTCGACCGAGGAGACCACCACCGGCGTGATCCGCCTCCGTGCCATGGCGCGGGATGGCGTGCTGCAGTTCCCCGTCATCGCCGTCAACGACTCCTATACCAAGCACCTTTTCGACAACCGGTACGGGACGGGCCAGAGCACCCTGGATGGGATCCTCCGCGCCACCAACATGCTGGTCGCGGGATCCGTCGTCGTCGTGGCGGGGTACGGATGGTGCGGCCGCGGCTTCGCCATGCGGGCCCGGGGCGCTGGCGCCAACGTCATCGTCACCGAGGTCGACCCCATACGTGCCCTCGAGGCCGCCATGGACGGCTTCCGCGTGCTGCCCATGGACCAGGCCGCCCGGGAGGGCGACCTGTTCGTCACCCTGACGGGCGACATCCATGTGATTCGCGAAGAGCACTACCGCGCCATGAAGGACGGCGCCATCATCGCCAACTCGGGGCACTTCAACGTCGAGCTCGACCTGGACGCGCTCGGCCGGATGGCCGACGGCCCGCCCCGGCCGGTCCGGGAGTTCGTCGAGGAGTACCGCATCGGCGGCAAGCGCATCTACGTGCTGGGCGAAGGCCGTCTCATCAACCTGGCTGCGGCGGAGGGACACCCGGCGTCCGTCATGGACATGAGCTTCGCCAACCAGGCCCTTGCCGCGGAGTACCTCGCCGGCCATGCCGGCGAGCTGGCGCGTGAGGTGCACCGCGTCCCCGAGGCCATCGACCGGCAGATCGCCAGCCTCAAGCTGGCTGCCATGGGCATCGAGATCGACCGTTTGACCCCCGAACAGGAGCGCTACCTGGCGTCCTGGGAGATGGGGACCTGACCCGCGGCCACTATGTCGCACCAAGGGCGGAGGGCTCGCATGATCGAAGTGAAGGTTCAGAGCCTCGGGCTCGACCGCGCCTCAAACACGCCCGTCGTCATCCTCCAGGAGAAGGATGGCCAGCGCGTCTTGCCCATCTGGATCGGCCCGAGTGAGGCCAGCGCCATCGCCATGGAGCTGGCCGGCATGAAGTTCTCCCGCCCGCTCACGCACGACCTGCTGGTTTCGGTCGTCGTCGGGCTGGGCGGGGCGCTCCAGCGAGTCCTCATCACCAAGGTGGTCGACAACACCTACTACGCCGAGCTCATCATTCAGCGCGGCGGCGAGATCATCAGCGTGGATGCGCGGCCGTCCGACTCCATCGCCATCGCCCTGCGCATGGCGGCCGGCATCTACACGAGCGACGAGTTGCTCGAGAACGCTTCCATCGAGGTGGCGGAGGCGACGGAGCCGCCGCTCGAGTTCACCGGCGAAGACAGGCCGATGGGCGGCCTCCGCGCCGAAGAGCTCAAGGAGTACCTGCGTCGCCTCCACCCCGAGGACTTCGGCCGTTTCAGCCCGTGAGCCGGACCCGCGCACTGCTGGCGGCCGCACTGCTCGCCTTCGGCGCGAGCGGTGCGGCCGCCGCCGTTCAGAACCCTGAGCTTCGGGGCCGCGTCGTGGACGGCGATGGCCGCCCGGTCGCCGGCGTCGAGGTCGCGCTGCACCGCGTCACGCCTGCCGGCGGGGCCACCGTCGCTCGCGCAACGACCGGGGACGACGGGAGCTTCGTCCTCCCGATCACCGGCAGCGGCGACGGGGATGACGCCATCTACTTCGCCGCGACGCGCCTGGACGGCCGCCTCTACATCGGCGCGTTCTTCCGTGGCGACCCGCCGACCGGTCCGTACGAGATCTTCGCCTCCGGCCCCGGGGTACAGGGCGCAGGGCAGGCCCCATCGGGCCTCGCGTTTTCCGGCGCCGGGCAGGCAGGACCCGCGCGCTGGCCCCTCGTGACCGGCGTCGCCCTGTTGCTCGCCCTCGGCTGCGGCCTCACCATCCTCTCGGCCACGGGCGATGCGCGCCGGACGCGGCGGCAGCGGACCCTCCTGCTCGAGATCGCGAGCCTGGACGAGGCCCTGGCCCGGCGCGGCGGCGCCGCGGATCCGGACGAGCACGAACGCTACCTGCGGCGTCGAGCCCGGTTGCAGGACCGCCTCCGCGCCGCGGCGCAGCGCGCCCCCTGATCCGCGCGCCCGTCGATGACCGAGCCGTTTGCCCGTAGATGCCGCTGATCCGAGTCGAAGCCATCATCCTCCAGAGCTTCGCCTACAGCGAGACCAGCAAGATCCTCCGTCTGGCGACCCGCACCCACGGCGTCCGCTCGGTCATCGCCCGCGGCGCGCTCCGCCCACGCAGCCGCTTCGGCGGCATCCTCGAGCCCTTCACCGAGGGCATCGCCACCCTGTACGTGAAGGAGGGGCGCGACCTCCAGACCCTTTCCGCCTTCGACCTCACCCGGACCGGCCAGGAGCTCGGCTCCGATCTCCGGCGCTTCGGCGGCGCATCGCTCCTCGCCGAGCTCGTCCTCCGCGCGGCCAGCGAGGAGGCCGATCCTCAGCTCTTCGACCAGCTCCGCGGCGCCCTCGCGCGCCTCGCCCGCGCAACGCCCGAGCGACTCGACGGCATCCTGCTCGCCGAGGCCTGGGCCCTCGTCGGCCGGCTGGGGTTCACGCCCGCACTTGAGCACTGCACCGCTTGCGGCCGGGCCGTGGGCGATGACGAGGATGCGTTCTTCGACTACGACGCAGGCGGCATCCTGTGCACCCGCTGTGCGCCGACGGATGCCGGACGCCACGCTGGCCGCATCATCCCGGGCGCCGCCCGGCGCACCCTCGCGAATCTCGCCGCCGGGGTGCCGGCGGACGTCGAACGGCCCGCCGCGTACTGGGCCCTGTTCTCCCGATTCATCACGCGCCACATCGCCGATGGCGCGAACCTCCGCTCCCTTGCCTTCCTGGCAGAGATGATGGAGCCGCGCTGATGCCCCGCCTCGTCCTCGGCACCGCCGGCCACATCGACCACGGCAAGACCGCGCTCATCCGCGCCCTCACCGGCATCGACACCGATCGCCTCCCGGAGGAGAAGCGCCGGGGCATCACCATCGACATCGGCTTCGCCAACCTGCGTCTCCCCGATGGCCAGGAGCTGGCCGTCGTGGACGTCCCCGGCCACGAGGCGTTCATCCGCAACATGCTCGCGGGTGCGACCGGCATCGACATCGTCCTGCTGGTCATCGCGGCCGACGAGGGCGTCATGCCCCAGACACGCGAGCATCTCGCGATCGTGGACTTGCTCGGCGTCCGGCGCGCCGTCGTCGCCATCACGAAAACCGACCTCGTCGAGCCGGACTGGCTCGACCTGGTGATCGAGGACATTCGCGCGGAGCTGGCTGCCACCCCGTTCGCCGACGCGCCCCTCGTGCCCGTCTCCGCGGTGACCGGCGCCGGCCTCGACCAGCTCACCGCCGCCCTGGCCGCCGTGGCCGCCGGAGTCGCTGAGCGAGACGACGACGACCTCTTCCGGCTCCCCATCGACCGCGTCTTCACCATCCGGGGCACGGGCACCGTCATCACCGGAACCGTCTGGAGCGGCCGTCTCGCGGCGGATGCCACCGTCCGCATCCTCCCGGCCGGCCTCTCCGCCCGCGTGCGCGGGGCGCAGGTCCACGGGCGTGCGGTGCCGGCCGTCGCCGCAGGGCAGAGGGCCGCCCTCGCGCTCGCCGGCGCGCAGCGCGAACAGTTGCGCCGCGGCCTCGTCGTCGTGTCCGACGAGGCCTGGACGGCCCACTCCACCCTCACCGCGCTCGTCCGCGTCCTGCCCGGGCAGGCCCGCGGCCTCCGGCCACGCCAGCGCATCCGCTTCCACCTCGGCACCGCCGAGGTCATGGGCCGCATCACCCCGCTGGACTCGCCCGAGCTCGCCCCCGGCACGACCGGCTGGGCGCAGTTGCGCCTCGAGGCGCCGGTCGTCGCCCGCGCCGGCGACCGGTTCGTGCTCCGGTCCTACTCGCCGGTGACCACCATCGCCGGCGGCACCGTCGCAGAGCCCCTCGCGCCCCCCCGCCGCCGCCTCGACGCCGCGGACCGCGCCGCCCTCGAAGCCATCATCGGCGGCACGCCCGCCGCCCTCACCGCCCGCGTCGGCCTGGCCGGTTGGAGCGGCTGCGATCCGGCGCGGCTCGCCATCGAGACCCCGCTCCCGCCCCGCCAGATCGCCGCGGCGCTTCAGGAGCGCGCGGGCGGCGTGGCGCCCGCCGCCGGCCGGGTCTTCTCCGCTCGCATCCTCGCCGCCGCGCGGGAGCTCATCCTCACGGCCGTCCAGGAGCACCACGCCCGCGAACCCCTGCGCCCCGGCGTGGACCGCGACGAGCTCCGCCGTCGTCTCCCCCGTCCTGCTCCGCCCGGCCTCGCCGACGACGTCATCGCGGCTCTCCTCGCCGAGGGCGTCCTCCGGTCCCACGAAGGGCTCATCGCGTCTGCGGACTTCGAGCCGCGCCTCACCCCCGACCAGGAGCGGGCTCGCAGCGAGCTGCTCGCCCTCCTCGAGGGCGCGGGGCTCGCCCCGCCCACCCTCCCCGAGTGGCCGGAGCACCTGCGGCGCCGCCCCGATCTCCGGCCCCTTCTCCGGACCCTCGAGCGAGAAGGGCGCATCGTCGCCCTGGGCCCCGAGCTCTACGCGGCGCGCCCGGCCCTGGACGCGGCGGCCGCCGCGGTCCGACGCGAGCTGGCGGGGCGCGGCCCGCTCGGTCCTGCGGAATTCCGCGAGTGTATTCCAGTTTCCAGAAAATACCTTATCCCGATTCTCGAGTACTTCGACCGCACCGGCGTCACTCGCCGGGCGGGGGATCGCCGCCTGGTCCACGCCGAGTGAACGGGGGTGCGCTTCTTGCCCCCGCGCCGCGGGGCGCACCTTGACCGCCCCTGAGGCGGATCCTATCATCGGCCGTGAAGCAGGCGATCCCCTGTCCTTCACGACCCTTTGCCACGGGGAGGGCCATCACACACTCAGTTACGGCACAGCAGGATCGTGCGGAGGTGACCCATGAGACGCGCCAGTCGCGTCGGCGTCATCCTCCTCCTGGCGCTCGGTGTACTCGCCGCGCCGCTATGGGCTCAGAGCTCGGGGAA
>DATCLK010000023.1:0-5447 GCA_036563975.1 Longimicrobiales bacterium | reverse complement strand
GAGGTTTTGCAGACCTCTGCCTTACCACTTGGCTACGGGGCCGTGGAGAAGCGGGTGGGCACTACTGGGCGAAGAGAGCGGGAAACCGGACTCGAACCGGCGACCTTCTGCATGGCAAGCAGACGCTCTACCAACTGAGCTATTCCCGCGTAGCTTCAATATTTTAGCAGAGTCGCCTCCTCGGGTCAAGCCGGCCGGATCGTACCCCTCAGGGCTGTTTCGCCGGCATATTTCTCGTGCGCCTGTTCTGCGCAGGTCGCTTCGACGTCGCCGTGCCGGGGCGGCCGTTCGGCTGGCGCTTTCTGGGCAGGGCCAGACGGCGGCGCCATCCTTCCTGCGGGTTTGTCCCGCGTACGATGACGCTGTCCAGGCTGTGTGCCTGGCGGACACCGCCGCGGCCCCAGACGATGCAAACGCGTAGGCTGACGCTGCCCAGGCTGTGATGCCTGGCCTGCTTCGGCGCGGCTGCACCGCGTCGGTACGACGCCCGCACTGCAACGCCCAGCCAGTTCCGCCGAGAGGCCGGCCGGTATTGGCTCACGCTGGAGCCTCATCGCCCCGGCTGTCGTGCCTGGCCCGTGGCCGCGTCGGGCCTCGGGATTCAGCCGCGGCCCCGCGACGTCGGCCACCACCAGCCCGCCAGCGGCAGCTGCCACGAGCCAGCGGGTCCCGCGTCGCCCGCCGCCGCGAGCCGCCAGCGCGTACCGGCCGCGGCCGGGCCGGCCCGTCCACTGCTGCGCGAGGCACCCTACCCTGCCCCGCAGCCCCAAGACGCCTGAGCTACTTCTGCGCAGACGCCGCCGCGGACCGGTACAGCTCCTCGTACAGCGCGGCCGACCGCGTCCACGACCAGTCGAGCGCCATGCAGCGGCGGCGCAGCTCGTCCCAGCCGCTGCCCCGCCACACTGCTCGCGCCCGCTCCACCGCCTCCAGCAGCGCCTCCGGAGTCGTCGCGAGGAAGGAGAAGCCGGTGACGCCATCGACCACCGTGTCCACGAGTCCGCCCGTGTGGCGCACGATGGGAGGCGTCCCGTAGCGCTGGGCGATCATCTGCCCGAGCCCACATGGCTCGTAGCGCGAGGGCATGAGAAAGAAGTCGCCGCCCGCGTAGAGGCGGCGTGCCAGCGCGTCGTCGAAGCGGAAGACCGCCGCGACGCGCCCCGGATGGTCGGCCGCGAGCCCCGCGAGCGCCCGCTCGTAGTCCGCCTCGCCATCGCCCAGCACCGCGACCGCGCCCGGCTGGCGGAGGATGTGCGGGATCGCGTCGATCAGCAGGTCCACGCCCTTCTGGTGGACGAGCCGGCTCACCATGACGAAGAGCGGGCCCGCGCCATCGAGGCCGAGCTCGTCCAGGAGCTGGCGGCGGTTGGCCTCCTTGCCATCGAGTCGGGAGGCGTCGTAGCGCGTGGCGAGCGCCTCGTCCGTCGCGGGGTCCCACGTCCGCGTGTCGATGCCGTTCAGGATGCCGTGCAGGTCGCGCGCGCGGTGGCGCAGCAGGCCGTCCAGGCCCGCCCCGAACTCGGGCGTCTGGATCTCGCGAGCGTACGTGGGGGAGACGGCGACGAGGCGAGCGCTCAGCGCCAGCCCGGCCTTGAGGAAGGACGCCTGCTCGTAGAACTCGAGACCATCGTCGGGCCGGTAATACTCTCGCGGCACCCCCACGCGCCGCAGGATGCGCGGCGGGAAGTTGCCCTGGTACGCCATGTTGTGGATGCCGAAGATGACGCGTGCGCGGAGGTGCTCCATGCGCGCGAACACGGGAACCAGGCCCGTGGGCCAGTCGTTCGCGTGAACGATGTCCGCGCCCCACGTCTTCGCGTAATCCACCACCGCCCGACAGAACAGCGCGAAGCGGATCCCGTGAGCGATGGGGTCCTCTGCCGTCGGCGCGTACGGGTCTGGCGTGTCAAAAAAGGCGGGCTCGTCCACGAGCACGGCGGGAGCCCCGCGCGCTGGCCGATGCAGCAGGTAGCGCACGACCACGTTGCCCTCTGGCCAGGGGATCCAGGCCTGCCCGTCCTCCTGCAACGCGAGCCCCTGCTCGCGAACGCGGCGGTACAGGGGGTGGATGATGCGGATGTCGTGGCCGCGCTCCCGCAGGGCGTCCGGCAGCGCGCGCGCCACGTCGGCCAGGCCACCGGTCTTGAAGTAGGGGTTGGCCTCGGAGGCCGCGAACAGGATCTTCACCGCTCCAGCGCCTCGAACAGGGCCCAGGCGAGGAATCCCGCGCTCGGCGCGTGGTACGGGCGCTCCGCCGTGCGGCCGGTCTGGGCGTCGTAGGTCTCGGATGCGACTTCGCCCTCGAGCTCGAGCCGCTGGATGATCTCCAGCGCGTCGTCCCGGCGGGGGCCGAGGAGCAACGACGCGAGCCCGGCGAGCATCGGCTGCGCCAGCCGGCTCCGGCCCGCGAGCCCCGGGAACGGCGCATCGCCGAGCCAGAACGGGTTGGCGGACGAGAGCAGCCACTCGAACGTGTTGCTCCAGATCGGGTCGTCCGCATCGCAGAAACCGAGATACGGCAGCAGGAGCAGGCTCCCCGCCGGATCGTCGTACACCGCCGCCTCGCCCTGCAGGTCGGTCGAGCACGCGAGCACGCGGAGGCCGTTCACCTCTGCCGTGAAGCTCCGCCAGATGGCGGCAGACACCTCCTCCGCGCCGCCGGCGAGCCGCGGCCGGTCGTCGTCGCTCCGCGGGATCCACAGCCGCTCGAGGGCGGCGCAGAAGGCCCAGAGCAGCACGTTGTCATACGTGACGAACGGGTGCGTCGCGGGATCTCCCGACGGCAGCAGCTCCGTGGCGCACACGAACGTCTCGGGGTGCAGTCGCCCGAAGATGTTGGCGTCCAGCTCCCGCAGCACGTCCTGCACGATCGGCTCGTCGAGGATGGTCTCGTCCCGGGTCTCGCGCACGTACCGGTCGAGGGCGAGCACGTACGCGCAGAGCTGGCCCAGGGAGAACCCGGGCGCGAGGATCACGCCGTCGAGGTAATGCATGTGCTCGCCCGGCCGGTGCGAGTACTGCTCGAACGCGCGGATCAGCGCCTCGCGGGCGACGTGGGAGTCCGAGAGGAGGAGCGCGGGAAGGCTCCAGAGCAGCACCTCGCGCTCGTTGAACACCGCGGCTGCCGGGCACAGGGGCGAGCGGGACGCGATGGGGTAGAGCCGATCGTCGTCGATCGCCCGGCCGAGCCCGTAGAAGAGGTTGAAGACGAGGTTGCGGTTGAGGATCACGCCGAACGCGGGGTCGGGGCTGCGCCGCGCGAGCCGGGCGAGGTCGAGCCGGGCCTCCCGCAGGAGCCCTTCGGCTCCCCGGCGGCGCAGGTAGGCCGCCGTGGCGAACGCGCCTTCCCGCTCCGGCGCGACGGCGAAGTAGAAGGCGGCGGACGCGCGGCCGCGGGGCGGCACCGAAACCGTCTGGGCGATGCGGAAGCGGAGCGGCTGGCCGTTGGGAACCGAGAGGGCCTCGCCTTCCGCCAGCTCGGCCGGCAGATCCTGCGCCTCGCCCTTGCCCGCCGCGCACCTTGCGTGCGGGGACTCAGGAACCACGGCCAGCGCGGCGCCGGCGCTCCCGGCGACCGTCTCCAGCACGAGGCCCGGGAACCCGCGGCCCCGCACGATCCGGTTCTCGGCGGCGAGCGGCTCGGGATGCACGATGGTGCGCTGCGTCCAGCGCCATGTGCCATGGAGGACGACCTCTACCGTGCGCGCAGCATCCGCGCGGTTCTCCAGCTCGAACAGGTAGAACCCGCCGCGGAGCGAGAGGTCCGGGATTCCGGGCGTGCAGAGTGTGCCCGTGACCCGGAGCTCCGGCGTCAGGTCTGCGCGGAAGCGGGGGATCCAGCGGTCCAGGCGCTCCCAGGCGAGGCTGGTGAGCCCGACGGCTGCCCCTTGCACCGAGAACGCGGGCGCGAACAGCGCGTCGCCGGCCGGGTCCGGAGCGGGGTCCGCCGCCCACTCGACCAGGCCGACCAGGCCGCGGTGCAGCACGTTGGCACGATGGATCGCCCCGGTCCGGGGTTGGATGCATGGAAACGCCAGGTAGTGGTTTCCCGTGACCTCCCACTCTCCGGGGCGGACGGGAGTCGTGGTCTCCGGCGTACGGGATCGCATGGCCGTGGCGTCGTCGGTTCGTGGAACAAGCGGTGCGCAAGTATGGAGGCGTCCGCCGCGGCCGTCAAACCGCCCCCTCCGGCGCCGGGGGCATTGCGTTGGAGGCCCGATCTTGACGGTTCAGTGCCGTCAAACGTATACTGCGCCGTGTCTTCCGGCCGCTCGAATCGGATCCTCCGTCGCCGGCTTCGGCGGCCGGCTGTAACGATGCAGTGGCGTTGCCCGCAGGGGCTGCAATCGGCTGCCATCGCCCGGCTGAGCCGGCGAGGCGCGTATCGAATGCGATTTCTCCTCCCTGTCGTCCACCGCTCGCGAACAGCCCGCGCGAGTTCCGATCAGAGTCATCCTTGCCGCTCAGCGGTGCGCGGATCCGGCGCGCGGGTGGCGAGCCGGCCCGGTTCGTGGGCCGATCACACGTGAACCCGAGAGGTGCTCCATGCGAACGAAGGCGTTCAAGCTCCTGCTTGTCGCGATCGCCTTGCTGGTCTGCGCCGCGGCCCCCGTGTCCGCGCAAGACGGGGCGATCTCCGGCCGGCTGACCGACGCGGAAACCGGTGCTCCTCTGGCGGGCGCGAGCGTGGAGGCCTTGGCGGGTACGCGCGTCGTGGCGAGGGCGGTATCGGACGCGGACGGGCGGTACCAGATCAACAACGTGCCGCCGGGGACGTACGCGCTGGTCATCAGCCTGCTGGGCTACGAGACCCAGCGCCTGGAGGGCATCCGGGTCGTTGCCGGCGAGACCTCGCTGGTCGGCGCGCAACTCGTCGCTTCCGCGTTCCAGCTCAACCCCGTGGTGGTCTCCGCGTCGAAGCGGCAGGAGAAGGTGCTGGACGCGCCGGCGTCGGTATCGGTGGTGGATTCGCGCGCCGTCGCGGAGAGGCCCGTGACCACGCCGGTCGACCACCTGCGGTCGACGCCGGGCGTTGACATCGTGACCCAGGGCGTCCAGTCCACGAACGTCGTCCTGCGCGGGTTCAACAACATCTTCTCCGGCTCGCTCCACGCGCTCACGGACAACCGCATCGCGGGCATCCCGTCGCTGCGGGTGAACCTGCTGCACTTCGTCCCGGCGACCAACGAGGACATCGACCGGATGGAGGTCGTGCTCGGCCCCGGCGCCGCGCTGTACGGGCCGAACACAGCGGACGGCGTGCTGCACATCATCACCAAGTCGCCGCTCGACGCGCAGGGCACCACCATCTCGCTGGGCGGCGGGACGCAGAGCGTGCTCACCGGCTCGTTCCGCACGTCTCACCTCCTGAGCGAGAACTTCGGTATCAAGCTTTCCGGCGAGTACCTCCAGGCCGAGGAGTGGGCGTACACGGACCCGGTCGAGGC
>DATCLK010000022.1:0-10178 GCA_036563975.1 Longimicrobiales bacterium | reverse complement strand
GCCCGCGGTGTCCACGACCACGACAGAGACGTCCGATGATGTCCACTGCACCGGCACGGGGAGCGGATTGCCGGCCGTGTCGTGGACCAGCGCCGACAACGTGCGCGACTCGGGAGTGAAGATCTCGATCGAGTCGGGTGTGACGGTGATGCTCGCAGGCGCGTGCGGCAGCACGGTCACTTCCGCGCTCCCGGACACGGCGCCTGCCCGGGCGATCACGCGTGTCGTGCCCGTGCGCAGCCCCCGCACCTCGCCCGTCGGCGAGACCTCGGCGATCCCGGCCGAGTCGACCGACCACTGCACGGCGAGGGGCAGGGGTTCGCCGCTGGCGTTGTGGACTTCTACGCTGAGCGCCCGCACTTCGCCCGGCGCGAGCTCGAGTGTCCGGGGCACGACCGTCACGCGGACGGGGGTCCCGTAGTTGTAGGCAGGGCCGGTGGCGGCGCCCGCGACGGCGTCGCAGGCGGCCGGGGTCAGAGCGGCCGCGAGCGCGAGCGCGATGCGGGTGCGGGGAGCACAGCGCGGGCGCGTTGTTCGTGCAACGGGGTGTGGCGTTGGAGACACAGCGTCGTCCATTGCTCTGACTGCGGCGGCTCTCGCAAGGCAGGCCGCGGAGCCGAATCTGGCCTGGATTCCTGCCGTTCCGGCGCGTGAGACGTGCAATCCATGCGCCGTGCCCGGGGTGGCGTGCTGGCGTTGCAGGGGCCCGGGCCGGCCCATGCGGCGCGGCTCCCCTTGCGCCGCGCCACGCAGGCGCACAGATGGGGGGATCCGCCACCCGGCACGCCGGGGCGGCGCTGGCTTCACCCGATCCGGCGGGGGCGCATGAGAGAGGATCGCGAGAACGCAGAGATCCGTGGCGGCGCGATCACCGCGCCGGCGGCGGCCGCAGCCGAGCGGGAGGGCGCACTCCAGCGCATCCTCACGCCGCTCGACGGGATGGCGATCATCGTCGGCATCGTGATCGGCGCGGGCATCCTCCGCACGCCCGGGCTCATCGCGGGCTACCTGGGCGACGCGCGCTGGATCCTGCTCATGTGGGTGCTGGGCGGCGTCGTCGCCGCGCTGAGCACGATGGTCTTCGCCGAGATGGCGGCGATGCTGCCGCGTGCGGGCGGCAAGTACGCGTACGCGCGCGCCGCGTTCGGTGACACCGCCGCGTTCGTGGCGGGCTGGTCCGAGGTGCTGGTGACGCGGGGCTTCTCGGGCGCGGCCAAGGCGGTGCTGATCGCGGAGTACCTGATCCTGCTCGGCGCGGGCGCGCCGGTGCCGGTCCTCGCGGGTGTGATCGTCATCGGTTTCTACCTCCTGCACCTGGGCGGCCTCAGAGCGGGCAAGACGTTCCAGAACTGGACGACGGCGCTGAAGATCCTCGTGCTGCTGGCGATCTTCGGCGCCGCGTTCGCGTTCGGCGACGGCGCGTCGTGGCGGCCGGGCAGCTCGATCGCACCGGCGCAGGGCATGCTGCTCGGCTTCGCGCTCGCCTACCAGTCCATCGCGTTCACGTATTACGGCTGGGAGGAGGTGGTGAAGATGGCGGAGGAGGTACGGGAGCCGGGCCGCAACCTGCCGCGCATCCTGCTGGGCAGCGCGGCTGCCGTGGCGGCGCTGTACCTGCTCATCAACGTTGCGTTCATGCATGCGCTGACGCCCGGCGAGATGGCGGGCTCGCCGCTGGTGGCGCGTGACGCGGTGGCGGCGGGGTTGGGCGATGCGGCGGGCGTCGCGATCACCGTTGCGGGGATCGGCATCCTGGTGAGCAGTCTGAACGTGAACTTCCTAGCGGTACCGCGGGTGGCGCTGGGCCTCGCGCGGGACGGCCTCGCTCCCGCGCGGCTGCGCGGCGTGAGCAGCCGCGGCACGCCCGTGGCCGCGCTCACGCTGGAGGCCGCGCTCATCTTCACGCTCGCGGTGACCGGCACGTTCGAGCAGCTCATCCGGTTCATGATGTTCTGCGCGATGGCGGTGGACGGCGCGATCATGATCGGGCTGTTCGTGCTGCGGCGCCGCATGCCGGACGCGGTGCGGCCGTACCGCATGCCGGGTTATCCGGCGCTGCCGGCGCTCGTCGTCGTCGCGTACGCGGCGATCCTCGCGATCATCATCGCGACCCAGCCGGCGCTCGCGCTGGGCGGCACCGCGATGCTCGCGGCGCTCGCCGCGGCGGGGGTGGCGGTGACGCGGTGGCGGGCGCGAGGGGCGGTGGCGGGCGGCGTCGCGGCGAAGTAGTGCTGGCGGCGGGGCGGCGAGGCGGGCCGGGCGCCTTCCGGCCCTGGCGGTGGGGTAGAGCCTGCAGCGGCCTTGCGGCCGCGCCGGCCCGCTTCCCGACCCTGCCGCCTGCGCGCGATCACGCCGGGCGTTGACACAGCAATCCATCCCTGAGAGCAAGGTGGAGCCGATGCGCCGATCCGCCATCCTCGCCTTCTCAATCGTGCTCGCGGCGTGCGGCGGGCGCGCGGCGACGCCAGCCGCGGAGCCGCATGCCGGCGGGCCGCTGCCGCCCAGCGTCGCCGAGCCCGACCCGATCACGCCCGGGCAGGCGCCGCCGCCCGGGCCGTACGCGGCCGGGTTCGATGCCGTGCACTACGACATCGCGCTCGCGCTGCCGGATACCGGGTCGATCATCCGCGGGATCACGCGGGCACGCATCGCGCTGGTCAAGCCGCGTGCGGACACGCTGCGGCTGGACCTGGTCGGGCTCGCGGTCGAGCGCGTGCGCGTGAACGGCCGCGATGTCGCACACCGCCACGAGGCCGGCAAGATCCACGTGCCGGTCCCCGCGAGCGCCGCGGTCGGCGACACGATCACGGTCGAGGTCGCGTACGCCGGCCGGCCGGATGACGGGCTGATCATCGGCACGAACGTGCACGGCCGGCCGACGGCGTTCGCAGACAACTGGCCGGACCGCGCGCGCTTCTGGTTTCCGTCCATCGATCACCCGAGCGACAAGGCGACCGTCACGTTCGCGGTGAGCGCGCCGCAGCCGTGGGCGGTGATCGCGAACGGGGAGCGTCGCGACGACGTCGCCCTCGAGCCGCCGGCGCCGGCGGCGGTCTCCGGTGCGCGCCGCGCTGTCTGGCGCTGGGCGACGGACAGACCCATCCCGACCTACACGATGGTGATCGGCGCGGCGGAGTTCGCCATCGGCCGCGCGGGCGAGGCGTGCGCGCCGTCGGGTGACGCGTGCATCGAGACGACGTGGTGGGTCTTCCCGCCCGACACCGCGCACGCCCGCCGCGTGTTCCGTCGCGCGGACCAGCTGGTTGCGTACTACGCAGCGCTCGTGGCGCCCTTCCCGTACGAGAAGCTGGCCCACGTGCAATCCTCCACCCGCTACGGCGGGATGGAGAACGTGAGCGCGATCTTCTACTCCGAGCGCGCGATCGCGGCCGGCCGCGACATCGAAGGCACCGTGGCACACGAGACCGCGCACCAGTGGTTCGGTGACGCCGTGACCGAGGCCGACTGGCGCCACCTCTGGCTCTCCGAGGGCTTCGCCACCTACTTCGGCGCGCTGTTCTTCGAGCATGCGGATGGCGTCGAGCGGTTCCGCGAGATCATGGAGCGCAACCGCCGGGCGTATCTGGCATCGAACGTGACGGGCCGCCCGATCGTGGATCCCACCGAGGAGAACCTCTTCGAGCTGCTCAACGCGAACAACTACCAGAAGGGCGCGTGGGTGCTGCACATGCTGCGCGGCATCCTGGGCGACAGCGTGTTCTTCGACGGCGTCCGCCGCTACTACCGCGCGCACGAGCACGGCACCGCGCTGACCGAAGACCTGGTGCGTGCGATGGAGAGCGCGTCCGGCCGCGAGCTGGACTGGTTCTTCGAGCAGTGGGTGTTCCGGCCCGGCTATCCGCAGCTTCGGGTCGAGTGGACGTGGGACCAGCGGACGCGTGAGGTGGTGCTGGTGATCGAGCAGGCACAGCCGGCCGCCTGGCCGACGTTCCGCCTGCCGATGGAGGTCGAGCTGGTCACCGCGGAAGGCCCGGTGCGGCGTAGGGTGGAGCTGGACCAGCGCCGGCAGATGTTCCGGTTCCAGCTGGCCGCCCCGCCCACGGTCGTCCGGGTGGACCCCGACGGGTGGGTGCTGAAGGACGAGGTGGGGGCGGGGGGCGCGTAGGCAGCCGGGCGGGCGGCCACCCAGCGCCTGTCCGCGGCGCTTGCAGCGGTCACGGTGAGGCGCAGAAGAGATCTTTGTTGTCGAGGTTCTTGTCCAGCTCCGAGTGATCCGCATCGCGGTCGAGGGCCGATCCAGCTGGCGCGGCTGCAACCGGCGGAAGCGGCGATGGGCAGGCACGCGCAAATCCTGGAGGTGTACGCGTAGCGGCGCCACGGCGTCGTCGTGGCAACGTCGTAAGGACGAAGCAGGACTCGATCGCGGCACCGCGAGAAAATGAAGATCGCCACCTGGAACGTGAACGGAATCCGCGCACGCGCGGCGCAGGTCTGCGAGTGGCTCGAGCGCGACCGGCCGGACGTCGTGTGCCTCCAGGAGTTGAAGGCGGAGGCCGATCAGGTCCCGCAAGAGTGCAAGAGCGACGACTACCACGCCTACTGGCACGGCCTCAAGGCGTACTCGGGCGTTTCGCTCATGATCCGCAAGGACCTGGTGACGACGGAGCCCGTGTTCAGCCATCCGCCGTTCGACATGGAGGCGCGGATCGTGCAGGCGGAGCTCGGCGACCTGATCATCGCGTCCGTGTACGTGCCGAACGGCGGGAAGGACTACGCCGCGAAGCTCGAGTTCGTGGCCGCGCTGGCGGACTGGGCCGCGCGGCTCCACGCCGAGGGCCGCCAGCTCATCCTCTGCGGCGACATGAACATCGCGCGCACCGACATGGACGTGCACCCCAAGGAGCGGAAGCCGAACGCGATCGGCCAGCGGCCCGAGGAGCGCGCGCTGTTCGAGAGGCTGCTGGGCGACCACCTCATCGACACGGGGCGCGCGCTCGACCCGGACAACGCGAACCTGTTCACCTGGTGGGCGCCGTGGCGCAACCTGCGCGCCCGTAATATCGGCTGGCGGATCGACTACGTGCTCGCCTCGCCCGGGGTGGCGGAGCGCGCAACCGCGTGCGCCGTGCAGGCCGACTACGGGACCAGCGACCACGCGCCGGTGGTGCTGACGCTGGAGTGACGCCGCGCTGAGAGTGCCTGCCTGGCTGCGGGTCGGCGCTCGTTGTCGATCTCTGCTCCCGTCGTTCGTCGCCGGTGTGGAACGCCAGGCCGTGATGCCGGGGCCTGGAGAGAGTCATATCCGGACCCACGGAGGATCCAATGTTCCGCACCGTTCTGTCGTCGCGCCTCCTGCTGTCTGCCGCCGTCGTCCTCGCCCTGGGGTGCGTCGCCTCCACGCCGCAACCCACCTCCGAGCCGGTGGCCGGCCGCGTGGAGGTCAACGGCATGCAGATGTACTACGAGGTCTCCGGCCAGGGCCAGCCGCTGATCGTGCTGCACGGCGCGTACATGAACATCCCGTCCATGGGCGAGATCATCCCGAAGCTCGCGCAGACCCACCGGGTGTACGCGCTCGAGCTCCAGGGCCACGGCCGCACCACCGACATCGACCGGCCCATCACCTACCCCAACCTGGCGGACGACGTGGCGGCATTCATGGACGCGGTCGGGATCACGCGAGCGGACGTGTTCGGCTACTCGATGGGCGCGGCCGTCGGGCTCCAGCTCGCGATCCGCCACCCGGGGAAGGTGAACAAGCTCGTCGCCGCGTCTGTCAGCTACGACACTGCCGGCTGGCAGCCTGAGTTCAGGGCGTTCATCCCGCAGATGACGGTCGACATGTTCGTGGGAACGCCGCTCGAGGAGGAGTACCGCAAGCTCGCGCCGAACCCCGAGGGTTTCCCCGCGCTCGTCGAGAAGCTGATCGCGCTGGAGAAAGAGCCGATGGCGTGGGAGGAGGACGTGAAGGCATTGCAAGTCCCGGTGCTCCTCATCGCCGGCGATGCGGACGTCGTGACCCTCGAGCACACGGTCGCGCTGTTCCGGCTGCTCGGCGGCGGCATCATGGGTGACATGGGCAGACCGCTGGCCGCCTCACGCCTCGCCATCATGCCCGCGACGTCGCACAGTGCGGTAATTACGCAGCCCGACCTGCTGTACGCCTTCATCGAGCCGTTCCTGAAGGGCGAGACGCCGAAGGGGATGTTTGAGTAGGCGGGCAGGTTGTTCGGTTTAGGCGGCCGGGATGGGCGAATGGGCAGCCGGGCGCGCGTTCCGCCGCTGTGCCGGCGCTGTGTAGCTCGTGGCCGCCGGCTGGCGAACGGCAAGGCCGCGGCGACCGGTTGTCTTCCAGAACGACAGCGGCCGCGTCACCTGCGCGGGGACCCATGTGAACACCACGGCGAGGAGGCGAGCGATGAGCCCAGAGTCGCGTCGGCTTGCGGGAGCGTTGCTGATCGTGCTGCCCACCGTGATGATCGGCGGCGTGAGTCTCCTGACGCTGCTGGTGTGGGAGCCCTCCTACGCAGCGAACGAGCTGCGGCAGGACCTCTGGCGTGCCGGCCACGCGCACGCGGGCGTGCTGCTGGTTCTGAGTCTGGTCGTGCTGCGTTACGTGGACGAGGCACGGCTCTCGCCCGGGCTGAAGTGGTTCGCGCGGCTCGCTGCTCCGATCGCGGCGATCCTGCTGCCTGCTGCGTTCTTCCTCTCCGTTCTCTCGCCCGACGCGCGGGAGCCCAACGCCCTCATTTACCTCGGTTACGTCGGCGCGGCGGTGCTCGCGGCGGGGGTGGTGGTGTTGGGAGTGGGGCTGGTGAGGCGGTGAGGGGGTGGGCGGGGCGGGGCAGCGCGGTGCGAATCGCGGGTGAGCACGAGATGACGGCGGCGGCCGTGAGGCGGCCGCGTCACAGCCGCTCCTGGCGTTCCGTTGTCGTCGGCGATTCTCGCTCCTCTGGCGGCCTCAGGCCGGCCCTGCAGGCGGAAATCGGGCGGGCGGCTGGGTCCGTGGTGGTTTGCGCGCGTTTGGCGAGATGGTACAACATTGTACCATCTGGCCCATCCCGAAATTAGGGCTACGGCGGCTGGCTGGTGGGCCCGCGCCCGGTGGGCGGTCGTCTGCGGGCAACTGGTCGCCTGCCGGGGGCCACCGCCGGTCGCCAGGTAGGCCGCAGCCGGCCAACCAGCAGCGGAGCGGCGGGCCACTGGCCGTCCCTCGGCGGCTGCCCCGGGGACTGGCCTGGCGGCGCCCTGACAACGGCCGACCGGCCGGCCATTGGCCGGCCCCGAGCGCCCGGCGATCGGCCCGCGATCACCCGTTGGGCCACCGCCGGCCAAGCGGGGGTCGCCACCCGCCCGGCGGGCGGCCTGTGCGTTGCCAGAGGGCGGCCCGCGGGCTGCCGACGCCCGGCCAGCGACTCCCGGCCCCGGCCGGCTTCCGGCCCCGGTCTGTGCCCCCCGGCTCACGACCTGAGCGTCCCCCCGGGACCGCCCCGAGGCCCGAGGATCTGACACTCGCCGTCGCCCGCGAGTCCTCGCGGCCCGCGATCCCGGCGTTTCCGGCCCCAAAAACCGCCCGAAACCCGTGACCGCCAGCCCGCTGCGCGGGTATGCATGGTTGACGGCCGCTGCGGCGGCCGGCATCCTGGACCCGTTCACCCGCGGAAGGAAGGCGGTTCGATGCTGCGCAACGTCCTGCTCCGGGCGTCACAGAGCGAGTGGTTGGAGGAGCGGCTCCCGCGCCTCTGGTTCACGCGCGCCGCCGTGCGGCGGTTCATGCCGGGCGAGGACCTGGACGCGGCGCTACGCGCGGCGCGCGAGCTGGGCGAGCGGCGCATTGCGACGGTACTGACCGAGCTCGGCGAGAACGTGACCGACGCGGCGGAGGCAGATGCCGTCGCCGAGCACTACACCGAAGTGTTGGAGCGGATTGCGCAGGAGAGGCTTGACACCGAGATCTCGGTCAAGCTGACGCAGCTCGGGCTCGATATCGGCACGGAGCAGACGGCGGCGCGGCTGGAGAAGATCGTGACGGCGGCGGAGGCCCGGGGCGTGGCCGTCTGGATCGACATGGAGTCGAGCCAGTACACGGACCGCACGCTCGAGCTGTACCAGGCGGCGCGTGCGCGGCACGCGAACGTGGGCGTCTGCATGCAGGCGAACATGCTGCGGACGTCGCGCGACCTGGAGACGTTGCTCGAGCGGGACGCGGCGATCCGGCTGGTGAAGGGCGCGTACCGCGAGCCGGCGAGCCGCGCGTTCCAGAGCCGTCGGGACATCGACAAGAACTACCTGCGTCTCGCGGATCGGCTGCTGCGCGAGAAGGCGCAGCGCGGCAGCGCTCTGCGCATCGCGTTCGGCACGCACGACGTGCCGCTCGTCCGCCGCATCACGGAGATGGCGCGGCTGGTGGGCGTTTCCACCGACGCGTTCGAGGTGCAGATGCTCTACGGCATCCGCACGTCCGACCAGGAGCGGCTGGCCGGCGAGGGGTACCGGCTGCGCGTGCTGATCAGCTACGGCTCCGCGTGGTACCCGTGGTTCATGCGGCGGCTGGCCGAGAGACCGGCGAACCTCATGCTCGTGGCGCGGAACCTGGTGCGGGTGTAGGGACCCGGCGCCGGGCCCGGGCCCAGCGCGCTCTCGCCGTCCTCACGGCGGGCCGGCTGCGGAGGCTGCGGAGGAAGGGGCGACCTCGCCCAGGGCGAGCGGCTGCGCGGCGTTGACCTGCGCGGGCGAGGCCTCCGGCTGGCGCGAGAGGTCGGAGGGGTAACCGCTGCCGTCGAACCGCAGGATCACGTCCCGGCCGCCGGGCGCCCGGACGATGAGGTCCTGCCACGCCGCGGTCTGCTGGGCGGAGACGCGGATCGGCTCGCCGGCCGCCGGAATGCGCGAGATGAGGAGCGCGCCCTCGCTGTCCCCTCGGAACACCAGCATGGTGCACCCGCCCGCCTGGCACCACTCCTCTCCCTGCAGCAGCACGACGGATTCCGGACGCCCGTCCCGGTTCAGGTCCGTGGACGCGTAGCGGAACGCGGGCACCTCCCTGCCTCCCTGCTCCTGGACGTATTCCTGGACACCGAGGAGCAGGTCGGGCGTGGGCTCTGCTGCGACAGGCGCCTCCGCCGCCGGCGGCGCTGGCTGCGGGGGCTCGGTCTCCGCGGCCGGCTCCGGCTCGCAGGCCAGGAGCAGGCCGACCACTGCGGGGAGCGCCAGCAGCGGCAGAGCGGCAAACTTCGGGTTACGTTGCATGCGAGTCCCTGTCCGGTGATCGGTCGCCCGGCGGGCGGGCGCCGTTTCATTGCCTCGACGAGGTGCCCTGCGCTCGCCGGTCGGCCGGCGCGCCTGTGGGCGTCTCCACAGTCCCTCGGTGGACCCCGGGCGACCGCCGGTGGCCCGGGCGGGGGCGGGCGACTTCCCTACGCCCGGCGAACGGCCCTCTGGCGCCCGGCCGCCCGCCGCGCATGCGAGCGCCTCCCCATCGCGTCGGCGGAGTGCCGCCGGGCAGCCCGTTGCCCGGCGCGCGCGGACGCCCCTCCGATCGCCTCGGCGGCCTACCGCGCGCGGTCGCCGGTTGCCTGGCGCCCGCCCGCACGCCACTGCGTCGCCTCCGCGAACTCCCGCGCGCGCCTGCCGGTCGCCCGGCGCGCGTGCGGGCGACGTCCCCGTGCCCCGCGGGCAGCGCTCGGGCCGCGGGCGAACACGGCAAGTCGCGGGCCGGCGGCGGCCCGGTGGGCGGGAGCCGGAGCGCTTCCACGGGCCGGCGCCGGAGCCCCCCTGGGCCTGAGCCGGGGCGAGTGGAACCCGTGCCCCCTCTCCGGTGGTAACTTTACCGCTCTCCCCAAAATGCGAGGCGCAACGCGGCGCCGGCGCCCAGAGGCGCCGACCGCATGGACCACGTGCGCCCCCGGGGGGCGCCCGCAACAGGGACAGGTGATGCCATGAGGCGCGCGACGAACCTGGTAATCGTGACGATGGTTGCCCTGCTGGCCGCATGCAGCGAGGCTGATCCGGCCGGCCCCGGCTATAGCGGCGACCAGCTCTCGAAGGTCGAGGCGGAGGTGGTGCTGGCGGCGATCTTCGAGATCGCGGATTCGACGCGGGACGACATCATGGAGAGCGAGCCGGCGACTCCCTCTGGGTTCAGGGCCGCGAACGCGATGCCTGGGACCGTCAGCTTCAAGCACACGAGCACGCATCCGTGCCCGGTGGACGGCAGC
>DATCLK010000021.1:0-12155 GCA_036563975.1 Longimicrobiales bacterium | reverse complement strand
CGCTTCCACCACATCGACCAGCTCGGCACGTGCGACCTCGAGCGCGCGGAAGCCCTGGTCGCCCGCGAGGGCTGGTTCCCTGCGCCGACGGCGGACCTGCCGCCCGGCGCACCGCCGGAGGCCCTGCGCGTCTTCCTGCTCCGGAGTGTGCGCACGCCGGACGGCCTTGCCCGCGCGCTCCTCTGCCGCCGGCGGGACGGCCAGCTCGAGCTCCGCGACTACACCTACTCGGCCGAGTGGCCCGGCGGCCGGCCCATCGAGCGGCGGCTGTTCGCCGTCGGGCGCCGGTTCCCCCGCCTCGGGAGGCGGCAATGAGGGGCGCCATCGCACGGCCGGAAAAGCCGGTGCCGCGCCCGCGCCCGGGCGGGCGGCTGGACAGGTTGGTGCGCTACGCGCGCGAGCTCCGGGCGATGGGCTTCGACGTCGTGGAGGACCCGACGACGCGGATGACCGTGGTCGAGGCCGTGCTGGTGGACCTGAAGGCCCGCCGTGGCGCGCCCGCCATGTGGAGGCACGCGCGGCGCGTGCTGGTGGCGCTCGAGCGCGCGTTCCGCGAGGACGCGCGCGAGGACCGGCGCTCGCGCCGGCTGTGGCCCTGACCCGGAGGCACGCCATGATCGCCCGTCTTGCCTACGTGGACCGCACGGTCCGCATCTGCCACGACCACTACTCGGGCGCGCTGCCGCTGGCCGACGACGCGCCGGCGCTCGGGCCGGTGCAGGATGCGCGCGAGTGGTGGGCATGCGTCTACTGCGAGCGCGAGCGCGCCGCGGAGCAGGGGAGCGGCGGCGCCGTGCCGCACGACCACGTTCACCACGGGGAGGCCTGACATGCACGAGAGCACGGGACACACGCACCGCGTGGCGCGTGCCGAGCTGGACATGCGCTACTCGGGCTACGACCCGCAGACGCGCGGCTACGTCTACGGCTACCGCGAATGGTGCGACTGCGGCGCCGTGCGGAGCCGCCAGTACCGCACCGCCGCGGAGGCGGAGGAGGCGCACCGCGGCATCGCGGATGGGACGGGAGGCCCGCGGTGACCCTGTTCCTGGACGGCCGCCCGGCCGGCCCGCCGCCGCCCGCGTCGCTGCGGACGCTGACCGACCTGCGCCGCGCCCTGGAGTCGGGCGAGCCGGTGCCGCTCCCGGACCGGCGGGCCGTCCGGCTGGCGACCCGGCTCGCGCTCCGCGGCGAGGCCGTCGTCTACGGCCCGCTGCCCGACCGGCGCGCGTGGGCCGTCCGGGCCGACTCGCCCTGGCGCTGGTCCTGGTCGGCCGGGTGCTGGTTCCGGGACCTGCGGAGGCGCGCCTAGCTTGTCCGGCGGTACGTTATCCCAACCCGTCAGGCTGGCGCCGCAAAGCCGCGGCGCGCGGCCGGGCGGCGCAAACCGACGGAGGCATCATGTCGACCACAGCCACACTCGACGCCCGTGAGCCGCAAACCCGTTCTGCGCCCAAGCGCCCCGCCGACAGCGACGTCAACGCACCGGCGCCGGAGAAAGTCCGCCGGATAGTGGGGCGCGTCGCGCGGACGATCGGCACCCTCGCCGACCTCGTGAACCAGAGCGACCTGCCGAGGCGGGTCCGGTTAGACGATCTCGGTGCCGCCGCGGTCGCGGCCCGCCGCGAGCTCGAAGAGCTCTACGACGAGAGCGGGGGGCGCGCGTGGCCCGCGTATGAGGATGTGGTGATCGATGCATCCTCCCTGCTCGCTGCCGTCGCGGCAGCGGTCGCGATGGCCCTCGCGGACGGGGAGGCGTCGCCCTACGAACTCTCCACGAACGCCTACGTCGACGCCGCTCAGGAGGCTGCCTGGACCCTCGCGGACAGATACGGCGGATTCACCGAATACGGGACCGATGCGGACGCCGCCTGGGCCGCCGACGCGAACGGAGGTGGGCGATGAGCGCCGGCACCGACGCGCTACGGCGCCGACCTGCTCGCCTTCGTTCGGGATCGCAGATGTGTGCATCTTGTGTGCAGACTCAGCGCAATGGGCCGTAACTGGACCTAACACGGCGCAAGAGGCCACCGGCGTAACTCATTACATGGCCGACACAAACGAAACTCTTGACAATTCCGCCGAACTGGCCGTAAATTGCGTAAAATCGATTCCTAAACCGCGTCTGCCGCAGGTTCGAGTCCTGCCGGGGGCATGCCTCGAGGACACGCTGGCGCGGCAAGGCGCCCGCTCCCGACCGCCCCGCGGTCGGGCAGCGCCCCACGGGCTCCCCCGCCCGCGGGGCGTTTTCGTCTGCCATGGCGAGGCGTGGGGGAAGGAAGGCGCATGCGGGTGGACGCGAGCGAGGCGAAGGCAGGGAAGCGGCGCGTCGGCGGGGCGCGGCGGCTGGCGGCCGTGGCGGCGAGCATTGCCGTGATCGTGGCGTGCGGGCCCGCGACTGGCCGCGGCCAGGAGGTCCGCCTGCCCGAGCCCGTCGGGTACGTGAACGACTTCGCAGACGTCATCACGCCGGAGCACGAGCAGCAGATCCAGGCGGTGATCGACGAGGTGCGGGCGAAATCCGGCGGGGAGATCGTGGTCGTGACGCTGCCCTCGCTCATGGGCCGCACGCGCGACGAACTCGCCCTCCAGATCGGCCGGGAATGGGGAGTGGGGCAGCGTGGGGAGCCGGGAGACCCCGCGCGCAACACGGGCGTCGTCGTGCTCGTGGTGCCGAAGGAGACCTCGCCGGACGGCCGGGGCCACGCCAAGATCGAGACCGGTCTCGGCGCCAGCACGTTCATCACGGCGGCCGAGGCGGGCCGGATCCTCGACCAGTTCATGATCCCCCAGTTCCAGAGGGGCGATTACGGCGGGGGCATCCTCCTGGGGGTCCGTGCGCTTGCGGGCGAGTACGCCGAGCGGTTCGGGTTCGAGCTGACGGGGGAGGTGCCGCGCGCGGTCCCGCAGCGGAGGGCTCCGGCGGGAGGGCCGAGCATCGTCGGTATCCTCGTCATCGTTGCATTCGTGGTGATCGTCCTGCTGGCGCTCCGGGGCGGGGGAGGCCGCGGCAGTGGCTTCCGCGGTGGGAGGCGGTATCGCGGGCCGATCATCATCCCCTTCCCGTTTGGCGGTCCCCACCGGGGCGGATGGGGAGGCTTCGGCGGTGGATTTGGGGGGTTCGGAGGGGGCGGCGGCTTCGGCGGCTTCGGCGGTGGTGGAGGGTTCGGCGGCGGAGGCGCAGGGCGGAGCTGGTAGCGAAAGGGGGGATCCATGGAGCCTCTGGAAGCGGCCAGGAAGCTGGCCTCGGCGATGGAGCGCCTGCTGGGCGGGCGCCTGCGGAGCCTGCTGGTCCACGGGTCCGTCGCCCGGGGCGAGGCGGTGGAGGGGGTGAGCGACGTGAACGTCCTCGCCCTCGTGGACCGGATCGACGCCGCGACGCTGAAGTCCCTCTCTCCACTGGCCCGGCGCTGGGCGGGTGCGGGCAACACGCCGCCGCTCCTCATGGCCTGGGCGGAGTGGCATCGCGCAGCGGACGCCTTCGCGATCGAGCTCGCGGACATGAAGGACGCCCACGTCGTCGTGCACGGTGAGGATCCGCTCGTGGCGCTCGACGTGGACCCGGTCGCGCTTCGGCTCCAGGCGGAGAACGAGCTGCGGGGCAAGTTGCTGCAGCTCCGGGAAGGCCTGCTCCTGGCGGGTGAGGACTCAGCGCAGGTGGGGCGGCTGCTGCTCGCGGCGCTGCCCTCCTTCACCACATACGCGCGCGCGGCGCTCCGGCTGGCGGGCCGGCCCGTTCCCCGCACCACGCCGGAGGCCATCGAGGCCGCGGCGGAATTGATCGGGGCCGTGCCCCGGCCGCTGCTGCATGTCTGGAACGCCCGGGCGCGGAAAGAGTCCCTTGCCCTGGCGCTGGACGACCCGCTCGTGGTGGGGTATCACGAGTTTGCCGAGCGGACTGCGGCGTTCGTGGATGCTCTTCATGGGGAGGCAGAATGAACCGGAGATGGTTGCTGGTGGCGGGCGCGGCTGCCTTGCTCTCCACGGGCTGTGGCTACAACCGGATCCAGGAGCTGGACGAGCGCGTCGCGCAGACGCGGGGCAACATCGAGGCGGAGCTCCTGCGGCGCAACGATCTCATCCCGAATCTCGTGGCGACCGTGGACGAAGCGGCGGCCTTCGAACGCGAGACGTTCACCCAGGTCGCCCAGGCCCGGGCCGGGCTCACCCAAGCGAGCCAGCGGGTCGCCGAAGCCATCCAGCAGGATGCGGGAACGGATGAGCTCAGCCGGGCCAACGCCGAGCTGAGTGAGAACTTGCGGCTGTTCATCAACGTGGCGGTCGAGGCCTATCCCACGCTGCGCGCCAACCAGAACTTCATCGCCCTGCAGGACGAGTTGACGGAGACGGAGAACCGGATCGCCGTCGCGCGACGGGACTACAACGAGGCGGTCGCGGCGTACAATACGTACATCCGGCAATTCCCGCAGGCGATCACGGCGCGGGTGATCGGCGCCCAGCGTTACGAGCCGTTCGAAGCGCCGGAGGCCGCGCGGGCCGCCCCGCGCGTGCAGTTCCGGCGTGACACCGCGAGTTGAGGAGGGGCGCCCGGTACGGGCGGAAGCGGCAGTCGGCCATGCGCGTAAGTTGCTGAAATATAGGCAGTTTGGCCTCGCCTCCGGGTATGCGACTTGCACCTCTGGTCGATGCGCGGCCTAACGGAACGCCGCGGCACCAAGCCAAGGAGGTGAGCATGGCGACACGTCCGAATCAGCCTCCGGAGCAACCGCGCGAATTCGGCGCGGGTTCCGAGGGAATGCCGGGCCGCGAGAGCTTTCGGGAACCGAGCAGGGCCGAGATGGAGCGCGGCGGCGAGGGCATGGGTGAGAAGGCCCGCAGCATGGGCGAGAAGGTGAAGGAGCGGGCCAGCAGCGCGATCGAAGCGGGCAAGGAGAAGCTGGCGAGCGGTGTGGATCGCCTCGGCACGCGGCTCGAGGAGCGCGCGCGTCCGATGGAAGAAAAAGGCGGCGTGAAGGGTATGGTCGGCGGAGCGGTGCACGGCGTCGGCGGCGCGCTGGAGAGCAGCGCCGAGTACCTGCGGACGCACGAGATCGGCACGATCCGCGACGACCTCAAGACCCAGATCCGCGAGCATCCGTTCGCGAGCGTCGGCATCGCGCTGGGCACGGGGTTCCTGCTCGGCCGCATCTTCGGCGGCGGCGAGGAAGAGGAGGAGGAAGAGTACCTGGAAGCGCCGCGGATGCGAGGCGTTCGGGAGCGGGGCGGCAACGGCTTCTTCCGCCAGATGAGGCGCCCGCTGGGCCGGGCGATCGCCAGCGGCGCCACCGCAATGCTGGCGCGCCAGGTCCGCAGCCGGATCGCGGGGCGGGCCCAGCAACGCCCCTGCTGACGGCGGCGTCGCACGCCGGCCCGACGACGAGGGCAGGGATGGGGCTGCTGGCGCTGGCCGCCCAATCTCGCTGCGTGCGGCCCGAGCTCCGGCCCGTTGCTCCGCTGGCTGGATGCGTCGAGATTAGGCCAGAGGAGCCGGGGCGCAGTCATGGCCCGGCGCGTTGAACGACAGCGATCGGAACCGCGGGGAAAGACCACATGGAACGGACCGAGGTGGTGGAGCCTGACGGCAGGGCCGGCACCGGGACCGCTGGGGCCGAGCGGGTCCTGGATCGCGCGGGTTGGGCCGCCACGCGTTTCGCCCTGGGAGCGCTTCGCTACAGCATCCCGGCCAGCGCGAATCGTCTGCCGTACATGCTGGGGGGCTTCACCTTCCTGGGCCTCGTCGTCCTGGCCTTGACGGGCGTCTGGCTGGACCAGCTCTACAACCCGGACCCCCTCGCCGCCCATGCGAGCGTCGTCTACACGGTGACGCGGGCGCCGCTCGGTGCATGGGTGCGTGCACTGCACTACTGGGCGGCCTGCGTCGTGGTGGTGAGCGTGGTGCTCCACCTGGCCCACGTCTTCTGGCGCCGGAGTTACGTCGCGCCTCGGGAGGTGACCTGGTGGTCCGGGGTGCTGCTGCTCGTGCTCGTCGGGGCGCTGACGTTCACGGGGACCGTGCTGCGGGCGGACCAGGAAGGCGGTGAGGCCCTGGCGCACGCGGTGGCGGCAGCGGAGCTCCTCGGCCCGCTCGGCGCGCTGCTCTCGCCGGACTTCTCGCCGGGCACGTCGCTCCTGGCGCGCATCCACAATGCGCACGTGAGCTTGCTCCCGCTGTTGCTCGGAGGGACCATCGCGTTGCATTTCTGGCTCATCCGTCATCTCGGGATCAACGCGCCCGCGAGCGGGTCGGCCGTCTTCGCCGAGCACGTGCGCCGACTTCTCGGGTACGGCTTGATCGGCGTTGCCGCGCTTTGCCTCGTGGCGGCGCTCCTTCCGCCCGCTCTGGGCCACCGGGCGGTGGAGGGCGTCGAGGTAACCAAGCCCTTCTGGCCGTTCCTCTGGATCTACACGTTGGAGAACACGATCGGCCTGTGGGGGATGATCGTGGGGCCAGCGGTGATCCTGGGCTTTCTCGTCGCCGTCCCGCTGCTGGACCGTGGAGCCGAGAGACCCGCGTGGCTGACGGTGCTGGCGGCGGCTTTGCTCGTCGCGTTGCTGGGCGCGCTCGCCTACGGCTTCGTCGCCCCGCAGATGCAGCACATCGGGATGTGAGGGAACCATGCGCCTACCCGTCCTGCTCCTGCTGGCAACCGGCCTGGTCGTCGGGCCGGCCGCGGCGTTCACCCATGAGAAGGGCGTGATCCGCCTGGGCGCCGATGAAGTCGCGGCCGGGACGGAGCTCGAGGTCCGGGGCGAGAAGTTGCCGAAGAGAACGGAGTTCATGCTCGTGCTGCGCGGCGCGCTCGAGACGCACACGCTCGGGAAGGTGACGACGGACACGCTCGGCGCCTTCGTCGCGCGCGTGCTGGTGCCGGCGGTCGTACAGCCGGGCGCCTACGTGGTGCGTGCCCTCGCGCCGGATGGGGATGAGAGCGCACGGGCGGAGGTCCGCGTGCTGGCTGCGGCGGCCGCCGGGGCGGCGACGGAGGACCACGGAGCCGCGCACGGGCACGGGGAAGAGGCGGAGGCGGGGCACGCGATGAGCGTGGAAGCGACGGCCGAACCACCCGACCTGCCGGTCCGGCATGGCCCGCTCGGGTGGGCGGTGATCCTGGGCGTGAGCGCCGCTTGCCTCGTCTCGGGGCTCGCGCTGCTGCGGCAGGCGCGAGGCGCCCCGGGGCACGCAACCCGGACCGGATGACGGAAGTATCTTGCTGAACGGCGATCCTCAGGAGTGGCACCACGAGATGGCCGCGGGCGGGGGACCTGCGGTCGAACTCGAGGGTCTGGCGCGCAACTTCGGTCGCCGCTGGGCATTGCGGGGCATCACCCTCAGCATCCGGCCCGGGGAGGCGGTGGCGCTCGTGGGGCGGAACGGCAGCGGGAAGACCACGCTGCTGCGCGTCCTCGCGACGCTGCTCCGCCCATCGCGCGGGTGGGCGCGGGTCGCGGGGCTGGATGTGGTCCGCCAGGCAGCAGGCGTGCGTGAGCTGGTCGGGCTCTTGGGGCACTCGCCCGGCGTCTACGACGATCTCACGGCCGCGGAGAACCTGCGCTTCGCGTTGCGGATGCTGGGCCGTCCGGTCGACGAGACGGAGGTGGCGGCGACGCTGGAAGCGGTGGGGCTCGGCGCGGAGGCCAGCGCGCGGGTGCGCGGGTTCTCCGCGGGGATGCGCAGGCGGCTCGCGCTGGCGCGCCTCCGGCTGCAGCGTCCGCGGGTCCTGCTGCTCGACGAGCCATACGCCAGCTTCGATGCGGAGGGCATCGAGCTGCTGAACGAGTTCGTGCGCGAAACGACAGGGCAGGGTGGTGCGGTGATCGTGGCGACCCACGACCTCGCCCGCGCGGAGGACGTCGTGGAGCGGATCGTGACGCTGGAAGGGGGCCGCCTCGTCTCGGATGAGAGGACGAACGAGCCCGGCATGGTGATCGCCGGCGCCGGCCGGCTGGCAGCACGCTCCGACCTGCCGCAGGAGGCGAAGCCGACATGAGCCGCCTGCGCATCGAGTTGGGTCGTATCGGTGCGATCGCGTGGAAGGACCTCACGGCCGAGCGCCGCGCGAGAGCAAACCTCAACGCCGTCCTGTCGTTCGCCGCGCTGGTCCTGGTGCTGTTCGGGTTCGCGCTCGGGCCCGATGCCGAGGCGTTGCGCGCCGCGGCTGCCGGGATCCTCTGGCTCGCGGTGCTGTTCAGCGGCATCCTCGCCTTCAATCGCTCGTATCAGGTCGAGCTCGAGAACGGAGCGCTGGACGTGCTCCTCGGCTACCCGGGGGACCGCCGCGCGATCTTCATCGGCAAGCTGGTCGCCAATCTGGTGTTCGTCCTGGTGGTCGAGGCGTTGCTGGTGCCGCTCGCCGCGGTGTTGTACGGCCTTCCGTTGCTGCGAGCAGCGCCGGAGCTGGTGGGCGTGTTCCTGCTTGCGACGTTCGGGTTCGTCACCCTCGGCACGTTCTACGGCGCGATGGCGAGTCGCGTCCGCGCGCGGGAAGTGCTGCTGCCGCTGCTGCTCTTCCCGATCCTGGTCCCGCTGCTGATCGGCGCGATCACGGCGACGGGGGCGTTGCTGGTCGGCGATCCCATGGGCGAGGCCGGCGCGTGGGTCCGGCTCCTGGTCATCTTCGACGTCATCTTCTTCATCGCCTGCGTGCTGGCGTTCGAGCACGTGATCGAGGAATGATGCAGGGGATCGAATGTGCGGCGGGCGTGCGCGCCGCCTGCGGATGGAGGCGGATTCGGTGACGGGGGCGGTCGGACACACCGCGGTTGCGCTCGCCCTCGCGCTCTCGTGCTACGGCGTGATCGCCGCCGCGGTGGCCGGACGGAAGGGGAGCGCGGGTCGGGCGTGGCACGCGAGCGCGCGGGGCGCCGCGTACGCCGTGTTCCTGATGTATGCCGTGGCCACGTTCACGATGGTGTACGCGCTGGTGGCGCACGACTTCTCCGTCAAGTACGTGGCGCAGGTCGGCAGCCGTTCGACTCCGCTGTTCTTCACGGTCATCTCGCTGTGGGGAGCGCTCGAGGGGTCGATCCTGTTCTGGGGGTTCGTCCTCGCCCTCTACACGGCCCTGGTGGCCTACGGTGGGCGCCGGTCCAAGCAGGCCGATTCCCAGCGCACGTACGCCACGGCGACGCTGCTTGCGGTGAACGCGTTCTTCTCCTTGCTGCTCGTCAAGCCGGCGAACCCGTTCGCGCCCGAGTTCCCGGTGCCGCTGGACGGGCCCGGCCCCAACCCGCTGCTGCAGAACCACCCGCTGATGGCCGTCCATCCGCCGCTGCTGTACCTCGGGTACGTCGGCCTCTCGGTGCCCTTCGCGTTCGCCGTCGGGGCGCTGCTGGCCGGCCGCGAGGACGAGGGCTGGATCCGCGAGACGCGGCGCTGGACGCTGGTGGCCTGGGGCTTCCTGACTCTGGCGATCGTGGCCGGGATGTGGTGGAGCTACGAGGTCCTGGGCTGGGGCGGGTACTGGGCGTGGGACCCTGTCGAGAACGCGAGCTTCATGCCGTGGCTCACCGCCACCGCGTTCCTCCATTCATCGATGGTGGAGGAGCGTCGGCCGGGAATGCTGCGGCTGTGGAACCTGTGCCTCGTCGTCGCGACGTTCCTGCTCACGATCCTGGGGACGTTCCTGACACGGAGCGGTGTGCTGCTCTCGGTCCACGCGTTCACCCGGGGGCCGATCGGTTACTACTTCCTCGGCTTCATCGCGCTCGCGCTGATCTTCTCGCTGACGCTGCTCGCGGCACGCGCGGACCGGCTCGGCCGCGGGCAGGGCCGCCTCGACAGCGCAGTGTCGCGTGAAGCGGTCTTCCTCGTGAACAACCTGATCCTCACGGCGTTCACGTTCACGGTCCTGCTCGGCACGCTGTTCCCACTGGTGGCCGAGGCGGTGCGCGGCGTCAAGGTGAGCGTGGGCGCGCCGTTCTTCAACCGCATGACCGTGCCGCTCTGCGTCGCCCTGCTGTTCCTCGTGGGCGTGGGGCCGGTGCTGCCGTGGCGCGGGATCCAGCCGGGGGTAGCGGCGCGCAGCCTCCTGGTTCCGTCGGTCGGCGGTCTGGCCGTGGCGTTGGGATCCGTGTTGCTGCTCGGTGTGCGGGACGTGTACGCCGTGCTGGCCTTCGGCTTCGCCGCGTTCGCGCTGCTGTCGAACGCGCGCGAGTTCGTCGAGGGGACGCGCGCGAGGCGGCGCGCGACCGGAGAATCGTGGTCGCTCGCGCTGGCGCGCCTCGTCCGCGCCAACCGCCACCGCTACGGCGGCTACATCGCGCACGTCGGCGTGATCTCCATTGCCATCGGGATCAGCGCGTCCTCCACCTTCAGGCAGGAGCGCGAGGCGACGGTGCGGCCCGGCGAGGCGGTCGAGATCGGGCCCTTCGCGGTGCGCTTCGAGCGGCTCTGGGCGCGCGAGGAGCCCCATCGGTTCGTGGTCGGCGCGGATCTCGCCGTCCTCGCGGACGGCGAGCCGGCGGGCCGGCTCGATCCCCGGCTCAACTTCTACAACACCTCCGACCAGGCCATCACCACCCCGGCCGTTCGCAGTCGCGCGGGCGGAGACCTTTACGTCAACCTGCTCGCCTTCGAGCGCGACGGATCATCGGCCACGTTGCACGTCATCATCGAGCCGCTCGTGCCCTGGATCTGGATCGGCGGCGGCATCATCGGCCTCGGCGCCTTGATCGCGGCGTGGCCGGAGGGCCGCCGGCGGCGCCTGATCCGTGCGGCCCGCCGGCCCGGAGCCGACGAGGAAGGTGGCGATCGCCCGCCTGCGCACGAGGTGGCGTCTGCGGTCGCCCACGGAGCGGTGTCATGAGGTCGGTCATGATGCTGATTCGTACGCTTCCGGCGCTTCTCCTGGTCCTGGCGATGGCTGCCCGACCCGCCAACGGGTCGGCGCAGACGCCGGGGCCCGCCGCGGATTCCGCGCTGGAAGCCGCCACGCGAGAGCTCGCGTCGCAGATCCGGTGCGTGCAATGCCAGGGCCTGTCCATTCAGGATTCGCCCTCTGAGCTCTCAAAGGAGATGAAGCAGATCATCCGCGAGCAGCTCGCGGCGGGCCGCACGCCGGAGGAGGTGAAGGCCTACTTCGTCGCCCGCTACGGCGAGTGGATCCTCCTCGACCCTCCCGCCAGGGGCCTCAACCTCGCCGTCTACATCCTGCCGATCCTGAGTCTGCTGGGCGGCGCGGTGGTCGTGGTGGTGCTGGTCCGGCGCTGGACCCGACCGCTGGGGGACGCGGGCGCACCGGACGCCGGCGCCGGGCCGTGAACGCGATCGAGCCGAGGCCGCTCGCTCCTCAGCTCGCGGCTCCGGACCGCATCGTCTGCCCCTGAACGGCAGGCCCCGGAACGGACCCGAGCGCCCTCCCGGCGGTACAAACTGAGAGGGCGTTCGAGACGGCATGACCCAAGACCGGAGACTGCATGTACCCGACGGTATTCCGCATCGGCGACTTCCCCGTCTCCAGCTTCGGGCTGATGATCTTCCTGTCCTTCCTCGTGGGGGCGTGGATCCTCGCCGCGCAGCTCCGGCGACGGGGGCTCGACCCCAACCTGGCGTGGGATCTCCTCGTCTGGATCGCGTTCGGGGGGATCCTCGGCGCCAAGGTCTACTACCTCGCGCTCCACTGGCAGGACGTGCTCGCGAACCCCATCGGCACCATCTTCAGCAGGGGCGGGTTCGTCTGGTACGGCGGCCTGATCGGGGGCGTCGCCGCGTACTATTGGCAGATCCGCCGGCACGGACTCCCGATGGCAGCGATGTTCGACTCGTCGGCGCCCGCGCTCGCGATCGCGTATGCCGTTGGCCGCGTGGGCTGCTTCCTCGTCGGGGACGACTACGGCCTGCCGACGGATCACTGGATCGGGGTCGCGTTCCCGGAGGGTTCGCCGCCGAGCACCGCGGGCTACCTCCGCTCCGTGGGCGCGGAGATCCCGCCCGACGTGCCTGACAGCCAGGTCCTGGCCGTGCATCCCACGCAGCTCTACGAGACCGGCGCAGCGCTGGTGATGTTCGCCATCCTTTGGAAGCTCTCCGGTCGCAGGCTCGCGCCCGGTCGGCTGTTCGGCGTGTACCTGGCGCTCTATGGCATCGAGCGATTCCTGATCGAGTTCGTCCGCGCGAAGTCGGACCGCATCGTCGTCGGGCTGTCCACCTCGCAGGT
>DATCLK010000020.1:0-3369 GCA_036563975.1 Longimicrobiales bacterium | reverse complement strand
CGCCGTGCCCGTGGGCGATGCGGCCGCGCTCGCCCGTGAAGCCGCCGCCCTGCTCGCCGATGAGGAGCGCCGCCTGCGCATCGCTGCCGCGGCACAGGCCCGCGCGCTCGCAGAGGACGCGGACTGGACCGCGCGCCGCATGCTCGCGGTCTACGAGCAGATTCGCGCGCCCCGCAACGCAGAACTCGCGCTCCGACGCTCGCCACATTAGCTTCTGCCGTACCGGGAATCTCACCGCCATGAGCCACTCGCCCCTCCCCGCCCGGGAGGCCTACCGACTCTGGGCCCCGCACTACGAGGCCGAGAACGCCGTGACCTTCCTCGAGGACCAGGCGGCCCGCCGGCTCACGCCGCCCCTCGCCGGCGTTGCGCTGCTGGACGCCGGCTGCGGCACCGGCCGCCGCCTTGCGGGCCTCGATCCGTCCGCCAGTCCGCGCTTCGCCATCGGACTGGACCTCGTGCCCGCCATGCTCGCCGCCGGCCGCGCACGCCGGCCCGCCGGCCCGCCCCTCGTCGCCGCCGATGTGACCGCGATACCGCTCCGCGACGTTCTCTTCGATGTGGTGTGGTGTCGCCTCGTCGCTGGCCACCTGCGCGAGCTCACCGGCCTCTACCGCGAGCTGGCGCGGGTGAGCCGGCCGGGCGCCCGCATCATCGTCACGGACTTCCATCCGGCCGCTGTCCATGCGGGCCATTCACGGACGTTTCGGGATGAGGAGGGGACGGTCCGGACAGTGGAGCACCACGTGCACGATCCCGACGACCACGAGCGCGCCGCCGCCGCCGCCGGCCTCGCGCCTGACGCGCGGCTGGACATGGAGGTCGGGCCGGAGGTCCGGCCGTTCTACGAGCGGGCCGGCGCACTCGATCGCTACGAGGCGCAGCGCGGCCTCCCACTCGTGCTCGCGCTGCGGTTCGCACGATGAGGTACCGGCTGGCGGCCGCGGACGGGACTGCGTGCGTCGTCGCGGGCGGCCGCATCGCGGACGCGGACGCGCCGTGCGAGTTCACGGTCGAGCTGGGGCAAGCGCGACTCCGCCCCGGCCTGATCAACGCGCACGACCACCTGCACCGCAACCACTACCCGCGGCTCGGCGCGCCGCCGTACGAGGATGTGTACGCGTGGGGGGAGGACCTGCACGGGCGGTGGAAGGACGACGTCGCCCGCTGCCGCGCCTTCGACCGGAACGACGCGCTGCTCTTCGGCGCGCTCAAGAACCTGCTCGGCGGCGCGACGACGGTGGTGCACCACGACCGCTGGGAGCCGGCGTTCGACGACGCGTTTCCGGTCCGCGTCGTGCGCACGCGCGTCGCGCACTCGCTCCGCCTCGAGCCGGACCTCGCCCGCGCAGCCGATGGCGGGCCGATGCTGCGCGATCGGCCGCTGTGCATCCACCTCGCGGAGGGGACGAACGCCGCGGCGGCGGATGAGATCCGCGCGCTCGGGGACCTCGGCCTGCTGGATCGCAGCCTGATCGCGGTGCACGTCGTCGGCGCGGACGACGATGGCATCCGCCGGCTCCGCGAATCGGGCGCCGCCGTCGTGTGGTGCCCCACGTCCAACGCGTTCCTGTTCGGGCGCACCGCGCCGGCCGCGCTGCTCGCGGAGGGCATGGATGTGCTGCTCGGCTCGGACGCGCTGCTGACCGGCGAGGGCACGCTGCTCGATGAGCTGCGCGCCGCGCGCGCCCTGGCGCTGGTGGACGACGCACGGCTGACCGCCGCGGTGGGGGAGACGGCCACGCGCCGGCTCGGGCTCCCCGCGCCGCGGCTCGCGCCCGGCGCGGCCGCGGACCTCGTCGCGCTGCGGCGTCCGCTGCTCGAGGCGAGCGCGGCGGATGTGGATCTCGTGGTGGTGGGCGGCGCGCCCCGCCTCGGCGACGAGCGACACGCGGAGCTGTTCGAGCGCTGCGGCGTGGCGACGGAACGGCTCCGCGTGGGCCGTGCGGACAAGCTCGTCGCGCGGCCGCTCGCGAGCGTGGCGCAGCGCGTCTTCGACCTCTCGCCGGATTGCGCGCGGATCGTCGAGTGCCGGGAGGGAGCTAACGCGTGAGTCCCACGCCGTTGCGCCACGCGGCCGCGCCGCGCAGCAGGCGGCGCAGCCGCTCCGCGTAGAGGCGGCGCAGCTCGCCGAAGGACGCGCCGATCCAGAGCGGCCAGATCATGTAGAGCACGCGCCGGAGGTGTTCGACCGGCCCGCGCGCCCACATGATCCGCTCCGCGAGCGAGAATTGCTCGGGTCGCTGCGCGTGCGCGGGGCGGAGCCCGGCGAGCACGCGGATCGTGCGCGGCGTCGCGGCGGCGGCGAGCGCGGCGCGCGCGTCCGGGTCCACGGTCCCGGGCGCGAGCCGCTCGGCCAGCTCGAGCGCGGGGTAGGCGAAGCGCAGGGCATCCGCGCGCTCGAGGCAGGCGATGAGCTCCGGCCAGAGCAGTCGGCCGGCGGCCGCATCGGCGCGTGCGACGAGGACGATCTCGACGAGCCGGAGCAGCGTGAGGTTGTGCAATCCCTGCGACGCGTGCACGGCGAGGTAGGCGAGCAGCAGCGGCTGGGCGAGGGTGCGGGCGGCCGGATGCACGGCGGGCCACGGCCGGGTCCCGCCGTCGAGCGGGCCGAAGCGGACCGTGCGGATGCCGAAGAAGTCCCGGTCGAGCGAGGCGTGCAGGTCGAGCGTGTACGGGTCTTCGGCGTGCACGAGCGCGAGTGAGCGGAGCTGCGTCGGCGCGCCGGGCGGGATCCAGGTGGACTGGCGCGGGTACGGCTGCCTCTTCTGGAGCGTGTAGCCGGCGTCCAGGAGCGCGCGCTCCGCGGCGGCGAAGTCGCCGGTGGGCACGGCGAGGTCGAGGTCCGCGGCCGGGCGGGTCGCGGGCTCGGGAAAGTAGGCGCGCGCGGTGTGGGCGCTCTTGAGCACGGTCGCCGGGATGCCTGCGCGGGCGAGCGTGTCGATCGCGCGCGAGAGCTCGGCGTCGAGGCGGCGCGCGCGGCGGCGCGCATGGTCGAGGTGGATGCGGAGCAGTGCGGCGACGTCGTCGTCTACCTCGAGACGGCCGGCCTCGACGGCGCGGCCGAGGTAGGGGCCGAGCCCGGATGTGTACGCCGCCACGCTGAGCGCGAGGAGGTCGTCAGCGGGCGCCACCAGCCGGGCAGGCCGCGGTTCGGCGGCGAGGAGATCGGAGGCGGCGCGCTCGATCGCGTCGAGCGCCGCGCGCCAGCGCGCCACGGGCACGTCCGGCCAGAGGTAGGCGGGATGCCCGCGCTCGCGCGCCCAGCGGAAGCGGGCCGCGATCTGCTCCGGCGGCATGTCCAGAGCATCGGGCGGGAGTCGGCGCAGGTCGGCAGACATCGCGTGATCCGGAAGCGGCCCGGCCGCC
>DATCLK010000019.1:0-4218 GCA_036563975.1 Longimicrobiales bacterium | reverse complement strand
TGGTGGCCGTGGTGGCGGCCGTGGTGGCGCGACCGGGACCTGCCGCGCATTGCTGGCGGCGCGATCGAGGTGCCGCACGGCTGGCTCGACGCGCTGCCCGACCTGCTGCTGCGCGAGCTGGGGCCGGAGCTCGAGCGCGAGCTGCGGGATGCGGCGCCGGACGGCCGGGATCTGGAGCGGCTCGGGCGGAGGATCGAGCGGACGCTCGAGCGCGCGCTGCGGGGGCTCGAGCGGGAGCTGCGGCGCGAGCAGGAGCGGCTGCGCCGCGAACAGGAGCGGTGGGCGCGCGAGCAGGAATGGTTGCAGCGCGAGCAGTTGCGGTCGCGCGAGAGGGAGCGGCTGCGGTGGGAGGAGGAGCGCAGCCGCGGCCGCGACCGCCGGCACGGCGACGATGATCGCTGGGACCGTGTCCCCGCTCACTGGCGCGCTGCTGACGCTGGCGTGTGACGACAGGGTTCCTGAGCCGCACGGTGCATTACGCCGGCGGCGTCGCTCGCTACGTCGTCTACGTCCCGTGGTGGTACGACGCGGCGCGGCCGCTGCCGGCGATCGTCTTCCTGCATGGCCGGGGTGAGGAGGGCGACGACGGGTGGAAGCCCGTCGCGGTGGGGCTGGGGCCGGCGATCCTCGCGGATGCGCGGCGCTAGGACTTCATCGTGATCTTCCCGCAGAAGCCGGCCGGGCGCGCGGGGTGGGGCGCACACCGCGACCTGGTCCTCGCCGCGCTCGATGACACGCGCCGCGAGTTCGCGGTGGACGCGTCGCGCATCTATCTCACAGGCCTCTCGATGGGCGGCACGGGCACGTGGGCCATCGGCGCACGGGAACGCCACCTCTTCGCGGCGCTCGTGCCGATCTGCGGCGGCGGCAGCGTGGCCGATGCCCGCCGCCTCGCGCGCATGCCGGTGTGGTGCTTCCACGGCGCGAAGGACGATGCGGTGCCGCCGGACGCGTCGCGGCGCATGGTCCAGGCGATGCGCGCGGCCGGCGGCAATCCGCGCCTCACGATCTATGAGGGCGTGGGGCATGGCGCGTGGGAGCGCGCCTACGCGGAGCCGGAGCTGCCCGCGTGGCTGCTGAGCCACGCGAGGTCGTGAACGGCTCGGTCCTGCCGTCGCCAGCGGACCGGCGGGAGCAGGCGCGGCCAGGGCTCCGGCACGCCACCGCGCGATCTCTGCTCCAGCGATGAAGCCGCGGAAAACGCCGCGGCCCGCGCTCAACCCCTTCCCTCGCCCCCGCCCTCGCCCTGGCCCGGGCCCACGCGCAGCCGCATGAGCCCTTCCTGCGCGACGGACGCGACCAGCACGCCGTCTCGCGTGAAGAAGCTGCCGCGCACGAAGCCGCGCGCGCCCGCGGCGGCGGGGCTGTCCATCACGTAGAGCAGCCACTCGTCGGCGCGGAACGGGCGATGGAACCAGATCGCGTGGTCGAGCGACGCGACCTGGAGGTTCGGCGTGCGGATCGAGAGCCCGTGCGGCTGCAGTGCGGTGCCGAGTAGGCCGTAGTCGGACGCGTAGGCGAGGACGGCCTGGTGCAGGAGCAGGTCGTCCGGGATCTGGCCGATCGCGCGCAGCCAGATCCGGCGCAGCGGCGGATGCTTGCCGCTGCCGACCGGCTCCCGCGGCGTCTCCGGGCGGAAGTCGATCGGCCGGTCCTGCGTGAGCACCGGACGGATGGGCTCCGGGATCTGATGCGCGGCCTCGCGGATCATGTCCAGCTCGGGCCGGAGCGACTCGGGCGGCGCGGCCTCGGGCGCCTGGATCTGGTGCTCGGGCCCGGGCTCCCGCACCTGGAACGACGCCGACATGTTGAAGATGGCGCGGCCGTGCTGGATCGCCGTGACACGTCGCGTGGTGAAGCTCTTGCCGTCACGCAGGCGCTCGACGAAGTAGACCACCGGCGCCTTCAGGTCGCCGGGCAGGATGAAATAGCCGTGGACGGAGTGCGCGTCCCGGTCCTCCTCGACGGTGCGACGCGCGGCGACGAGCGCCTGCGCGAGCACCTGCCCGCCGAAGATGCGGCCGCTGCCAATGTCGCGGTTCTGGCCTCGATAGATGTTGTGCTCGATCTGCTCGAGGTCGAAGAGCTTGAGCAGGTCCTGTACCGTGTAGCTCACGGGTGAAACGGTTCTCCGTGTCGGTGGCGTCGAGTGTGACAGGCGAATGACTCGAATGTCATTGCCACCGGAGAACCTAATAACGCGTGGCGATCGTGAGACGCAAGACGAGAGAATCCTGCCTGGCGATGACGACTCAGGCGGCGCCGCGCATCTCGGGCTTCGACGTTCCTACGAGCTTGACCAGTGAGGGAAAATTGCTTTATCACTGGTCCGCGAGGCGACGCGCGCCTCGGTCCAGATCGCCGTTCCTCAGGTGGAGGGGCCGAGCGAGATCAGCGGGATCACGTATGTCCTGAGGCGCTGGGACGGCCAGTGGTTCGTGGATCGCGTTGCCGACCGATGGATCATCTAGGCTGATGCGGTGCGATCGCCCGGGGCGACCGTTTCGTTCTCCCGGGGGGGTCTGAGGGATGCAGGTACAGGACTAAGAACCGGGTAGTGCTCGGGTAGGGCGTCACGAAGAACCCGTGGCGCCTCCTCTCACGCCGTCGGGAGATCGTATCGACAGTCTGGTCGGCCCTGGACCCGGACGACCGAACCATGCGACAGCGCACCAGGTGGCTGCTCGCCGTAGTTCTTGCCGCGGCAGGATGCGGCGCGGAGCGGGCTGCGAACGTGGAAGGGCGCCTGCTCTCGGTGGACACCCTTTCCGCCCGGGCCGGCGTCGATCTCTACGAGCCGATTGCCGTGATGCAGGATCGGGATGGCGCCGTATACGTCCTGGACCGCGGAAACTCGGAACTCTATCGGTTCAGGGGAACACGGGTCGACACGCTCGCCTCCGCCGGCTCTGGACCCGGCGAGCTGAAGCAGCCCAGCGTGCTCGGGCAGGTGGCGGACACGATCTGGGTCGTGGATGAAGGGAACGGCCGGATCCAGGCGCTGGATCGCGACGGCAGGTTCATTCGGTCCATTCCCTATGCGCGAGGCGCGCAGGATGCGGTGATCGACCCGACGCGCCGCGCGCTGTACGCCGCGACGTTCGGCCAGAACTTCGCGCTCGTGGACGGCCGGCCCGTGCTGCGCGGAGACTCCCTGATCGCCGTCGTGTCACTGGATTCGGGCGATGTGATCGGACAGTTCGGGGCGCCGCGCGCGTACGAGGGCGTCGTGATCCCCCTGCTCGGCAACTACGTGCGCGTTGCGCGCGACCCGCGCGATGGGAGCATCGTCGTGGCCTGGCCGTACGAGCCGCATGTCGAGCGGTTCACGGCGAGCGGCGAGAGGGCAGAGAGCTTCCAGAGGCCACTGGCGTTCACCCCGCCGCCGCCGTCGGAGTATGCCACGAGCCGTTCGCCGTTGCCCGCTGCCGACGCTCAACTGATCACGTACGACATCGAGCTGGACGCCGCGGGCCGGCTGTTCGTGCTCACGGCGGTCGCTGCGAAGACCGCGCGGCTGGGATCGGAGGAGTACCGCGTCCCCGCCCAGGCCGTCGATGTGATCGGGCCCACGGGTACGCTGGAGTGCCGCCTGTTCCTCCCGTTCACGGCATGGTCGCTGGCGCTCGCGGGCCAGGACGAGCTGCTCCTCACCGACATCCTCGAAGAGCCCGCGTTGTACCGGCTGCGCTATCACTGCCCCCGATCGTGAAGCCCCCGCCCCGCGCGCAATGAGGCGCGCCAGGGCAAGGCAGGGTGAAGCCAGCCCGACCTCCTTGCCGCGCTGCGCGGCTCCGCAGTAACGTCCGGCCGCCGCGCCCGCCCGGGCCGCGGCCGATCCCGAGTGCACGACAGTCCTGGGAGGCGATGTTGCTCCAGACCCGCAGCCGATCCGCCCGCGTCCTTCTATCGGCCCTCGTGATCGCCGCGTGCGCGCGCGCACCGGAGCCGCCACCGGCGGCCACCCCGGGCGCCGGCATGGCCGGCGGACCGGCGGCGCCCACCGCCCAGGAATCCGGGCCGCGCAGGGCCATCCTCGTCAGCTTCGACGCGCTGAACGAGGCGCGTGTGCGGGAATCGCTGCCGCGCGATGCGGTGCCGAACTTCCTCGCCCTGTTCGAGGGCGGCGCGTGTGTGGCGCACGCGGTGTCCGCGTTCCCGAGCGTGACGGCGCCGAGCCATGCGGTGCTGTGGACGGGCGCGTACGGCGACGTGACG
>DATCLK010000018.1:0-2941 GCA_036563975.1 Longimicrobiales bacterium | reverse complement strand
CCCGGGTCCCCCGAACACCGCGTTGCCGGCGACGAGCACGGTGGCGCCGGCACGCGCGACCTCCGGCGCCGTTAGCGGCGAGATGCCGCCGTCCACCTCGAGCTCGACGGACGGGAGCCCCAGGGCTTCGAGGCGCTGCCGCATGCGCGCGACCTTGCGGGTGCTCGTGGGAATGTACTTCTGCCCGCCGAAGCCGGGGTTCACGCTCATGATCAGCACCAGGTCCACATAGGGTGCGATCTCGTCCAGCGTCTCGATCGGCGTCGCAGGGTTGACGGCGACGCCCGGGCGCATGCCGAGCTCGCGGATGCGCTCGACCGTGCGATGCAGGTGCGGGCAGGTCTCCTGGTGCACGGTGAGCACGTCCGCGCCGGCGCCGGCGAACGCCTCGAGCAAGCGCTCGGGCCGCTCGATCATCAGGTGCACGTCGAGGGGAAGCGTGGTGCACCGGCGGACGGCGGCGACGACGGGCGGGCCGATCGTGAGGTTCGGGACGAAGTGGCCGTCCATCACGTCCACGTGGATCCAGTCCGCGCCGCCGGCCTCCGCCTCGGCGACCGCGTCCGCGAGACGTGCGAAGTCCGCGGACAGGAGCGAGGGGGCGATCTTGACGCTCATGCGCGCGCCCCCTGCAACGCTGGCCGTTCGATCACTCGCACGCCTCCCTCGCCCGCCACGACCGCCGCCTGCGCCATGCCGAGGAACAGCCCGGTGTCGACGACGCCGGGCATGCGGCAGAGCTCCGCCTCCAGCGCCGCAGGATCCGGGATCCCGCCCTCGAAGTGGCAGTCGAGGATGTAGTGCCCGCCATCCGTGACGAAGGGCTGGCCGGCCGCGTCGGCACGCAGCACGGCGTTCGCGCCGAGCCGGGCGAGACGGGCGAGGTGCGTCGTCCAGCCGAACGGCACGACCTCGACCGGCAACGGCGCGCGCTCGCCGAGGCGGCGGACCAGCTTGCTCTCGTCCGCGACGATGATGAGCCGGTCCGCGGCGGAGGCCACGATCTTCTCCCAGAGCAGCGCACCGCCGAGGCCCTTGATCAGGTCGAGGCGCGGGTCGATCTCGTCCGCGCCGTCCAGCGCCAGGTCGACGCGCGGCTCCTGCTCGAGCGTGACGAGCGGGATGCCGAGCGCGCGCGCCCGTTCGGCCGTGTCCCGGGAGGTTGGCACGCCGGTGATGCGGCCGAGCGCGCCGGCCCGACGCCGCTCGGCGAGCAGCTCCAGCACGTGACGCATGGTGGAGCCGGTGCCGAGGCCGAGCACCATGCCGTCCTCGACGTGCTCGAGCGCGCGCTCGGCCGCCTGCCGCTTGAGTGCTTCGCGGTCGGTGGTCATCCCGGCGCCATCAAGCGGGGAAGCGCCGCAGGATGTCTTTGATGCGCTCCGTCAGCTCGAGGGCCTCATCCATCGGGCGCTGCCACATGTTGCGGCCGAAGATCAACCCGGTCGCACCCTGCTCCATGGTGATCCGCGCCTTGTCCAGCAGGTCCTCGTCGCTGATCTTGCTGCCGCCGCTGAAGAGCACCATGGACCGGTTGGCGGACTCGATGACGCGCCGCACGCCGGACTCGTAGTCCCACTCGATCTCCTGGTACGGCTTGGGCATCTGCGCGTCCTTGTCGCTCTTCTTCGGCACGTTGAGCTTGATGATGTCCGCACCGAGCTCGTGGGCGAGGCGGGCCGCGTAGTCGACGGCGTAGAGCGAGTCACGGCCGCCCTTGGCCTCGATGGCCTTGCCACGCGGGTACGACCACACGATCAGCGGCATCCCCCACTTCTCGCACGCCTCGCGGACGCGCGTGAGCTGCGCGAAGTCGTCGTCCTGCCGCGGCGAGCCCACATAGAGCGTGTAGCCGACGGCGTCCGCGCCGAGGGAGACAGCGTCTTCGACCGTCGCCGTGAGCGCGGAGAACGCCTCGTCCGCGGGCGGGATGTCCGTCTTCCCGTTGATCTTGAGGATGAGCGGCACGCGGCCGGCGTACTTCTTCATGTACTGGCGCGCGAGGCCCCAGTGACACGCGATCGCGTTGTACCCGCCTTCGAGGGCGAGCTGCCACTGGTACTCGGGATTCGCGGACGCGGGGTTCGGCAAGAAGTCCACGGGCCCGTGCTCGATCCCCTGGTCGATGGGCAGGATCAGGAGCGTGCCGTTCTTCACCCCGTGCTCGTAGAGCAGGCGGTGCAGGCGAACCCGCTTGCCGAGCGGCAGGTCAAGGTCCGCGAGCGTGGGCCGGGAGACCAGCTTCGCCGGTGCCTCCGCGGCGGCCGTGCCGGTGGGAGTCATGGCGCCCTCCGTGAGTGAAAAGAGGTTTGGTCTAGGTCGCGCCATCGCGTCGCCGCTCGAGCACCCGGCGCACGGCGGCGATGATGTGATCGGCCGTCAACCCGTACTTGCGCAGGAGCGACTCCGGATCCCCGCTCTCGGCATACGTGTCATCGAGCCCGACGAACTCCATCGGCACCGGATGCAGCCGTGCAGCGGCCTGCGCTACGCGCGCGCCGAGTCCGCCGTGGAGGAGATGCTCCTCGGCGGTGACGATGGCGCCGGTCTCGAGTGCGGCGAGCCGGACCGCTTCCTCGTCCAGCGGCTTGACGGTCGCCATGTCGAGCACGCGGACGTGGATGCCCTCCTGTGCGAGTCGCTCGTGGGCAACGATCGCGGCGGCGACCATCAGTCCGTTCGCAATGATGGTCGCGTCGCGGCCCTCACGGAGCCGCGTGGCCCGCCCGAACGCGAAGTCCGTGGGCTCCTGGTCGTATACCCGCGGAACCTTGGGACGGCCCAGCCGGAGGTAGACCGGGCCGCGATGACGATAAGCCGCGCGGACGGCCGCGCGCATCTGGAACTCGTCCGACGGGACGCAGACGACGAAACCAGGCAAGCTGCAGGCGAGTGCGACGTCCTCGACCGACTGCTGGCTCGCGCCGTCCTCGCCCGGCGA
>DATCLK010000017.1:0-31218 GCA_036563975.1 Longimicrobiales bacterium | reverse complement strand
GCGACGTAGCCGAAGTGCGAGTGCAACAGCCTGGGCCCGTACCGCCGCAGCGTCCGCACGTGGCCAGGGTACATCCTCCACGGCACGAGCCTCCGCCAGATCCACCGCCCGACCGAGCGGCGCGGGGTCATGGCGACCAGTTCGGGGAACTCATCCCGGTTCTGCAGCCGGTCGGCGAGCACGATGGGGGAATGGCGCGGGACCGCCCGGAGATGGTCGTACAGCCAGTTCATGGTCCTGCCCACGAACGTGTCGCACCGCTCGAGCACCACTGGCCTTGAATCCAACCCGGCCTCTTTCATCGAGCCCCACCGCCCTCCTCCGCTCATTACCGATTCGCGGCCACCGGCGTTGCCGTCGCCTCCTCGGACCGCGCTGCCCTCGTCCGCGCGAGCCGGTACGGCCGGCGCGATGGCGCGTGCAGGTAGACGATGATCTCGCCGACGAGCCCGAGCGCGATCGCCTGTACGCCGAGGACGGCGAGCAGCGCGCCCAGGAGCAGGAACGGCCGGTTCGCGATGCCCTGCCCGCCCAGGCGCTGGACGAAGAGCACGAGCAGCAGCGCCGCGCCGCCCAGCAGGAGCGTGCTGCCGATCACGCCGAAGAAGCGCAGCGGCTTGTCTGTGAATCTCAGCAGGAAGAAGAGCCCGAGCACATCGAGCAGGCGCCGCAGGTACGTACCGGGGCTGTAGATCCGCGTATGGACATCGGCCTCGTGCTGCGGCGCATCGATCTCCCGGACGTCGTAGCCCTCCCGCACGGCGAACAACGGGAGGAAGCGCGCCAGGTCGCCATAGACGGGCAGATCCAGCAGCACCTCCCGGCGCATCGCCCGGACGCCGCACGCGATGTCGTGCAGCTCCCCGCCTGACACCCGACCCACGACGAGGTGGAAGAGGCGGTTCTGGATCCGGTTGATCCACGAGTCGCGGCGTGGCCAGCGGCGGGCGAGCACCACGTCTGCGCCCTGTTCGACCCCCGCGATCAGCTCGGGCAACACGGCGGGCTCCACCCGCCGGTACGCGGGCAGAGTGACCACGATCCCACCCCTCGCACGCGCCGCCACCGCCTTCAGCAGCGTCGTCTCACCGGCGCCGTTCGCCACCTCCAGCACCCGTACGGGCTCACCGGCGCGCGCCAGCGCGGCTGCCGCGCGGACGAGCCCGTGGGCCCACGGCTCGTAGGCGAACAGGAACTCGAAGGACCGTCCGGTGGCGCGAAGAGGGCCAGCGTATTCGTGGTAGAGGTCCACGAGCGGCTCCGGCCTCTCCGTCACCGGCACGATCACAGAGACCAACGGCTCTCGCGGTTCGGACACAGCGGCGTGCGCTCCGGGAAGTTTCACGCCAGCACCGCTCATGAGTCCACCACCTCCCGCACGGCCGGCGTGCTGCGCCCGTGACCCGGGAGCTCCTCACGGAGCGCGGTCTCCGCGATCAGCCCAAGCATGAGCAGGTAGAACCCCAACCCGAACCAGAGCAGCGACACGCCCGGGAACACCACGGCGTGCGCCTTCTCGGGGCCGAACGTGGCGTATGCGACCGCGGCGAACGCCGCGAACAGAGCGCCGCACAGACACGCGCCGAGCGCGCCGACGCCGAAGAGCTGGAGCGGCCGCTCCCGCACCCGCTGGATCATCCGGACCGTCATCAGATCCAGGAGGACCTTCACCGTCCTCGACAGGCCGTACTTGCTCCGGCCGTACTGCCGGGGATGGTGCCGCACCGCCACCTCCGTGATGCGCGCGCCGGCTGTCGCGGCGGCCACTGCAGGGATGAAGCGGTGCAGGTCCGCGTACAGATGCAGCCGGTCCAGGAGCTCTCTGCGGAACGCTTTGAGTGAGCAGCCGTTGTCGCGGACCGGGATCCCCGTCACGCGCCGGATCAACCGGTTGGCCAGCCAGGAGGGCACCTTCCGCGTCAGGACCTTGTCCTGCCGCCGCTCGCGGTAACCTGCTACGAGGTCGAACCCTTCTTCGAGGCGGGCAACCAGCCGTGGGATGTCCGCGGGATCGTTCTGCAGGTCGCCGTCCATGCTCACCACCACCGCCCCTCGCGCGTGGTCGAACCCCGCCTGCATCGCGGCCGTCTGCCCGTAGTTCCGGGCGAGTCTCAACAGCCGCACCCGGGGATCCTCGGCGCAGCACTCCAGTGCACGGGCGGCCGTCCCGTCGGTGCTGCCGTCATCCACCAGGAGGAGCTCCCACGTATCCACGCCCGCGAGCGACTCCCGCACGGCGGAAACCAGCGGCCGGATGTTTCCCTCTTCGTTGTGCAGCGGCACGACGACAGAAAGAGCTGGCCCGGTCCCGAGGCCGCCTCCGGCTCCGGGCACCTTCCCCCCGCCGTGAGGCCGGCTCCGTTCCCGACCCGAACCCTTCACCGTCGCGACCGCTGGAGGATGTGTACCAGGGTGTGCTTTTCCGCCTCGCTGACCAGCGAGCTCGTCGGCAGTGTGACCAGCTCCCGGGCGAGGGCCTCCGCACCCGGCAGCCGGCCGGGATCGAAGGCAAGGCGCGCGCGCACGGGCCCGAGCTCCGAGAGCGGGCGCGGATAACCGGCCTCGATGCCGAACCGCCGGACGAGACCCGACGGGCCGAGCGCCCCGATGCCGCCCCGCACGAGCACCGGGAAGCGCAGGTACCCGGGGGTCGCCTGCGGCGGCGCTGCCGGTACCCGAATGCCTGCGATGCCCTCGAGCCGTGCGCGGAAGAGCTCCGCGTTCGCGCGCCGTCTGCCGGCCTCCCGATCCGCGGCATCCTTCGAGGCCCGCAGGAGCGCTGCCGCCGCCCTCGTCATCGGTGCGGGCGGCGTGGGCGGCCGGTACCGCGTCTCGCCGAGGTGCAGCCACGGCACCGCACGGGGCAGGGCGTAGAGCCCGGGACGCCCGAACACGTGCTGCGCCAGCGACGCGGCGAGCACGCCGGCTTCGACGACGGCAGACGCCGTCGCCAGGTCGACCCGCGCGTGCGCAGCGGCGACCGCGCCACGCAGCAGCAACGCGCCACCCTTGCCGCCCGTCCAGCCCTTCCCTCGGCCGAAGCTCAGCACGCTGATCGCTCCGAGCGAGCCGATCGGCCGGCCACACCATGCCGCGCCGTGCCCTTGCGCGGCATCCTCGACGAGCACCGCGCCGTAGCGGTCACACAGCGCCTGGACGGATCCCCAGTCGACCGGGATCCCGTACAGCGGCGAAACCACGACGACGCGCGCGCCGGCGCGCACGGCCCGCTCCAGCGACTCGAGATCCGGCGCGAGCGCAGAGGGCTCGACGTCGTACACCACGAGACTCGCCCCCGCACCGATCGCTGCGGAGGCGACGTCGTAACACGTGTATGCCGGGAGCGCGACCGGCCCCGGCTCGCCCGCGTGCGCCGCCGCCACCCGGATCGCGAGCTGGAGCGCCGCCGTGCCGCTGGAGCAGAGCACCACGCGCTCGCCCCCGTAGATCTCCTCGAGCAGAGCCGCGAGGCCCGGCCGCGGGTCGGGAGCGAGCCGGAGAACCTGCCGGACGGCGGGAACGAACGCACGCAGCGGGACCGGCGAATGGACCGGCGGCTGATGCCGCCACGGCGTCGAGCGCCGCGGCTCTGCTGCCCTGCCCTCGCGGGTCGCCCCCAACGTCTCGCTCACCGCCTGCGCGCTCATGGAAGACTCCGCGCCAGGAGCGGCCCCACGGCCCGCGTGACCGCCAGGGGCAGCCGCCGCCACACCGCGCCCGCGACCCGGTAGACCGGCCGGTCCGGCGTCGGCGGCGCATCGAGCCCGCGCGGCGACCACCGCGACCACGGAAGAGGCTGGTCCGCGCTCCCCCATTGCAGCTTGAACCGGTGCGTCCCGCTGCCCGGCGTGCAGCGACCGAAGTCGAACGCCTCGATCCCTCGCGAGATCGCGTGCTCCATGAGCGACCAGTAAAGCAGCATGTTCGGCGCCTCCGGGGCATAGCGCCGGAGCGACGAGGCCCACGTCAGCTCGAAGGCGCCACGGAACGCGAAGCCACACCCCCCGGCCACGGGCTCGTCTCGCCGGTACACGGCCGCGAACACCACGCTGTCTTCGAAGTGCCTGCGGATCGCCTCGAAGAAGCGCCACGGCAGCACCGGCGTGCCCAGGTCCCGCATGTTCCGCGTGAAGACCTCGTAGAACGCTTCCGCCTGGTCCGGCCCGAAGCGGACCTCCATCCCGGCCTTCTGCGCGCGCCGGATCTGGCTCCGCAGCTTCGACCGGAACGTCTGGTTCCACAGCGCCTCGGCCGATTCCGGGAGGGGGAGCACCACCGTCACCTTCCGGTCCGAGCGAACCAGCCCCGGCGCGACGTCGTCGCGGCTCCGCACCTCCAGCAGGTCCGCCCCCGACCGCCGGGCCTCCTCGACCGCCCACGCGACCAGCCGCTCCCGGGCCTCGCGCGGGCCCAGCGGCCCGCCCGCGTTGAGGAAGGGCATCGAGACGAGGTAGTGGCCGAAGATCCGGCTGCGGACCCGGACCAGCGGCAGCACGCCGACCAGCTCACCAGCCGCCGACAGCGCCGCCGCGCGGAGGCACTCGTGTCCCAGGACGCCTCCGATGACCTCCTGCCACGAAGACAGATGGCAGAACGTCGCGCCATCCGCCCGGCGCACGAACGCGTCCCAGAGGCGCGGATCTCCCTTCCAGAGCGCAACGGTCAGGTCCGACCGCCGACTCTCTGCAACGACGGATCCGGTGATGCTCACAGGGTAGCCACCGTCTCGATGATCGGCCTGAAGCGGAACTCCTCGAGCAGTCGAATCAGCCTGGGCTCGGTGCGCCGCAGCCCGCCGTAGTGCCGGATCCGCGTCAGGAACGGGGCGCGCAGGCGCGGCTGCTCCGGGTCCAGCTCCCATGGATGGATGTAGAAGGTCCCGGGCACGCCCCTCCGCTCGCAGTCCAGGAGCGCCTCGCGGATCAGCCCGTACGGCAGCAGGCGGAAGTAGGCTCCGCCTCCCGCCGGCAGGTTCAGCCCCCAGCGCCGGAGAGTGGTGGGCGGCACCTCGGCCAGCCGCCCGCCCGGCAGCCGCAGCCAGTGCGGATCCCGCTTCCCGTTCGGGTAGCCGTACCCGGGGCGCCGAACGGGGAAGAGACTGGAGTCGTAGCGGTATCCCTCCTCCAGCAGGATGTCCAGCGCCCACTCGTATCCTGGCACCAGCGAGAAGCTCGGTGCCCGGAACCCGACGACGGGCGCGCCTGCCACGTCCTCCAGCACCTGCTTGGTCCGCCTCGTCTCCTGCCGGAACCGCTCCGGCGACAGCTCCGTGATGCGCGCATGGTCCCAGCCGTGCGAGGCCACTTCGTGACCTGCGCTCACCATCTCCCGGACGATCTGGGGATGGCGCTCCGCCACCCAACCGAGGACGAAGAAGGTGGCACGCGCGCCGTGCTGCGCCAGCAGCTCGAGCAGGCGCGCGACGCTGGGCACCACGCGGCTCTCCAGCTCGTTCCAGCGCTCCCGCGGGACGCATCCCTCGAACGCGGAAACCTGGAAGTATTCCTCGACGTCGACCGTGAAGTGGTGGATCAGCAGCTCAACCCCCCTCGGTGTGCCGCGGCCCCGGGGAGCAAGACATGTGCCCGTCGCGGTCGGCGGCCGAGCGGGTCCCGTGGGGACCGATGCGACACGACCCGAAGCCCGTGCGGGGACCCCGGCCACCGACAACGGCCGGCATCGCGTGGCAAGTCCACGGGCTCGCGCGGGGATCCCTGGTCCGCAGCCCGACCCCGGGGCGCCGGTCGCGAATCCGCCTCCAGGCCACCGGAATCCATCGGCCCGCGCAACGGGCCCGCCGTGGCCCGCCGACAACCGCCTCGCCGCAGGCGCCGCCGGCGCGCGAGGCGCCGGGTGTAGCTCCGCTACCACGTTCGTTGCGCCCGCGCCGGCGCCGCTCGAGCAGGAGCAATGAGCCGGTTGGCACGGGCGCGCCGGCTCTCCCACGTAGCCGTTCGCGTTCCGCCGAGCTCGTGGCCGGGGCTGGCCCGACGGGGAGCCGGTCCCGCGCCGGTATCCTCTTTGCAGGCGGCGCCCCGCGGGCGGGAATTCGGTGCAACGTTCGCGATCCCGCGGCTGCTGCTGAGCCGAACCCGTCGCGCCGGGATCCAACCGCGGCCCTCAATCTGGGAAATCCATGAAAGTCCTCGGAATCGCCACAGAGGGCGATAGCGGAGCCGCGATCGCCGAGGATGGCCGCATCCTCGCCGCGTTGAACGAGGAGCGGACGTCCAGGATGAAGCTGGTCGAGGGATTCCCGCGCACCGCCATTCGGGAGACCCTCCGCCTGGCCGGCGCCACGGTGGACGAGCTGGACGCCGTGCTCGTGTCATCCAGGCAAGATCTCTTCGTGGACCAACTGCAGCCCTTCGAGGGCTGGTTCCAGCACTGGGAGCGAGCGGCCGGGCTCGGCGGGAAGATCAAACGCGCCGCCAGCAAGCTGTCGCGGTATCGCAACCGCCTCCCGGTGCTCGAGAAGGCGTACTACCTCCTCCTCGAGCCGACCTTCCGGCACCGCCGGCGGAGCATCCGCCGCATCTTGCGCCAAGAGTTCGGGGTCCGGTGCCCGATCCACTTCGTGGACCATCACCTCGCGCACACCGCATCCGCATACTTCACCAGCGGATTCGATGACGCCCTGGTGATCTCGCTCGATGGCGGCGGCGACGGCAAGAGCGGGACGGTGTACGCCGCTACAGCCGGCCGTCTCGAGCACCTCCACAGCATCGCGGCGTTCAACTCGCTGGGGAACTACTACGCCTACGCCACGCACATCTGCGGGTTCAAGGCCCAGAAGCACGAAGGGAAGCTCACCGGCCTGGCCGCGCACGGGGAGCCGCGCTTCCTCCCCCTCCTGCGAGAGATGATCGACGAGGAGAACGGCACGTTCATCAACCGGGCCGGCGTCGTCTTCGGCGAGGCGGTGCGGCAACTGGAGCGACGGCTGCCAGCGGGTTGGAAGCGCGAGGATCTGGCCGCCAGCATCCAGCGGCACTTCGAGGAGCTCGTCACGCGCTTCGTCCGGCACTGGGCGCGCCGCACGGGCCTGCGCAACGTCGCCCTGGCGGGCGGCGTGTTCGCCAACGTCCGGGTCAACCAGGAGGTCCACCGGCTTCCCGAAGTGGATCGGATCTTCATCCATCCGCACATGGGCGACGGCGGCCTCGGCGTCGGCGCCGCGCTCGCCGCCTGCGTGCCGGGGCTACTGCCGGTCACGATGACACCGGATCCGAAGCCGCTCGAGCACGTCTATCTCGGCCCGGGCTTCGATGACGGTGAGATCGCCGCCACGTTGCGGAAGTACGGGCTGACGCCAGAACGCGCCGAGGACGCTGACACCACGATCGAGGAACGCATCGCCGAGCTCCTCGCCGCCGGGTACGTCGTCGCCCGTGCGGCTGGCCGCATGGAGTACGGCCCGCGCGCGCTCGGCAATCGCTCGATCCTCTACCAGGCGACCGACCCGGGGGTGAACGACTGGCTGAACAAGAACCTGCGCCGGACGGAGTTCATGCCGTTCGCGCCGTCCGTCCTCTACGAGCATCGCGACGCGTACTTCGAGGACGTCGAGGGAGCGGAGCACGCGGCGGAGTTCATGACCATCACCTTCGACTGCACGCCCTGGATGCGCCACCGCATGCCGGGGGTCGTGCACATTGACGGCACCGCACGGCCCCAGCTCGTCCGGCGAGAGGTGAATCCCGGGTACTACCGCATCCTCGAGGCCTATCGCCGGCGCACGGGTCTGCCCGGCTTCATCAACACCAGCTTCAACATGCACGAGGAGCCCATCGTCTGTAGCGCGGACGATTGCGTCCGGGCGTTCCTCGATGGCAAGCTCGACTACCTCGCGATCGGCCGCTTCCTCGTGAAACACCCCCGCGTGACACGCAGGCCGGTGATGAGCTCGGCGCTCTCCCCAGCCGCAGCGCGGGGCAGCGGTGGCTAGTCCGGTCGCAGGGCCGAACACGCCTCGCGGCATCCGGCGCGTGCCCGCAGCGCGCCGCGGTGACTCTCAGGAGAGCGTGCGTGCGGCGCGCCCGTGGCAACGGGAGCGGGTGGCGATGGCCGCCGAGCAGGGATGGCCGGCGAGCGCGGCCGCAGCCGGCGCTGAAGCCGCGCTCCCATCGAGCCCGGCGCAGCCGCGGGACTTTCGGCCGCCGGGGCACCGGCCATCCAGGACTCGCCCGCGCCGCCCCGCCGACCAGCCATCGATGGATCGATGGCGATGCAACGGTTCACCCGCGGGTCCGACCCCGGGCGGGTCAGGCCGGGACGAGAGACGGACGACGAAGGAGACCCACGGTGGCTGGGTCCGCTCTGCGCGTCCGCGACGCCGCGCTGGCATGCGGGTACACCCCGGTCCCTCGCATGCGAGAGGGCAGGGTCCAGGGGCGCCTGCATCGCGGTGATCACGTTCCGGCGCCTGCGCATCGGCGCCGGACGCTCTGCGCGCGATCTCTGAAGAGCTGCCTGCCGGCGCGAGCCGGACGGAGCGCGCTGCCCCTGATCGCGGCAACAACGCTGCTCGCCGCTTGTGACGGCACGCCTCAAAGGCAGGCGAGAGCCGCATCCCCTCCCCGTGCCCCGCAGGTGGTGCCCCTCTGGGGAGTCTTCGACGCGACGCTGGCCAATTCGAGAGAGTACGCGGACCCCTTCAACGAGACCGAGCTCCTGACCACCTTCACCTCGCCGTCCGGCAAGGTCTACTCCTTCTTCGGCTTCCATGATGGCGATGGAAGGGGCGGGCAGGACGGGCCCATCTGGCGGGTCCGGTTCATGTGCCTGGAGGAAGGCTCCTGGACGTGGTCCGCGGAGTTCACGGATGGCGCGCCGGGCGCAGGCGGCGAGTTCGAGTGCCGGGGCCAAGGCGTCCCTGCTCCCTTGCGAGTGCATCCGGCGAACCCGCGCTGGCTGGTGCAGGAAGGGGGCGGCCCGTTCCTCCCACGCTGGTTCTACCTCCACGACCTCCTCTTCACCGCCGGCGACACGTGGCGACACGATGTACGCGAGCACCTGATCGAGCGCGGCTACAACATGGTGAGCATTCTCACCACCCAGGCGGACCACCTCCTCGAGAACGGCTGGAACCGCCGCAGGTACGACCGGCGCCCGTTCTACCCCTGGCTGCGGGATGGGGAGCGGGTCCTGTGGAACCGGTACGATCTTCGGTCGTGGCGGAAACTCGACGAAGTGCTGCGCTACCTCCAGGAGCACGGCGTCTACGTCTACCTCTTCGACGGCTACTTTCCGAACCTCCCTCCGAGGTTCCCCGATGACCCCGAGCTGGAGCGCCGCTATCTCCGCTACGCGGTGGCCCGCATCGGCGTGTACTCCAATCTGGTCCACAACCTGACCTTCGAGTTCCGGGAATTCATGTCGCTCGACCGCGTGAGGCGGATCGGCAGCTATCTCGACTCGATCGACCCGTTCGGCCTGCTGACCACGGTCCACGACACGCAGGATGCCGACGAGCTCCTGGATGAATCCTGGCTGGACCTGGCAAACCTGCAATACGATGCGGGCAGAGCCATCGGAGCGGACCTCTCGCATCGCTTCGTCGCGGAGCATTATCGCGGGAAACCGGTGGCAGGCACGGAATTGGTGTGGGAGGGCTCCGAGAAACTCACGGCGGACCAGGTTCGCCGCGGTGCGTGGGGGATCAGCCTGGCGGGCGGGTTCTTTCTCTACGGCGAGTTCGACCTGAAGGGCAAGGGGATCGGGCCGCACGGGATGGGGAAAGCGCACGATGATCTCGCCATCCTGTACGACTTCATGGCGAGCGTCCCCTTCTCCGGGATGGCCCCGTGCAGTGAGCTGGTATCCGCCGGAGCGCTGTGTCTGGCCGATCCAGGGCACGAGTACATCGTCTACCTCGAGAACGGCGGCCCGGTGGAGGTCGATCTGACGGGGGCAGACGGGACCCTGCGCGCGGAATGGTTGGACCCGCGGAGCGGCGTGCGGACGGCCATTGCGAAGGAGATCGCCGGCGGCGGGATCCGGCGGTTCGAAAAGCCCGCGGGCGCGGACTGGGTGCTGCACATCTACCGGTGAATCCTGGCGTTCTCCCGAAGGAGGGGCGGCGACCCGGTGCCGTTCAGCGAGTATCGGCTCGTTGGACTCGCTGAGGGGACGGACGCAGCCGGGCTCGGAGATGGAGGGTCACGCTGCCACTTCCGCGCTCGCTTCCGCCACAGTCGGATCGACAACGGCGATCCCGGATGCCGCCGCCGAACAGAACGCGCGCGATGGGCGTACCGGCTCGGGTTCCCGCCGGATCAGGGCGAGGAGACGGCGACAAGAAGCCACCACGGTCGTTGCGGATCTGAGCGGAGCCGCTACCGTCGGTACCGGCAACGGGTTCGGCGCAAACAGGAAGGCGGGTCGAGGCGGAGCCGCCACGGCGGTTTCGAACCCATCGCGACGGAGAACGGCTCCGCCGCAAACACGGAGCCGGATCAGGGCGAAGAAGCCGCCGGCTTGGTTTCGACGCGGTATGCGGCGTACCGACCAACGCGCAGCGCTTCCCGGAGCCGTACCTCCCGACTGCTCCACATCCAGCTCTCCGTGATGTGTCTCCGGGGCTGCATCGCATCCAGGCTCCGCACGATCGGCGTGAAGCCCAGGCTCGAGGCGAGCTTCCGGAGATTGGCAATCGGGGGCAGCACGTCGTGGCCGAGGTAGACTCTCGCGATCTCCGCAACGCGGCCGAGGTGCTCCGGGCCGGCAATGAACGCGCGCCCGTAGTTCCGCTCCTGACGCCGTTCCCAAAGGCTGTCCCGATACACGTGGCCACGGGCGTCAATGGGGGACTGGACCAGGTAGATGGGCCGCTCCGGGAACGCGAACGAGAGGAAGTGATAATCGGTGTAATTCCATGGCACCAGAAGTGCGGCGTCCGGATCTTCGCCCCAGATCCGATTGACGAGGCCGACCAGTTCCCGGCAGCTCATCTCGTAAGGTAAGAAGGGGAGCGCGCCTGCCGTCGCCACAGGCACGACCATCAGTGTGGCGACGGCACTGCGGCTTCGACGCGCCACATCGCCCGCGGGCCCGCGAACGCGGCGCATGATCTCTTGCAGGCCGACAACGCTCAGGCCCGCGAACGGAACCAAGGCGACGGCGAGATAACGGGCCTCGATGAAATTGGTCGCCAGCAGGAGCACGGGAGCTGCGGCGAAGGCCAACCACGCAGCGAAAAACCGCACCGCCTTCGAGTCCCGGGCGAGGAACGAGAACGGGACGAGCGCGTAGAGCAGGGACCCCGCGCTCAGGAGGCCGAAGGCGGATGCCGCCATCGGTTGCCGGTACTCGCGGAAGAAGACGTACACCAGCGCCCAGTCCGTCGGCCGAACCGAGACCGCGGAGCTTGCCAACGCCACGGCCGCGGCCGCAACTCCCGCGGTGAACAGCAATCGCCCCGACACCTGCCTCCACCCGTATTCGGGAAACGCGCCGGGCAACGCCAGCGCGAACCCGAAGAACGAGAGGGGCATGAACACCTTGCACAGGAAGCAAAGCGCGAGGGAGAGGCCGGCTCCCGCATGGAGCGCCGCGGCCGCGAGGCCAGGCCGTGCGCGGAGGCCCACCAGGAAGAGGTATCCGGCGAACGCCGCGAAGAGCAACGCCGGCACCTCGCCCATCAGCTTGAACCCGAGGTAGACTGCGAGGGGCGACAGGAGGGTGGCAGCCGAGATCAGGGTCGGATCGATTCCGAGTGACAGGCGCCGCAGCGTGAGGAGGATCAGCAGTACGGCCAGCGGAACCAGCAGGCCGTACAACCATTCCAGGAGGGCCACCGTCCCCAGCCCCGGCCCCGCCAGCCGGATGGCCGCGCGCAGGAGGGCTTCGTGTCCCAACTGTCCCCAGTACCAGCCGCCACGCTCTTGGGCCGTTCTCTCCGGGGGTGGCCCGGGATCGAATTCGCCCGCGGCGAGCTGGTCGATGGTGAAGTGGGCCGCCGAGTAGACGTGCCGCCACTCGTGCCAGTGGTGCCTGCCATCGTTTGCGAGGAGGATGTAGAGCGCGCCCGTGACGACCACCCACAGCAGTCGTGGCCGGGCGCGCATCCCCCTCTGCCAAGCGACTCGCGTACCCGCCGGATGCGCGCTCATCGCGGCCTACTCCGCGGCGGGACGGCCTGGGCGCAGGAGTCGGAGCACGGACACGCGGACGAGCTCCCGTCCCTGCGCATCCATCAACAAGCAAGGGCCGAAAAACGCGATCGCCACGATGGAGCCGAGCACGGCGAGTGACGCGAGCAGCGCAGGCGCGTCCGCCCCGGCCGCCGCCGACCCGCCTGCGGCCAACAGGAGAGGAATCCTGCTCCTGACCCCGGAGGCGATGACCAGCGCGAGCAACGCCACGCCGATCGGCTTCAGGAGACTCGCCGTGAAGGGCTGCACGCCCAGCAGCCGTCGCACCTGATAGCCACGGACGAGCAGAGCCAGCGTGTTGACCACGAACAGCGCAGCGGCCGCACCCACCAAACCCATCAGCGGGATCAGCAGCAGACTGGTCGAGAGTAGCAGAACCAGCAGAACCAGAGTGTTCAGCAGCTCCACCCTCTCCCGATTGCACATCACCAGCGTGTACGCGAACAGGCCCGCCGGAATCCCGACCAGGTGCGCGCCGGCCAGGATGACGAGCGCCGGTGCGGCTTCGGAGAACTGGCGTCCCCAGAGCGACAGGATCCAGTCACCGCCCACGACGAGGACGAGGACCAGCGGCAGCGCGAGCAGCAGGCACCAGCGTATGGCGGCGTGCAGCGCCCTCTGGAGCTGATCCACCCGGGCGGTGTTGAAGTACCCGGCGGCGATGCTGGCATAGATGGCGTTGGCGCCCGTCAGGACCAGCGACACGAGCAGCGCCGTCCGGCTCGCCGCGTTGTAGATCCCCACGTCGCGAAGGGTCAAGAGACGGCCGATCACCAGCGTATCCAGCCACCGGTAGGCGTAGCTGCTCGCATCGCTCAGCATCACGGGCAGCGAAAAGAGCAGCATGGGGCGAACCGGCGCCCACCCGGGGGTCGTGAGCGCCCCGGGTGCAATCCGGCTGACGCTCAGCAGGGCAAGAGGGATCGCCAACGCCAGGGACAGGGCGAATCCGCCTACCAGCCCGATCTTGGGCCCAGCCACGGGCACGAGGGCGGCCGTGAGGCCGATCAACAGCAATGGTTGCAGGAGATCCCTGATCACGGCGACCCGGCTCATCCACTGGTGCGCCTGGATCACCATCAGGAGCAGGGTGAAGATCACGTGGAGTGGCAGGGCCCAGAGGAACCAGCCGAGATACGAGGCCAGGAGTCTGTCCGAGGAACCGGCACGCAGCCACACCAGGAGGATCGAGAACACCCCGGCCAACAGGATCCCCGCGCCGGCTCCCAGGTAGACCGCAGTCTTGATCGCGAGATTGGCTCCTGCGCGGTCCCCGCGCAGCCGCGCGGGTGGAACGAAGCGCAGCAACGCGTCCGACAACCCCAGCCGGCCGATGGTGCTTCCGAGGGTGAGCCAGATGATCGCCAGGAAGTACACGCCGAGGAGCTCGGCTCCCACGAGGCGGGAGACGACGAGCCCCGTGAGGTACGTCAGGCCGCTTCCGACCAGGGCGCCCGCCAGGGCAACGCTCGCCCCGGCCCCGAGCACGCGGGTTTCCTGATCTGTTGCGTCCATTATCGCGACTCGCCTGGGTCCAGGAGTCGGTACGCGAGATCCTCGCGACCACGGAGGCCATCGATGAATCCACGCACCTTTCCCCTCACTCCCGCAAAGTTGCCGCGGAGCCCCTCGCGAACCGCCGCGTAACCGAACCCGAGCAGCACGTAGAACAGGTACTTGGACCAGCGGAACACGTTGCCGTGCCGCTTCATGAACACCACGGCATTGCGCGCCTCCAGGTACTTCTTGCGATAGCTGTAGCGCCCGATCCCCGTGTGCGGGCGATGCCACACCCTCGCATCGGCGCAGCAGAGCACCTTCCATCCGCGTGCCACGGCCTGGAAGCCGAAGTCCGTGTCCTCGTAGCCGTAGCCGAGGTAGCGCTCGTCGAAGGCGCCGTACCGCCGCAGGTAGCCCGCCCGCGTGAGGAGCGCGCCGCTGCCGGCGTAATCCACTTCCCAGGTGCCCCGGAACTGTCCCCGGAAGCGCTGGTTGGCCCCCAGGGTCTTCACGAGGTTCTGTGTCCAGTTGATCCGGTGGCCCGCCGAGAGGATCACGTCCGGCCGGGCCTGGTCGAGGATCAGCGCGCCCGCCATGGCCGCGTCCGGGTTCCGGCGCAGGACGTCGACGAGGACCTCGATCGTGTCGGGCGCCATGGTCAGATCGTTGTCCAGCGTGAACACGAAATCCACGCCGCCAGCCAGCGCGCGGCGAATGCCCTGGTTGCGTGCGCGTGGCGCGCCCAGGTTGCGCTCGTTCCGGATGACCGTCACCCGATCGGCGAACCGCTCGCTCAGCAGCGCGAGGGATCCATCCACGGATCCGTTGTCGACCACGATGACCTCGGCGAGCGGGTGGGTGGATCGGAACACCGACTCGAGGCAGGCCGGTAGCACGGCCTCCCCGTTCCAGTTCACGATCACGGCCGATACGGTCGCGGGCCCCGGTATCGCGCCTTCAGAGGCCATACGGGTTCGCGCCTGCGATGCGCCGCCGCGCCTTGGCAGCCGTGACCCTGAAAAACGACTGCCGCCCCCTGCCGGGCAGGGCGAGGCAGTAGTCGCCGTTGACGCGGTGGATCCGCAGCAGCCCGGGCGCCGCCGTGGCCCCCGGTTCGTCTGGTGTGAAGAGGCCGATCGCGCCGGAAGCGAAGCCGCAGCGTTCGAGCGCCGTCCACGCGGTCGCCGAGCTCTTCATCCAAGGGAACGCGAAGTGTCTCACGCGATGGCCCGCCAGTTCCCGCTCGATGGCCTGCCGCGATGCCTCGAGACTCTCGACCATTCGCTCGAGCGTGTGTCGCTCGACCTCGTACGCCCCCGGCCGCGCGTGCCGGCGCAGCAGCTCCTGGGCGAGCCGCCTCAGCGCGCGGGCGTCCCGGCCCGCGGCGGGCTGCGCGTGAAGGCACTCCTCCCAGAAGGTGTCGGGCAGCCGTACCCGGGGAGCATCTTCGAAGCGCGAGGCGCCCGGCAGCACGGGTAGCCAGCGCACGCCCCGATCGAGCATTTCCGGGGTGATGCCCGGCAGCCCCCAGGGCACGTGGCCAGGCCTGCGCCGGATCCAGATCCCCTCCACCGTCGGGCGCGTGACGACCCTGTCGTGCGCGTTCGAGTGCGACTGGAAGTCGAACAGCCCCGAACGGTGCATCTCCCGGCACTGCTCCCACGTGAGGAAGCCCGGCCGCCCGATCCACGCCGGCGCGATGTACGCTACCGCCCGCATCCGGTACGCCCGCAGTATCGGGTACACCTGCTCGTACAACGAGGCGAGCCCATCGTCGAAGGTGAGCAGAACCGTTCTGTCGTGGCCGCGCGCACGGCGCCGTTCCACGGCCTCGTCGCACGTGATCGTCTCGTAGCCGTTCTCCCTCAGGTACCGGAGGTGCGGCTCGAGCGCATCCGCTTGCACGTCGTGATAGACGAACGCGATCAGGTCGTCCTCCCTGATCGCGCCCGACCGGACGTATGGCGGATATCCTCCCTGCACGTAGGTGCGCGCCATCACGAGCGCGTCCTTGATCGCCGCCATCATCCCGCGAGGACTCCTCCGGCCTCGATCCAATCCCCCAGTCGGCCGATGTTCGTCGCCCACGAGTAGTGCTCCCGCACCTTCGCGAAGTCTCCGGTCGCCACCGGCCGTCCCTCGTCCAGCGCCCGGCAGATCGCGTCCGGAAACTCCTCCAGCGTGTGGACCCGGAGTCGCTCGAAGTCGCGGGGGATCGCGCGCGCGGCGACGGGTGTGGCGATGACCGGCTTCCCGCAGGCCAGCGCCTCGATGATCTTGGTGGGGAACCCGCGACCCTGCTGCACGGGCGAGATGAAGACGTCCGCGGCCTTCAGCAGCGCGGGATAGTCTTCGACGAAGCCCGTGAACTCCACGTTGGGATGCCGTATTGCGGGGGGTGGCCCGAGCCCCACGAAGCGGAAGAGGGTTCTCGGCCGCCGGGCCAGGACCGGCGCGAGGATCTGCTCCATCACGACGTTCACGGCGTCGCGGTTGAACTGGATGTTGTAGTTCCCGCAGAAGAGCACGATCTTGGGGTCGTTGCTCGGCGGATCGTAATAGGGGTTGAACACCGCGACATCCACGCCTTGCGGGATCACCACGATCTTCTCGCTGGATGTCCACCGGCCGTAGTGCCGCGCATCCTCGGCACTGATCGCCACCACGAGGCGGGCGTGACGGACGGCGAGCCGCTCGACGAGGTAGACGTAAGGCGCAAGCAGCCAGCGCCGCTTGTCCCTCCTCGCCTTGTCGGTCTGGACCAGGTACTCGACGTTGTGAGACGAATAGATGAAGGGGACCCCGAACTCGCGTTGCAGCATCAGCCCGTAGATCGCGCTCAGGCCGTAGTCGCAGACCACGACGTCGTAGCGGTGCCGGCGCATGAGCCGCCGAGCCTCCCGGTAGAGCCGCCGGCTGAACACGAAGTAGTCGAACCGCCGGAACGGGATCCTGGTCCGCGAGCGGAGCCCCGTCAGCCGGCCGGCGAACCGATCGGCCAGCGCCGGGGCCGGCGGCTGCCCCGAGCCGTCGAGGTAAAGGAGATCGAGGTCGAAGCGGCGGGCGAGATGGTTCACGAACTCGCCCCCCCGGGTTCCCGCGCCCGTCATTGGCACGTGGGGGTCGTACATCGAGAGGAACAGCAGCCGGCGCCGGCGGACGGTACCCGCCCCGCGAGCGGCCCCCACGGCCTGGATCGATCCGAGCGGAATCGTCCGGTTCATGCAGGTCGCGCGTCGATGGCGCTGCGGCACCAGAGCTCGAAGACCACGAGCGCCCAGAGCCGATGGCTGTTGTTCTCCCAGCCCTGGAGGTGGCGCTGCCAGAGCGACTGGACCTGGGCCGGATCGAGGATGCCGCGGCGCCGCACGACCTCCGGTGAGAGGAGCTCCTCCACCAGCAACCGTAGCTCCGAGCGCTGCCGCAGCCAGTTCTTGAGCGGCACGCTGTTGCCCAGCTTGTCCTTGCGCGCCAGGATCTCCGGGGGTAGCACGTCGGCCATCGCGTCCCGCAGCAGGAACTTGGTCGCCGCGTCACTCGTGACCTTCAGGTCCGAGGGGATCCGGGCCGCGTACTCGACCAGGCGGTGATCGAGTAACGGGTACCGCCCCACGAAGCCCAACCGCCGCACGAGCTGCATCCGGCGCAGATAGAAGTCCACCACGGTCTGGTAGTCCCCGTAAAGGCTCCTGCTCAGATGATCGCGGCCATCCGCCTCGGCGTAGATCGTCCGGAGCGGCGCGAGCGGATCCGCCGTGTCGAGGACCGCCTGCCAGTCGGCAGAAAGCAGCCTCCTCAGCTCATCCGGCTTGTAATAGATCCGCCACCGGTTGCTGTGGAGCTCGCTTGGGAACCCGACACTGTAGGCGAAGCGCCGGAGCTTGATCGTGGCGCTCTTCTTCTTGCTGCTGTCCGGGAGCCGCTGGAGCAAGCCGGCGAGCGGCTCGCGGACCAAGCGCGGCAGCGCTTCGAACCGCTGGGCCACCTTGTCCGCCGCGTAGACCGGGTGCCCCGCGAACAGCTCGTCGCCGCCATCGCCCGTCAGCACGTAACCGACCAGCCCTGCCGCCTTCTTCGCCAGGAGAAACGTCGCGACTTCGATCCCGACATCGGACATCGGTTCCTGCAGCAGCGGGACGAGCTCGACGATCTCCCTCGCGCTGTCCGCATCGTAGGGCACCTCGTGGTGTCGGGCGCCGCAATGCCGGCTCACGGCGCGGGCATAGACCACTTCGTCGAACGACTTGACGGCGCAACGGAACGAGAACGTGTGGATCGGCGAGCCGAGCTCCTCGGTCATCAAGCAGACGACCGAGCTGCTATCCATGCCGCCACTCAGGTACGCACCGGCCGGGCAGCCGGGCTGGAGCCGGATGCGGACCGCATCGCGAATCAGCGCACGGAGCTCCTCGCGGTACTCCTCGCGCGACTTGACGGGAGTCTCGCGGAACGATGGCGCCCAGTACCGCTCGGTGCGGATGCCGCCGGCCTCGATCCGAAGCACGTGCCCCGGGCGGAGCTTCTCGATCCCGCGATAAAGCGTCTCGAAGCCGGGGTTGTAGTTGAGCAGGAGGTAGCGGAGCACCACGGCCGGCTCCAGGCACGTGCCGCCACCGACGTTCTTCAGCGGCCGCAGGTCGGAACAGAAGTGCACCGCCTCGCCCGTCCGGCGGTAGTAGAGCGACTCGATGCCGAGATGGTCCCGCGCGATCCACACGCGGCCCCGCGCGGGGTCGCGGATCACGAGGACGAAGCTGCCGTTCAGCCGGCGGAAGAGTTCGGTCCCGAGGCGGAGATAACCTTCCACGAGCAGCGATCCGACCTCTGGCTGCGGTCCGCCGCCGAGCCGCCGGGCCAGGTCGCCCACATCGTGGAGTTCCCCGTAAAGGAGGACGGTCACTCGCGAAGCGGGATCGTGATGGACCAGTCGGCCTTCATCCAGCGCCGGTGCGCCGCTCGACACCATCGCGGCAAGGAAGCCGTCTTCTTCCCAGCGTTCGAGGGCCGCATCGTCGTTGCCGAGCCCCCAGGCGTTCCAGCGCTCCGTGATCCGGCCGGAACAGGCGGGCGCCTCGATGGTCCCGAAGATCATGCCGGTCTCCCGTGCATCGTTCCTCGTCGCGCTCGAGCGCGACCGGTGGTGATGGCAACGACGCCCTGGCGATACGGGCAGCGTAACCCGCCTGAACAAACAGAAGCGCGCAGAACGGCAGCCGCGAGGTGCCGACCGGGGCCCGGGATGCCGGGCAAGGCGGCGCCTCGGCGTCATCGCCGCCTTCACCCCATGCCGGCACGGGCCGTCCGCGCGAACGGCGTCCCGGCCGCGGCCCCGCGCGTCAACACTGCGCGCAGCGGGGGCTTCAACTCTCGATTGAATTCTCAGGTCTTGGCGCAGAGGCGCCGAAGTGCGTCTGGTCCGCCCGCCCCGGCGGCGCTCGATCCTTCCGAGTTCTCCGCTTCGACCGGCAGGATGAACACGAGGTCGCTCGGCCCCTGACCTCGGCCGGCGCGCCATGCACGAAGCCGGCCACGGCGCGGATCGGCGACACGCGCCGCCAACGTCGCGAGCGACGCCGCGGACCACCGGGATCCCCTGCGGCGAATCCGAAGCCGGAACGCGCCCGCGGCCGGGAGAGCTGGCGCTAAACGTCCGGACTACACCACGACAACTGTGGCCCGGATGCAACGGACGGGTCTCTGGCGCTCGGAAGCGGGTCGCTTGCCATTCCCGACGAGCTCCTCATGCGCGGCGGCCCTCGGCCCCGCCTGCCGCCGCACGCTGCTCCACCGCCCCGGGCACATGGGAGCGCGCACCGAGCGAGATCCCCAATTGGCTGGCGAGCACGTCCCGCTGCTCCGGGTCGACTCCCCAATCGGTCCGGCGCAGGAGCAGGTCATCCGGTTCGATGACGGCCTCGTGCGCCACCAGCCGGATCATGAGGGAACGGGCGGCCGCAGGATCCGCTCGTAGCAGCGCGCGGAGCTCGGAGGCGGAAGGGACCGTGGCGGGCTCCGGGCGCTCGACAGGGGATACCGGGCCGGGCCGCAGCCCGGGCACGCGCTCGAGGATCATCGCCAGCAGGACCTCGGCTACACGCCGCGCCGTCGTGAACTTCACCCCCGATAGGCTGAACAACCCCGTCGGCCCGCCGCTGCGTGCGTGATCGTGCAGCACGGGCCGGGTCGACAAGCGAACGGTTCCACGGGTACTGACCGGGAGCAGGCCCCAGAAGACGCGGCGCACGTCATCCGTGCCCACGCCCCAGCCCGGCAATCCTGCGTTCAGGTCGGCGATCATCCCCTCGATGTCGCGCGGGCCGGGCCCGTGCACGGCCGCCTCGTCGCTGACCGGGAGGTGGCACGTGCCCGCAAACGACCAGTCGCCCCACGGCCGCACGAAGTACGTCCTCGCGCCGGCGTGGGGAAGCACTGCTACGCCGATCGGGGAGGGCGGCGGCCTGGAGATCAGGAGGTTGAACGCGATCGACGGCGAGAACAGGTGTGGGATGTCGCGATCCAGCCGCCGTGCCACGCCACGCACCTCCGGGCCGGCGCAGTTGACCACGACGGGCGCCCGGATGACAAGGGTCTCGCCGCTGGTCCGGTCCACGGCCTCGAGCCCGGCCACCCGCGTCCCCTCCATCAGCAGCCGTTTCGCCTCGACGTAGTTCAGCGCGCGCGCTCCGGCCGCGCACGCCCAGTGGAGCATCTCGATGAGCATGCGCGGCGCACACGTCATCACGCCGTCGTACCAGAGCGCGGCGCCGCGGAGCCCGCAGCGGTCGAGGCCCGGCACGAGCTCCAGCGTCTCCGACACGCCCAGGACGCGGCCTCCGCCGATGTGGTGTGTGCGCTCGACCCCAGCGTTGCGCCGCAAAGACAGCAGGTCGTTCAGCCACAGCGCTGCGCGAAAGATAGGCACCCGGCGCATCCCCCTGCCGGAGATCGGCATCACGAACGGGAAGGGCCGGACCAGCTCAGCAAAGTGGCGCAGGAACCACCGCCGCTCATGCACCGATTCCCGGAACCGCCGCAGGTCGAGGGTCTGGAGGTAGCGCAGGCCTCCATGGATGATTCGGAAGCTGTTCCATGTCGTCCCGCCCCCGAAGTCGGCGCGCTCCAAGAGGAGCGGCCGCAGCCCGCGCAACGCCGCCTCCAGCGTGACCGCGACACCGTAGACCCCTCCGCCCACCACGAGCAGATCGTACCGATCCCGCGCGAAATCCGCGGGCCGCCGCTCGATCATACGCGCCAGCGCTGCCGCCAATCCTGGAAGACCAGGAGTGCCCAGAGCACGTGACTGTGGTTGGCTCGGCCCGCGAGGTGCTCTCGCTTGAGCGTCTCGACGGCCTCGGTCCGGAACAGCCCCTCCCGGCGCACGCGCTCGGGCGCCAGCGCGTCCTCCAGCATCGGCCGCAACGGCCCCCGCAGCCAGTGCTTGATCGGCGTGCTGAACCCCTCCTTCTGGCGGTAGACGCAAGACCTCGGAACCGCGCGCGCCGCGACCTCTTTCAGCAGGACCTTCGTCTCGCCACGCCGGACCTTCAGTCGGTCCGGCACGGAGAACGCGAGCTCGACCAGCTCGTGGTCCAGCAACGGAACCCGCACCTCGAGCGAGCACGCCATCGACATCCGGTCCACCTTCAGCAGGCAGTTGTCGCTGAGGTAGCTCTTCACGTCGGTGTAGAGTCCGCGCGCCAGTGGAGACCGCGGGCCGGCGGCCTTCATCAGCCGGAGGATGTGGCTGCCAGCCGGTGCGCGCAGCGCGCTCTCCGCTTCGGGCGTGAAGAGCTCCCGCCGCAAGCGCTCCCCCATGAACAGCCGCCACCTCGCATGCCCCAGCGCCTCATCGTGCTCGAGGCCCTCCACGAATCGCTTCGCCTTGTTGACCAGGCCCTTCTTTGCCGGGCGTGGCCGCATGCGGCGGACGAGCGGCGCGAGCATCCGCTCCCTCAAGAGCCGGGGAACGCGCGCCCATGCCCCTGCGAGCTGCTGCGCGACGTACGTCTCGTATCCGCCGAACAGCTCGTCGCCGCCATCTCCCGTGAGGGCGACCGTCACCTCCCGGCGCGCCAGGCGCGAAACCAGATACGTCGGGAAGACGGACGAGTCCGCGATCGGATCGTCGAGGAACGGCATGATGCGATCGAAGAGCTCGACCGCGTCTGGACGGATCACCTCCACCTCGTGGCGCACGCCGAGGTGCGCCGCCACGGCGCGGGCCCATCGCAGCTCGTTGTAGGTGGGATCGTCGAACCCGATGGTGAAAACGCGGGCATCCCCCATGCCAGCCACCACCAGGGAGCTGTCGACCCCTCCGGACAGGAACGCGCCGAGGGGCACGTCGCTGATGAGCTGCCGCTGAACCACGGTCCGGATCTTCTCTTCGACCGCCTCCACCCACTCCCTCGCCGCGAGCCCCCGCTCCTCCGGCAGCGGGATGTCCCACCAGTTGCGGGAGCACAGCCGCGCGCTCGCGAGGTCGATCTCGAGCAACTGGGCGGGCTCGAGCTTCATGATCCCGCTGAACAGCGTGCGCGGCGCGGGCACGTATTCCCACGCCAGGAACTCTCCCAGGGCATCCACGTCCAGCCGCCTGTCCACCAGGCCTGAGGCGAGGATCGCCTTCACTTCCGAGCCGAAGACGAGGTGGTCCCTGGTCCGCGCGTAGTACAGCGGCTTTACCCCCAGGCGGTCGCGCGCCAGGACAACACGCTGCCGCCGCGCATCGTGGAGCGCGATCGCGAACATCCCGTTGAGCATGCGGAGGAACTCCTGCCCATGCTCCTCCCAGAGATGGACGATCACCTCCCCGTCCGTGCGGGACGTGAACCGATGCCCACGCGCCTCGAGGGACCTCCGCAGCTCGCGAAAGTTGTAGATCTCGCCGTTGAAGACCGCGCGGACCGTCCCGTCCTCGTTGAAGTACGGCTGGCGCCCGCCGGCCACGTCGATGATCGCGAGGCGCCGCATCCCCAGTCCCACCTGGCCACGGATGTCGATCGCCCCATCATCGGGCCCGCGATGCACGAGGGTGTCGCAGGCGGCCCGAAGTGCCTCGGGCGCGGGCGCCGGCCCGCCGAGTGAGATGATGCCGGCAATGCCGCACATCAGGAGACGGCCTGGAGGAGCGCCCGCATCTTCGCCTCGTATGCGCTGCGCGAGTAGTGAGCGTCGTAGAGGGCGCGCGCCGCAGCGACGACCCGCCGGCACCGCTCATCGCCGCGCAGGGCTGCCAGGATCCCGGCCGCGAGACTGTCCGGTTCCGGGTCGACGAGGAAGCAGACCTCCTCGTTGAGGACCTGGGTGTGAGCCGGCACACGCGTGGCGACCAGCGGGATGCCACTCGCCAGCTGCTCGTAGATCTTCAGCGGCGTGTTCAGGCCCGCCGTCCGCGGCGATGTCAGCACCGCCGCCCGGCGCACGAGCTGGCGCACCGCCTCCTGCTCCAGCACCCCCGTGAAGACGCAGGCCTCGCCGACGCCCTCCTCCTCGGCCAGCCGGCGGTAACGGTCCACCTGCGCGGGCTGGCCGCCGGCCAGCACGAGCAGCGCATCCGGCCGGCTCGCCCGTACCCGTGCAAACGCGGGAACGAGAATGTCGAGTCCCTGGTAGGGTTCGAACGTCCCGGCATAGAGCACGATCGGCCGATCGCCCGGCAGCTCGGGCGGAGCCAGGGCTCCCGCCGCTCGGCGCGGTGCGTCCGCCCGCAGCCGCACCGGCTCGAAGATCGAGTTCTCGATGAGGAAATGACGACCCGGGTCCCGGATGCGGCGCACGGCGTGATTGGCGAGATCCGGGCAGATCGTGATCACCGCGTCCGCCGCCCGCAGGCTGCTGTCCTCGAGGCGCTCGAACAGGCTGATCAGCACCCGCGACGAGCTGAACCGGAAGTTCCGCAACTGCTGCGGAAGACTGGAGTGCATGTCGTAGATCAGCTTGAACCCGAAGATCGGCTTCAGAAAGCGACAGAAGAAGACGGCCTCCTCGTGCGCGTGGACGACGTCGTAGCGGTTTCGGGCGAGGAGGGCCACCGTCCATGCGATGAGGACGACGTCCAGGAAGAGCTTCGGCCACGAGGGCCCGATCCGGATGGGCCCGAGCCACGGAAACCGGGGGATCCGGATGATCCGGACGCCGGGGATGTCGACGTCGTCCCCCTCCCCGTACGTCAACAGATCGATGCGGGCCCCCAGCTCTGCCGCGACGAGGGTGCGGTAGTACACGCTGAACGGCGTGCCTCGCGGCGAGAAGAATGGCTGCGGCGCGACCACGAGCACTCTCACGCGGCCAGCCCTCCGACGTACTTCTTCAGGTTCATCATCGTCTGGTCGCGCAGGAACCGGAGCGGCCGGGCGCGCCGCCCGAAGATGCGCGGCTGCGCGGTCGCGGCGAGGAGGACCCGCCTCAACCCTTCCGCAGGCCTGCGCGGATCGAGTCCGTCGGGCAGGACGAACCCGTAGCGACCCGGCAGCGCCGCGCTCCGGCGGAAGGGCAGGGGATCGGTCCCCGGAAGCACGCGCACACCGCGCTCGGCAGCCAGGTCGAAGAGTCCGGAGCGCGGGCCGGGCTCCGGCCTGCCGGCATTGTCACCCAGGAACAGGCCCGGAGGTGCGCGTTCGATCAGCCGGGCGACTCGCCGCCCCCGGCCCAGCCACCATTTCCCGAAGCCCCAGGGCACCGCGGCGAGTGCTCCCGCGGCGAGCACCCGGTCCACGGTCGCCTCGAGGCCCACCCCATCCTGGAAGCGCTGCGTCGTCGCCAGCGCCAGCACCTCGAGCCCGTCGCCCGTGTGGATCTGCTGGCCCGCGAGGAGCAGCAGGCGCGCGCCGTCCGTCCGGGTCAGGCAGAGAGAGCTCTCTTCGTCGAGCGTGCCAACCGTCCAGCCGTCGCACACCTCTGCGCCCGCACGCTCGCGGAGCTCGACGAATGCGAGCCGCGGCCCGAAATCCACGAGGCAGAGGCACCCGAGCGTGTCGCCCGGCAAGCCGATATGCTCTGCCGCGCGCCGGAAGTTGGCGGCCGCGCTGTCCAGGAAGGTTCGCAGCTCGAAGCATGCGTGCAGGTGAACGTGCGCGTCCACCAGGACCCGGCGCTGCGCGCACGCTGCCGCCGGCGCAGCGCCCGTGGCGAGCGAGGGCCGGACCGTCATAACAGACCCTGCTCGCGATACCATGCGGCCGTCCGCGCGAGCCCTTCTTCCAGGTCTACCCGCGGCTCGTAGCCCAGCAGGCGGCGCGCCTTGGAGATGTCGAAGGCGCGATCGTGGGCGAAGAACTCGACCCGGCGAGGGTACAGCGGCGGGGCGATGCCGAGCGGGCGGCACGCCCACTCACAGACCACCGCCGCCGCGTGCACCGGCCAGAACGGGATGTGCCCGCGGGGATGCGGCCGGCCCAACGTGTCGGCAATGAGGTTCACCAGCTCACGCAGCGTCGTGTATCGCGGCCCACCGATGGTGAAGACCTCCCCTCGTGCCGCCGGGCTCGAGCCCGCCAGAACGAAGCCCTCCACCAGGTCGTCCACGAACGTCAGGTGGTACAGCACCTCGCCGGAGCCGATCATGATGAACCGGCCCCGCGCGATCGCACGGAACAGTTTGAGGAACCGCCGATCTCCCGGCCCGTAGATCCCGACAGGGCGAACGACGGTCACGTCCAGGCCGCGGTCCGCGTACGACCGCGCGAGCAGCTCGCCCTCCAGCTTGCTACGCTGATAATGATCACCCGGTCGGAACCGGTACTCCTCCCTGGCGGGCGGATCCGCGATGTGCCCCTGGACGCCCACCGTCGAGCAGTGCACGAACCGTCCGACGCCCGCCTCGAGCGCCGTGGCGAGAAGGTTCTCCGTCGCGCGGACGTTCACCCGCTCGAACACCGTTCGGTCGGCGTGCTCGGTTCGATACGCCGCGGCGAGATGGTAGACGATGTCGACCTGGGGAAAGGCGGATCTCAGCGCCGCGCGGTCGCAGATGTCCACGACCCGGCACTCGACCCCCATCTCTTCCAGCTCCCGTGTCCGACTCGTCGGCCGGACCAGGGCGATCACGTGATGACCATCCGCGACAAGGCGGCGGCAGAGGTGAGAACCCGTGAACCCCGTCGCGCCTGTGACCAGCGTGCTGCTCAAGGGGTTGCCCCCTGCACGATCGATCGTGGCTACGAGAGAGTGGCTGTCTCAGAAGCGCGCGATCGCCGTTGCAGGATTCACACCCCTGCAGCGTTGGCGCATGCCTCACCGTGGATGTTTTCTTGGGACTGGGCCGTGGCGTGGAAAGGCGCCGCATGCGCCGGGCCTTCCCGCGGCGCGGTCGGGTGCCGGGCCCATTCGCTGCCGGACAGCGTGACAGGGACCCGCTTCGATCGGTGAGAGCGCAGCAGTCGTTGGGTCTACGCCAGGGCGTGGTCCAGTGCTCCACTGTGCTGACGACCCGGCAGGCGATGGCTCGCACCACCGGCGGGCCAGCGGGACGCCGCGCCGGCGCCGAGGCCCACCAGGCTCGTCCGCGACGTAGCGGAGCTTCGATCAGTGGGTGGCGATGGCCTTCGTCTCCTGTTCCTCGAGGTGGTCCAGCTCGTGCAGCCCCATGCGTTCGCAAAGCAGTCGCGCGACGCGCAGCGCCAGGTGATTCCAGTCGTGGGCTCGCGCAACAGCCCGTCGCTCCTCACGTCGCTCCAGCGCGTTGGCCTCCGGCGTCAGCGCGAGCTGCAAGCGCTCGGTCCATTCGTCCAGCGTCCTGGCGAGATGCACGACGTGCCCGAACGGCAGAACGGCCGGAATCGGGGAACTCACCACCGGCGCCCCAGCCGCGAGATACTCGTGCAATTTCATTGGATAGATGTATCGGGTGTAATCGTTCATGACGTAAGGCATGATGTTCACATCCATGTGTTGCATGTACTCGGCCAGCTTCCTCACCGGCCGGGCGCCGAGGAAGTAGGTATTGCTCCGCGCCAGGAGCGAACGCATGTCCGGGTGGCTCTCCGGGACGCGATTCGGCCCTACGAACACGAACGACCAGGCCGGGTGCCTCGCGGTGAGATCTGCAAGCAGTCCGAGATTCAGTTGCTCCTTCACCACGCCGACGTAACCGATGCGCGGATGCGGAATCTCCGCCAGATCAGGGGGCTCGGCCCGGGGCGCCGCGAACATCTCGTAGTCCACGCCATTCGGGATCAGCGCCGTGTTCGGGTTGAGCGATCCCTTTTTCTCGTACAGGGTGTGAGAATGGATGATCACCTGGTCCACACGCCGAATCAGCCGCGCCTCGTCCTCTCCCAATGGCTGTTCGATCGGCGCGAAGGAGTACTCGTCGTCAATGTGGTAGCATGAGAGTTCGTGCGGGATCTGATCGAGTGCTTGCTCGAATTCCGGGCGCCACAGATACAGGACGATGCGCTTCGCCCCGCGCGCCTCCAGAATCCTGCGCGCCCTCCATTGGCGTGCGCGCTCGGTCGCTCGCGCCACCAGGGCGGGACGGTACACGCGCGGTAGCCAGCGGCCCGGCCGGTAGAGTGTGAATCCCGCAATGGACGGAACGCCGTCGTCGATCGCGCGACGCTCCTCGGATGCTCCCAGCCACCAGCTACGCCACTCCCTAGCGGGATCGAACCAAACCACGTGAAAGAACCGGCCAAGCCGCGTCAGGATATGATGGCGGGGCATCCATGGGCCGCCCCAGGTGTCGGGCACCAGGGCGAACACGCCGATCTCCGGCGGCAGCACTCGGTTGGGGAGTTTCGACATCCTCGGCACCATGCGGGGTGGCTCGGCGGCGGGCGTCATCGCCCGTCGACCTCCACGCGCTCGCCGCGTGCGCTGGAAGGCCGCGCGAGCACGTGTCTCACCACCCACTCGGTCTTGTATGAGGGTGGCAAGGAGGCGAGGCGATAGCCCGCCGCCTCCAGGATCGCACCGCACTGGGCGGCCTTGTGCTCAACCTCCGCTTCTCTGCGCCCGTCCAGCTCGATGAGCAGAACAGGTCTGTGACGTGCGAGGACCTGGCCCATCCCGAGGAGAACATCCCGCTCGGCTCCTTCGACGTCGATCTTGACGACAGCCGGCGCCGGGATCTCGCCCCGGTCCACCAGCGTGTCGATCGATCGGGTCTTCACCCGGATACGCCCCCGCGCGTCATCCGGCACTCCGGCGGATAGCAGCGTCGCGCCACCGATGTGTTCAGCCAGGACGAGCACGGCCTCGCCGTCCTGGGCGGCGGCCGCCTCCTCGCGGACCGATACGTTTTGGAGGCCATTCAGCGCGACGTTCCGCCGTATCAGGCGGGCGTTGGCCGGGACCGGCTCGAACGCGATGACTCGACCCTCCGGGCCGGCCAGACGGGCTGCGATCAGCGTCAGGAAACCGATGTTCGCGCCGACGTCGAGGACGACGTCCCCGGGTCGCACGATCTCGGCCAACGCGTTCTGGACCGGCAGTTCGTACGCGCCGGTCAGGAAGTCCCGCGACCCCCGACCGATGTCCATGACCAGGCCGGTGCCCACACCGCCAGCGACCTTGCCGACGGACCCGGTCAATCGTCCTAGGATCCCACGAAGGACGTCCCTGGTCGCGCTCATCAAGAACCCGCGTGCGAGCCACGGAGCTCGCTCACTACCGTCCTCCAGTTGTGCTTCCACCACCGGAGCAGGTGGATCCAGCAGCGCGCGCTCTGGTCCAGCTCCAACGGCGCGCGCCGGATCGCACTCACGTACTCCGCGAAGACCCTCAGGGTCGGCAGCCGCTGGCCTCTGACGAGCCTCGTGTCGAACCAGACCGCCCGAGCCCTGAGGTCGGGTATCGCTCGCGTAGATCGCTGGGGGTGCTCCCGGTGCAGGAACAACCGCTCCGGGATCTCATGGAACCTGCCGTGCAGCGCCAGCTCTGCCAGCAGAACGCGATCGGACGCCACGTAGCTGCCCATCAGCGGCGTCTTCCTGAGCACGTCGGCCCGGATCACGCCGAAGATCGGCAAGCACGAGTGGTTGATGCAGACGAGGTAGCGGAAGCGCTCGTGCGCATGCGGCGCATCGACATGCAGATCGAAATCGACGTTGCCCAGGAACCGACCGTGCTCGTCGATGTCGACCGCCGCGGCATACGCGAGCACGACCTCCGGGTCGGAATCGAGCGCCGCGACACAGCGCTCCAGGAACGTCGGCTCATAGAGATCGTCATGTGCGACCCACTTGAAATACCGACCCCGGGCGAGCTGGAACGTCAGGTTGTAGTTCGGCGCGGCCCCGATGTTGCGCTCGTTCCGCCGATACCGGACTCGCCCATCACGTCGTACGAAACGGCGGCAGATCTCCTCGGTCCGGTCCGTCGAGGCATTGTCCGAGATGATCAGCTCGAAATCGGTATAGGACTGGCGGAGGATCGACTCGATCGTCTCCTCAAGGTATCTCTCGCCGTTGTAGACCGGCAGCCCGAGGCTCACCGTGGGCGCTGCGGGGGCAGGGCTGTCCGCCGCGTCCTGAGCCGCGCGGCTTTCGAGCCGATCGTCCACGAGCCCGATCGCGCTCATTGCCGACCTCCCGCTTCCCAACGGCAAGGCATGAAGATGAGGCCGAATCGGCTATCGATCCCACGGCCGGAGCCGTAATAGTCGGCTGATTCGATGTCGATCGCCACGCAATTCTTGAGTACGTCGTGCGGGTTGTCCCACCTTCCTAGCCACAGCGACAGATAGTAGCGTCCAGGCTGCAGGTTGAGCAGGTCGACGACCCAATCCACGTATCGGTCACCCGGCTCGACGTACGGGATGTCGTCGCCCGTCGCCCAGTTGTTGCTCGCGGTGAGCAGCGCGCCCAGATCGGTATGGATGTTGATCCCCACGACCAGGTCACGCAGACGCTTGTACGCACGGTAATGCAGGCGAATACGGAGGCGGTCGCCACTCCGGATCACCGGCAGGGGCCTGCCGTCCATGTCGAGGAACTCGATCCGGGTGAACCTCCCGTCACCGTTGCCGTGACGCGACTCTATCGCCTCGAGATCCGCGCTCCCTTGTTGGGTCGTCGCGAAGCTGGCCATGTACGCCTGGACGACGTCGTGCGTCGGGCCATCCATGCGGATGCGGCCGGCGTCGATCCACATGGTACGGGAACACAGGTTCTCGATCGCGGCCATGTTGTGGGCGACGAACAGCACCGTTCGACCGCCGCTCCGCAGGTCGTCCATGGCGTTGAGGCACTTCTTCTGGAACTCGGCATCCCCGACCGCCAGGACCTCGTCTACGAGGAGGATGTCCGGGTCGAGGTGCGCGGCGACCGCGAACCCCAGGCGCAGCTTCATGCCTGAGGAGTAGCGCTTGATCGGCGTATCGATGAAGTCGTGCACACCGGCGAAGTCCACGATCTGGTCCAGCTTCGCGTCGATCTCACGCTTCGGCATCCCCAGGATGGAGCCGTTCAGATAGATGTTCTCGCGGCCGGTCAGCTCGTCGTGGAATCCCGTGCCGACCTCGAGCAACGACGCGACCCGCCCCCGCACGCGGATCTCACCGGCGGTCGGATGCGTGATCCCCGACAGGAGCTTGAGGAGCGTGCTCTTGCCGGCGCCGTTCCTGCCGACGACGCCGAGGACCTCCCCTTCGGCGACGCTGAAGCTCACGTCTCGCAGCGCCCACAGCGTCTTCCGCTGGTTCTTCTCCCGGTTCCGCGGGCGGCGGAACCAGCCGGCGATCACCTCGCGGATGTTGTCCGGGGACGCGCTCTGCCCGAGCTGGTATCGCTTCGAAAGACCCGTGATCTCGAGTGCGTTGTTCATCCCGGGACTCCGTTCTCGGCCGCAGGCGGAGTACTCAGATCACGTCCGCGAAGTAACGTTCGGTCCGGTTGAAGTACGTAATGCCCGCCGCCAGGATGAGCGCGATCACCACGAGCGAGGGCCCCAGCGTCTGCCAGGAGATCGGCTGACCCACGGCCGCCGCGCGGAAGGCATCCACAATGCCGGTCAGCGGATTCAGCGCGGCCACGGGCCGCAGTCGCTCGGGGATCATCGTCACGGGATAGACCACCGGCGTGAGGAACATCCAGAGCTGCGTGAGAAACGGGATCACGTATTTCACGTCGCGGTAGTTCACATTGAGTGCCGATAGCAGCAACCCCACGCCGAGGGCAGCGAGGGCCAGGGGAACGGTCAGGACCGGAATGAGGAGCAGCCCCGGGCCGAGCGGGACCCCGTAGACCAGCATGAGCGCCGGCAGCAAGAGCGCCGCGATCCCGAAATCGAGGAGCGCCGCCCCCGCGGAGGCCGCCGGCAGCAGGACGCGCGGGAAGTAGACCTTGGTGACGAGCTGAGAGTTCTGGATCAGGCTGTTACCAGCGCCGGTCAGGACGGCCGCGAAGTACGTCCACGGCAGCAGGCCGGCATAGTAGAAAACGGGGTAGGGGATCCCCTCGCTCGGCAGGCCGGCCAGCCGCCCGAACAGCACCGTGAACACGATCATCGCGAAGAGCGGCTGGATCACGGCCCAGGCCGCGCCCAGGACCGTCTGCTTGTAGCGGATCTTCACTTCCCTCCAGACGAGGAAGAAGGCCAGCTCGCGGAAGCGCCAGAGCTC
>DATCLK010000016.1:0-4901 GCA_036563975.1 Longimicrobiales bacterium | reverse complement strand
CAACCACCACCGTCTCCTGGAGCCGATCGGCTATATTCCGCCGGTCGAGTATGAGGAGGCATACTGGCGTGAGAGGGCAGACAAGCCACTACTCGCGCCACTCAAGTAACCAGGTCTCCGATGAACCCGGTGCGGTTCACTGCTCTTGCCGTGCATGCGCTTCGTGCACTCGGTTACGGCAACGTGGCCCACCTGGATGGCGGGTTCAAGGCCTGGCAAGCTGCTGGCAAGCCAGTCGAGGGGCCGACGGCCTAACAAGTCGTTCGAGCCGGCGCCGCTCCGCGGCGCGGCTTGACTCAGGTATCAGGACGCCGATGTCACTTTCGGGGTGATCGCCGGCTGCGTTTCGCGGCCGCTCGCTTCGCGTTGTCTTGGCGCGCCCGCGCCGTGGCGGCGCCTCGTGCGGCGGATTCGACAACGCGGACGAGCCAGTTCTTCAGGGCTCGGCCCTTCGGATCGCGGAAGCTCACCACACCGTGAGGACCGAGAGGCCAACGATGCCACCGACAGAAACGGAATCGGATGGCTCCCATGGCGTGAGGCCGGTTCCCATGTGGATGCGCGCGGCGAACCGGCTCGACGCTCTGCCGAGCTGGCTCCGCCCCGGTCTGGTGGGGCCGCTTGTGCTGTGCTACGCAATTCTCCTGCGCGGCGGGATCATCATCGGTCCCCTCGTTGGATATTACTAGAGAGGGCGCGGCGTTCCTCCCGGTGTTCCTCAGGGGTGCGGGCTTGTTTCCCTTCCTGCTCGCCGCGTCAGCGAGTGGAGGTTTCGCGTACGGTCTCATCGGGCGGCCACTGCGCGCATTCGCCGGCGGCCGGTACCTGGCAGGCATGGTTACGATTGCGCCGTACACGGCAGCCGTGACGGCCATCGTGCATTGCTTCGAGGAGGGTCGGCCAGTGTTCGACCCGTGGACCGGCATCGACTGGTTCCTCTTCGGATTCGGGACGGTGGTGTTTGGCGCCGTGATCGGGCACTCGTGGTTTGCGCCAGACCCCGGCGGAGAGCCCCCTTCGCCGTCAGAGGCGGCCAGCGCATCGGTATCTGACACCGAACCGGACTGGAGCTGACGCGGATTCGTTCGCTGCGAGCAACGGGCACCGCGCCGTGCAGGTGCCTCGCAGACGGCGCTAGGGGATCCGGATTCCCATGTCGGGAGTTCACGCGCGAAGGCGCTGGGCAGGCGTACGACTCCTGGGCTCGTTCAGGATGGCGTGCGTTGCGGCTGGTCCCGGATGCTGCCATCATCCCGGGTGCGACGAGCGGGAGATCCCCGGCCCAACGCCAGCCGAGGCCGCACCCGCCGCAGCCGGTGTGATGTGATGATGAGCGAACGGAAAGGCAACCAACTCCCCATTGGCTACTGGCTCAAGCGGGCGGATGAGCTGCTCACGCAGCGGATCGACGAGGCCCAGCGGTCGAACGGGCTCACGCGGCTCGAGTGGCAGGCGCTCAACGTGATCCGTGGCCGGGCGGGCGTGCGGCGCGAGGAGATCGCCGATGTGCTCCGGCCGTTCGCCGGCGCCGCGGAGGTGGACGTGGCCATCGGCCGACTCGCGGCGCGCGGCGTGGTCGGCGGGCCGCCGGAGGATGGGTTCGAGTTCACGCCGGCGGGCGCGGAGCTGTACGAGAAGGCGCTGGCCGTGCAGCAGTCGGTCCGGCAGCGCGCGGTCGCGGGGATCAGCGAGGCCGAGTATGCCACGACCGTCGCCGTGCTCCAGCGCCTGGTCGCCAACCTCAGCGAGGACGCGTCCTGACCGGCCCGGCGCTCCGGGCGCATGCCGGCCGAGGGTCCCGTGTGCGTCGCCGCCCGCGCATCGCCTCGCCTCCCGGCGGCGCTCCGCGTACGCCCCACCCGCACCGGCGCGGCCGGGCCCCGCGACCGCCGTGACCTGCCGCAGGAGGAGCGAGGAATGAAGATCTTCGCCGTGATCGCACTCATCATCATCGGCCTGGCCATCGCCGCCGCCGGCATCTACGTTGGCGAGACGGATGACGCGCCCGGCGCGGCGCTGATCGGCATCCTGCTGATGATCGGCGCCGTGGTTCTGGCCGTGAGGACGGCGCGGCGTCGGGCATAGGCGTGCCGGCTCCGTTGGGCGCGCCGCTCGAGCGTGTTCGCGGCCGCGGAGCGGCTGTCGCGCCCGCGTGTGGCGCGCGCGCCGGGACGTGACCAGGTCTCCAGCACGAACAGGAAAGGGAGCGCGATGAGTCCGAAGAAGGGATCGCGTGAGCCGGCAGACGGCCGCAAGCCGGCGAAGGCCGCGGGCCGTGCTCGCTCGGCGGCGAATGCGGCGGAAGGGTTCTCCGCGGAAGAGCGTGAGGCGATGCGGGAGCGCGCGCGGGAGCTCCGGGCGGCCGCGCGAGGCAAGGTGGACGGCGAGCGCGCGGTGCTCGAGAAGCTCGCGGCGATGCCGGAGCCGGACCGCGCGATCGGCGAGCGGATCCACGCCATCGTTCGTGCCACCGCTCCCGGCCTCTCGCCGCGGCTGTGGTACGGCATGCCCGCGTACGCCCGCGACGGCAAGGTCGTCTGCTTCTTCCAGCCCGCGCACAAGTTCAAGACGAGGTACGCAACGCTCGGCTTCAACGACGCGGCGAACCTGGATGACGGTGCGCTCTGGCCGGTGGCGTTCGCGGTGAAGGCGTTGACGGCCGCGGAGGAGGCGGAGATCGCCCGGCTCGTGGCGCGAGCCGTGTCTTGAGGGCTGCGGCGCGAGGCCGGTCTCGTCGGCACGCGCGACGCCGCAGCCGATGTTGCCGGCCCGCGCCGAACCGGAGGCGCAGTCGGCAGCCCGTGCGGGACGAAGTGCGAGGTCGCGGGCCCACGCGAATCCGCAAGGGAGGTGGCCGCGGCCCACACGAAGACGGCAGGCGAGGTCACCAGCCCACGCGAAGCCGAACGCGAGGAGTGAGCGAGATGCGACCCGGACCGATCTTCCCCCGTGTGCGCGTCCTGGGCGCGCTGGTCGTGGGGATTGGCCTGGCGCCGCTCGTTGCGCCGCCGGCGCGCGCGCAGCCGGCGTCCGTCGCGCGGCCGGTCTTCCGCGATGGACAGGCGCAGGTCGTCCCCGCGTTCCAGGACTCCTCCAGGTGGATCCGTGAGGAGCTGTGGGTCGAGACGGAGTTCGACTCCGACGGCGATGGCCGCCGCGACCGCGTGCGTGTCGCCGTGGTACGGCCCGGCCAGACGGAGACGGAGGGGCTGAAGGTCCCGGTCATTTACGAGTCGAGCCCGTACTACTCGGGGACCTCGGGCGCGCGGCGGTACCTGTGGGACGTGCGGCAGGAGCTAGGCGCGCCGCCGCCGCCGCGCGCGCATCAGCCGCCGCCGGAGCGCCGGATCCGGCCGTACATCTCGGGCTCGCACGTCGCGGACTGGGTCCCGCGCGGCTTCGCGGTCGTCCACTCCGAGGCGCCGGGGACCGGCCTCTCGCAGGGCTGCCCGACGGTCGGCGGCGAGGTCGAGGCGCTGGCGCCCAAGGCGGTGATCGACTGGCTGAACGGCCGGGCGCGCGGGTTCACCACGCCCGACGGTGATGTCGAGGTCGTCGCCGACTGGTCCACCGGCAAGGTCGGCATGATCGGCACGTCGTACAACGGCACGCTCACGCTCGCCGCCGCATCGACGGGCGTCCCCGGGCTGGAGGCGATCGTCCCCATCGCGCCCAACACCTCCTATTACCTCTACTACAGGCAGAACGGGCTGGTCGTGCACCCGGGCGGGTGGCTGGGCGAGGACATCGACTTCCTGTACGACTTCGTGAACAGCGGCGACCCGGCACGGCGCGCGTACTGCGACGCGACCATCCGCGACGGTGAGTTTGCCGCAGGCATGGACCGCGCGACCGGCGACTTCAACGACTTCTGGGCGAGCCGGCACCTGCTCGGCGAGCTCGATCGCGTCCGGGCGGCGACGCTGATGGCGCACGCGTTCAACGACTGGAACGTCAAGCCGGAGCACAGCGTGCGCGCGGCCGAAGTGCTGAAGGCCCGCGGCGTGCCGGTCCAGTACTACTTCCATCAGGGCGGGCACGGCGGCGCGCCGCCGTTCGAGCTCCTGAACCGGTGGTTCACGCGCTACCTGTACGGCATCGAGAACGGCGTCGAGCGCGACCCGCGCGCGTGGATCGTCCGCGAGGGTGACGACCCCTCGAACCCGACGCCGTACCCGGATTACCCGCACCCCGATGCGGCGCCCGTCACGCTGCGGCCCACGCCCGGCGGCCGGGGGCCGGCCGGGCTGAACGGTGTCGGCGGGTTGGAGGTCGTGGGCGGCGCCGGGGCGGCGGGGCGGCGCGCCGCCCGCGCGTCCGGCGGTGCCGCCGGGCCGGTCACGGAGACGCTGGTCGACAACGTCTCGTTCGACGGCGCGGCGCTGGCCCGCGCCGAGTGGAGCCATCACCGGCTGCTGTACGCGACGCCGCCGCTCGCCGAGCCGCTTCACATCTCCGGCACGCCACGCGTCACGATCCGGCTCGCGTCGAGCAAGCCCGCCGCGAACCTGTCCGTCTGGCTGGTCGCGTTGCCGTGGGCGGGCGGCCCGCGCCTGACCGATGACCTGATCACGCGCGGCTGGGCGGATCCGCAGAACCACGCGTCGCTCCGCGAAGGCGAGCCGCTGGTCCCGGGCCGCTTCTACGACGTGTCGTTCGATCTCCAGCCGGATGACCAGGTGATCCGGGCGGGCGAGCGCATCGGGCTCATGATCTTCTCGAGCGACCGCGACTTCACGCTCTGGCCGGCGCCCGGCACGGAGCTGACCATCGACCTCGACGGCACGTCGCTCGAGCTGCCGGTGGTCGGCGGGGAGCAGGCGTTGCGGAGGGCGCTGGGCGGGGGAGTGGATCGGGGGCGATAGGGCGCGCGACGCGGGCGGACGGGGCAGCGTAACGGC
>DATCLK010000015.1:0-9072 GCA_036563975.1 Longimicrobiales bacterium | reverse complement strand
GCTGGCCATCACCCTCGCGGCATGCTCGCAATCCAGCCCGACGGATATCGTGGCTGCGGAGGAATGCGTGCTGATCCGCGATCAGATCTACTGCCCCTGAGCCCGCGGCGCAGCGACGGCCGCTTCACCGGCCCCGCGCGGACGGTCGTTGCTCGGATGCACGACCGCGCTCGCCGCGCGCGATGTAACAGCCCGCTTCGCGGGGCGCTGCAGGCCCGGGGGACACCCCCCCGTCTCGACTCCATCGACAAGGCGCGGGGGACAATGCCTCGAGCGCTGCGCTCCCCCGCGCCTCCCCACGACGCACTCCGCCCTCCGCAGTTTCGCGTCGCTGCAAACGGACTGGTGAACGGACACAGTTCCCAGGAGGCAACTCGCCGGGGGTGATGAAATCGTGCCGCCGGACGCTCCCGGCGTCCGGCGGCCTCGCAGGGGATGGGTGAGACGTGTTACACGAGCCGGCAGATAGGCGTGCCGGCCCTGACACTACTCCTGTATCGGCGGGGTGCAGCCAGCGTTGCTGTTGGTCGAGCAATGGTCGCAGAACAGCCAGCTGCAGGTGCTCGCCGCCTCTGCCTCTGCCTCCGCGCCAGCCACCGCGAGCGCGCCGAGGGCCTCGATCTTCTGCAGGCCGAGAATCCGGTTCATGGTTCCCTCCAGGTTGGTGATGGTTGGATGTGACTACTGCTCTACAGGGGGCGGGAGACACTCATGGGCACTGTTGGTCGAGCAGCCGCCGCAGAACAGCCAGCTGCACGTGCTGGCCGCGTCGGCCGCATCGGCTCCCGCCATGCCGTACGGCAGCGGCTAGGTCCGTTGGAGGTTCAGTACGCGTGTCACCACTCCTCCTTCCGGGTTGGACTTGAGCCATAACGCTCACCTACCCCCTGCGAAACGCGAGTAACGGGATCGAAGCGCGGTTCGACGTGAACCGCGATCGTTCATTCGTGTGCCGCCTCGGCGCCCGCGAGCTGGATTGGCCGCCGCGCCCGAAGCGGGTCCGCGCCGCGGCCGGCCGGGCGTACCCTCTCCCACAGCCTCCCGTCCTCCAGCACGATCCTCCGGTCGGCCCATTCCGCAGCGGCCTGGCGATGGGTGATGAAGAGGACCACCCGGTCGCTCAGGTGCCCCCGCAGGTTGGCGAGGACCTCGGCTTCGATGGCGGGGTCGAGCGCACCGGTCCCCTCGTCGATGATGAGCACCGGCGGGTTACGCACCAGCGCGCGCAGCAGCCCGAGCCGCTGCCGCTCCCCGTCGGAGAGGCCGCCATCGCCTGATGAGAGGTGGTGGCTCCAGCCGGCGGGGAATTGGTTCACCACCCGGTCGAAGCAGACGATCCGGGCGAGCCGCTCCAGCTCGGCCTGGGGGACCCCGCGGCGACCGAGGAGGACGTTTTCGCGGATCGTGCCGTCGAAGAGCTGGGGCCGGGAGGGAACGAAGGCGACCAGCCGGCGCAGTTCGCGCAACCGGAGCGCGTTCACCGGGTGCTCGCCGACACGCACCCGGCCGAGCGCGGGGTCGACCAGCCGCACTGCAAGCTTCGCGAGTGTGGTCTTGCCCGCCCCGCTGCGGCCCAGCAGTGCCACCGACTCCCCGCGACGCAGGTGCAGGCTGGCCCCCTGCAGCACCGGCCCGCCGTCCGCATATGCGAAGCCGACGTCCTCGAAGGCGAGCTGCGTCGCGTCCGCGGGATGCATGCGGATGGGCGTCCTCGTCTCCACGATCGCCGGCTCGAAGCGTTCCAGCGCCGCGATGCGGCGGATGCTCCCCCCTGCCCGCTTGAGCGCCGAGTAGGTTTCGACCGCCGCGCTCAGCGGCTCGAAAAGGCGCATCAGGTAGGTGTAGAAAGCCATGAACCCGCCCAACGTGAGCGCGCCCGCGAGCACCCGGTGTGCTCCGGCGGCGAGCACGGACGCGGTCACCAGCGTCATCAGGCCGATCGACCACGCGAGATAGAGGAACTCGCTGCGGCGCTGGTCGGCCCCGGTCCGGATGGCCGTGCCGGCCTTGCTGGCGTAGCGGCGCCGGAAGAAGGCCTCCGCGCCGAGGAGCTGGATCTGCGTCGCGCCAGTCAGCGCCTCGGTCAGGAGGCTCGCCCTCGCGCCGACGGCGGCGCGGGTAGCATCGGCAACACGCTCGAAGATCCTGCGGAAGTGCGCGCGCAACACCAGGAAGGCGGGGACGAAGGGAACCACCAGGAGCGTGAGCCGCCAATCCAGCGCGAGCATGATGACGACCGTCGCCGCTGTGCTGACCGCGATGCGGACGAAGCCGGGCAGCAGCTCCACACCCATCCGCCCCACCTGCTCCACGTCCTGCTCCACCCGGTGCACCAGGTCGCCGACGGGGTGGCGGTCGAAGAAGAAGGCGTCCAGCCCCTGCATGCGGCGCAGGAGGCGCAGGCGGATCTTCAGCATCAGCCGGTTGAGCACGCGCGCTGAGTAGAGCGTGCTGAGCCCGAGGAGGCCGATGCGCAGCGCGTAGACCGCGCAGAACACCAGCACCGCCCCGTAGATCGGCTCCCAGCGCCGTGCGGCCAGCCCGTGGTCGATCAGCCACTTCAGGATGAGTGGGTCTACCAACGAGAGAACGGTCGACAGGAGCAGCGCCACGAGGCTGAGCGCCTGGATCCGCCAGAGCGGCCGGATCTCGCGGGCCAGCCAGCGCCACTCCCGCAGCTCGTCGGCTGCAGCCGGCCGCGAAGCCTCGGGGGCCGTGCGCGTCGCCGGACTCATACCGCCACCGAAAGCGCGGGCTCGACGACTTCGTCCGCCGCCACGTCGAGCAGCTCATCGAGCATGAAGGCCGCCGGGCCGCCGTGGAGGAACCGGTGCAGGAAGTAGGCGATCCCCGCCGAGCCGGTGGCAAAGTCACAACTGATGCGGTCCCGGCTCTCGCCCGGGAAGGCGAAGCCCTCTGGGCGAGTCAGCTTGAAGTGCAGGACCCCCGCCAGGAGCTTGCGCGCACCCGCCCGGGCGACGGCGGGATCACGCCCGAAGCGCTCCAGGTCCAGGTAGAAGTCCCCGATCCCCGCCAGTCCCAGGTGCAGCCCGGGGAAGATGCTGTACTTCCGGTCGGTATCGAGCAGCACGGAGGCGAGCGCCTCCTCGTACCGTCCATCGCCGACGGCCGCCTCGTACCGGAGGAGGACTCCTCCCACCCCAGCGCTTCCCCACCGCCAGTACGGCGTGTAGGTCGGATGTCCCTGCATCACCGTCCACGTGAGCCCGCCATCCGGGTTGCGGACCCCGCACGCCACCACGTGGTCCAGAGCCTCGCGGACGACGCGGAGGTACTCCGATTCTCCCGTCGCTCGGTACAGGTCGAGGAGGAAGAGGGCGATGCCAGCACCGCCGTGGCCCAGCCCCGCGTACTCATCGCCTTCGGTCAGCCACCAGCACCCGTCCTCACCCCGCACCCGGGACGCGAGTAGCGCATCGCCCGCCGAGCGGGCCCGTTCGAGGTACGCCGGGTCGCCGCTTGCCAGATGGAAGCGCAGCTGCGCGAGTCCCCACCCGGCCCGGCCGTAGAAGAGATCGGGAGACTCGTCGAGGAGCGGGTGCCCGTCGGCCATCGCGAGCACCTCCTCCGCCCGCTCGCTCTCGCCCAGCTCGAGCAACGCCCAGGCGATCCCCGCTAGCCCCACGTAGAGACCGGGCGGGTAGGCCTTCGCCGAGATCGGCCGCCGGAGGATCCATTCGAGCGCCCCCTGGGGCGTACGCCCCGTGATCCGCTGCAGCGCCCAGGCGACGCCACAGGCCCCGTAGGCGATCCCCAGCGGGTTGGTCTCGAAGAGCGCCGGCGCTCCGGGATAGAGCCGGTCGTCGCGCTCCGGCGAGGCCTTGCTCTCGATATAGGCGACTAGCCCATCCAGCAGCGCCTCGAGATCCTCGGCATCCACCTCGTCCGCCCCGATCTCCGGAGGACGGACCTCCGGCTCCGCGCGCAGCACGCGAATCACTTCGTCGAGCTCGGGACGCCGGGCGCGGCTCGGGTGCAGCAGACCCCGAATGCACTCGGCGATCGTCTCCGGGAAGCCCAGGTCGCGCACGCAGGAGCGCAGCAGCGGCTCGTAGGCGCCGGGTTGCAGCCCCATGATCTCGTTGATCGGCATCAGCCCGGCCAGCATCAGGCCCCCGAGGGCGTAGCGGTCATCCGCCGCGAGTGGCACCCCCTCGGCGATCGCCTCAGCCGCCGCGAACCCCGGCGTGAAAAGCGAGGTGGGGACGTCCACTCCCTCCTCGTAGGCGCCCTCGAAATCGATCAGCTTCACCGTCTCCCCGTCGGGCGCGACCATGACGTTGTAGTGAGAGAGGTCACCGAAAACGATGTGATGCTGGTGCAGCACGCGCAGCGCTTCGGCGATCGCGGCGTAGAGGCGCCGGTAGATGTCCACGAACTCGCGCGCATCCTCCAGCGTCGGCCGGATCCGCAGCGGCAGCGCGAGCTTTGCCGTGAACGCGCGCAGGATCACCCCCTCCACCAGCTCCTCGACGAGGTAGTAGTGCTCCCAGTCCCGGAAGAAATCGATCGGGCGCGGGGCGATCCCTGTCTCCTCCAGCACCGTCAGGAGCCGGTGCTCCTTCTTCAGCAGCCAGACGGCGTCACGCGTCTTCGGCGAGAGGTTCGTGTCGGGGCGCGCTTCCTTGATGATCACCCTCTCGCCGGTGTGGGTGTCTTCCGCGACATAGACGCCGCCGGAGTTCGAGAATGAGATCGCCGACTCGACCCGGTAGCGGCCGTTCTTGAGCGTTCCCTCCGCCGACTCGTCCGAGGAGGCATCGTCGGCCCCGCTGACGAAGGGGTCGACAACCCCCGGGGGGAGTTTGAAGAAGGGCTCACGACGATCGTCGATCAGAGTCCCGTCGGGCGCTCGAATGACCGGCACGGAGAGGCCTCGCACGTTCAGCCGGACCGTTGGGGCGAGGCCGCCATAGCGGTAGTAGACGACACGGCTGTCGCGGTAGCGCCGGTCGGAGAGGATGTACGGGCCGGAGTATCCGATGGTGGCGTGGTAGAGCTCCTCCAGGAGTTCGCCGCACTGCGCCGTGTCGCGCGGGTACACGGTGATGAACTTCCCCGCACCACCCCGCCTCCAGTTCTTGCTGTTGAGCAAAAGGAGGATGCGCTGGTCAGCGGCGAACTTGAAGGGGACGCGGTGACGGGCGAGTACCCGACACGCCGTCTCCAGCACAGAGGGGGCATCGGAGATCGTGGCGGAGAGGTGGATCTTCCACCCCTCGTCAGGGAACGAGGCGCCCGGGGGCGTCGCGTAGTACCAGAGTCCTTTGCGGCCGCCGTCCCAGTCGTCGGGGAGCCGCCGCCGCGCGATCGCAATGTAGTCGTCCGGGCGCGGCTGATATCGGTCGATCGGCTCGTAAAACTCCCGATCCGCCAGCGTATAGAAGAAGCTGTTCTCGACCAGGATCGCCATCTCCCCTGCCCTCCTGTTCGGGTCCCCCGATGAGGCGGGGGCGCAGTGGGGGACCTTACTCGCTGCGCAGCGCTTCCATGGGATCCGCGCGCACCGCGCGCTGGGCCGGCGCCAGGCCGGCGGCTCCCGTGATCAACAGCACCAGCCCCGCCACGGCGAGGAGCAGCAGCGCCTCCGCCCCGCGGGCACCGTAGAGCATCGACTCGAGCAGGGCAGCCACCAGGCGCGCGCCCAGCAGCCCGAACACGGCGGCGACGATCGCGACCCGAAGCGACTGTCCCACGATCAGCCAGCGCAGCCGGTCCGGCGTGCCGCCCAGCGCCGCGCGGATCCCCAGCTCGCCACGCCGCTGCGTGGCGAGGTAGGAGACCAGCCCGTAGATCCCAACACCGCTGAGGAAGAGCGCGATGGCGGAGGCCATCATCAGCAGCAGCGAGGAGAACGAGACGCGGATCATCGAGCGGGCGACGATCTGATCCATCAGCTGCACGTCCGTGATGGCCACCTGCGGATCCACCTCGGCCAGTGCCGCGCGGAAAGCCGGCGAGAGGCGCTCGGGCGCCTGCAGGTTGGTGCGCACCAGGAAGACCATGTGGCGGGGCGGGCCGCCGAGGGCCTCGGCGAACCGCGGCAGCAGCGGGAGGTAGACGTCCTCCGTGGGCGGGCGGTCCAACCCGCCGGCGCGGACGTCGCGCGCCACCCCCACGATGATGGCGAAGTCGCCCCGCGTCCCTATGCGCAGCGCCTGCCCTAGCGCGTCGCCGTCCGGCCAGACGCGGCGGGCGAACGCCTCGCTGACCACCACGCCCGCGGTCCCGTCGGCCACCTCGCCCCAGTCGGGCGCTTTCCCGCGCACGGGGATTCCCAATGCCGCGAAGTAGCCGGGTGCGGCCAGGTGGGCCGGCACGCAGAGCGGCCGGCCATCGAGCGCGCTCGCGCCCCGCACGTCGACGCTGGAGCAGCCATCGAAGCCGCTCAGCGGCAGAGCAGTTGTGATCCCCGTCGCCTGGACGCCGGGGATGGCCCCAAGGCGTTCACTGAAGGCAGTGTAGAAGCGCTCCACGCTCGGGAAGTCGGCATAACGCGATTCGGGGAGCACCACGCGGAAGGTGACCACACCCGTCGGATCGAACCCTGGATCGACCGCCCGCAGGTTGCGATAGCTGCGGCCCAACAGCACCGCGCCGGCCAGCAGCACCACCGAGAGGGCGACCTGAACGCCCACGAGAACGGAACGGACGCGCGTGCGCACCCTCGTGGCCCCGGTGCGCGTGCCCAGCAACACCTGGATCGTCCGCTGTCCGCTCCTGTGCAGCGAGTGGACGCCGAAGAAGAGCGCGATCCCGGCGCAGAGGAGCGCGGTGAAGGCGACGGCCTCCCAGCCGATCCCCAATTCCGGTGCGCGCGGGATGGGAAGCGACGAGGCCGCAAGGGCCCGGATGCCCAGCCGAGCCATCAGCAGAGCGAGCGCGCCCGAAACCAGCGTCAGCAGGAGGGTCTCTGCCAGGAAGAAGCGCACCAGTGCCCAGCGCTCCGCGCCCAGCGCGAGCCGCACCGCCACGTCCCGACGGCGCACCTCCGCGCGTGCCAGGAAGAGGCTACCGATGTTTGCCACGCACGACAGGAGGAGGAGCACCACGAAGCTGAAGAGCACCCAGAGCACGGGCCTCACATCCCCGATCACGTCGTCCCGGAGAGGGATGGCGCGCATCCGGAAGCCTGTCTGCCGCATGAACTCCGGTGTGTAGGCGCCGGGCACCGTCTCGGGAAGCCTGCGGCTGAGCTCGAGCAGCTCCCGGTCCGCCGCCTCCGGCGTCACGCCGCTCGCCAGCCGCCCGATTGCGCGCAGGGTGTGCCCGCCGGGAACCGGCGGCTGCGCCGGGTCGAGCCAGATGGGAAGCCAGAGGTCCACCCGCACGATGTCCGGCACTTCCAGCTCTTCCGGGAGCGTGGCATTCGAAGCCAGGATCCCTGCGATCTCGACCGGCCGCCCGTCCACCAGAATGGTCCGGCCGATCACTGACGGGTCGCGACCCCAGCGCGCCGTCCAGAAGCGGTCCGTCAGCCACGCCGCCCGCGGCTTCTCGAAGAGCTCGTCCTCCCGTGTAGGCGGCCGCCCCGCGGCCACGTGAGTCCGGAGCACGTCGTAGATGCCCAGGTCCACATACGCCACCGTCAGCATCTCGGCGGCGGTGCCGGGCTCATCCGTGCCCACGGTCGCCGGGACGATGGAGTAGAGAGCGAGTCGCTCGAAGCTGCGCGCCGCCTCGCGCAGGTGCAGGAACTGCGGCCTCGCCACCCCCCAGTACTCCGCCGCGCCCACATTCGGGACCGCGCTGTAGAGCCGGATCAGCCGCTCCGACTCATGGTATGGCAGCGGCCGCAGCAGGATGGACGTGATCAGAGAGAAGACGAGGACTACACCGCTGAGCCCCAACGTCAGCGTCAGAATCACCGGAAGGCTGAAGGCCGGGGTGCGGCTCAATGCGCGTGCCGCGCGCCGGATCTCCTGGAGCAGCGTCCCCATCGTTCGTGGCCTCCTCTCAGGATGTGGACCTGGCGTCTCCCCCGAGTCAGACGAGCTGTAGTGCAGCCACGTCCTCGCGCCCCGCCACCCACTCGCCCGGCCGCCCCGCCTCCTCGACGATCTGGCCGTCGAAGAGGTGGACGGTGCGTTCGGCATACTCGGCGTACCTGGGGTCGTGCGTGACCATGACGATGGTCGCCCCCCCGCGGTGGAGCTCCCTGAGCAGGTCCATCACCGCCTTGCCGTTGACGGAGTCCAGGTTCCCCGTGGGCTCATCGGCCAGCAGCAGGCTCGGGCTGCCGACGACCGCCCGCGCCACCGCCACCCGCTGCTGCTGGCCCCCCGAGAGCTGCGCGGGGTAGTGCCGCGCCCGGTGCGCCATCCCCACGCGCTCGAGCGCCCGCTCCACGCGCTCCTTCCGCTCCGCCTTCGGCATGCTCCGGTACGTCAGCGGCAGCTCCACGTTCTCGTAAACGGTCAGATCCCCGATCAGGTTGAAGGCCTGGAAGATGAAGCCGATCTCCCGGTTGCGGAGCTGGGCACGCTGCGAGGCCGTCAGCTTTGCCACGTCGTGCCCGCAGAGGAGGTACTTCCCGCTGCTGGGCTGATCCAGGAGGCCAAGGATCGAGAGCAGGGTCGTCTTGCCGCACCCGCTCGGGCCCGCGATCGCCACGAACTCGCCCTCCTGGATCTCCAGATGGATCGAGCGCAGCGCGTGCGTCTCCACCTCCTCCGTGGAAAAGACCTTGCCGATGCCCTCCAGGCGAACCAGGGGTGAGCTCTGCGTCGCCATGACTCCCGTCCTCCGTGTGCGGGTCGTTCCGCTGCCGGCGCGACCTCCGCGGTGATGCGCGGCGCCCCACCGCCAGCGAGTGCCGAACAAGCTCCCTGCGGTACGACTCACTGCGCTGTCAGTGTGTCGGCGATCGTGCGCTCGACCCGAAGCTACCGACGCTCCGTGGGGAGCACATTGGGCAGTTTGACCAAACTTTCTGCTGCGGTGGGCGAATGCCGGGGAGTTGGCGCCGGGCCGAAAGGAATTTTGGCAAGATCGCCCAATGTGCACTCCCGAGCCCGCGCTCAGATTGCGGCCGACCGAACCCTCTAGCCG
>DATCLK010000014.1:0-12878 GCA_036563975.1 Longimicrobiales bacterium | reverse complement strand
GCCGGCCCGTTCGTGCACCACAGCTTCTCGCCGTTCAGGATGTAGGCGCTGCCATCCTCGGTCGGGTCGGCCGTCGCGCTGAGGCGCGCAGGGTCCGAGCCCACGTCCGGCTCCGTCAGCGCGAACGCCGAGACCGCACCCTGGGCGAGCCGCGGCAGGTACTTCTTCTTCTGCTCCTCGGTGCCGAACATCTTGAGCGGCTGCGGCACGCCGATGGACTGGTGCGCGGACAGCCACACACCCAGCGCGGCGCAGCGCGTGCTCAGGAGGGCGATCGCCCGGTTGTAGCCCCGCTGGCTCAGCCCGAGGCCGCCGTACTCGCGCGGGATCTTCATCCCGAACGCGCCCAGCCGCTTCAGCCCCTCGAGCACCTCCGGCGGCACGCGACCCTCGCGCTCGATCCGCTCAGGGTCGACCTCCTTCTCCACGAACTCGCGCAGCTTCTCGAGGAACTCCTCCGTCCGCGCCTCGGACTCCGGGTCGGGCTCCGGATGCGGGTGGATCAGGTCGAGCCGGAGCCGGCCGAGGAACAACTCGCGCACGAAGCTCGGCAGCGCCCACTCGCTCTCTCGCGCCGCTTCCGCGACCGCGCGCGCCTCGCGCTCCGTCACCTGCGCCGTCGTCGTGCTCATCGCTCCTCCTGGCGAAGGATGTACTTCGCGATCGTCTGGAGCTGCATGTTGCTGGTCCCCTCATAGATCGTGCCGATCTTCGCGTCGCGGTACAGCTTCTCCACCGGGTACTCGCGCGTGAAGCCGTAGCCGCCGAAGAGATCGACGCACTGCGAGGCGATCCGTTGCGCCGCCTGCGAGGCGTACAGCTTCGCCATCGCGGCCTCCACCAGGTACGGCTGACCCGCGTCCTTCAGCCGCGCGGCGTTGTAGATGAGCAGCCGCGTCGCCTCCAGCTCCGTCCGCATCTGTGCGAGCTGGAACTGCACGCCCTGGAAGTCCGCGATGGGCCGCCCGAACTGGTGCCGTTCCTTCACGTAACGGAGCGTGTGGTCCAGCGCGCCCTGGGCCAGCCCCAGCATCTGCGCGCCGATGCCGATCCGCCCCTCGTTCAGCGTCTCGATCGCGACCTTGTAGCCCATGCCGACCTCGCCCAACACGTTGGCGTCCGGCACGTGCACGTCGTCCAGGATGAGCTCGACCGTCGATGAGGCGCGGATCCCGAGCTTGTCCTCCTTCTTCCCGACCGTGACACCGGGAAAGTCGCGCTCCACCAGGAACGCCGTGATCCCGCGGTAGCCCTGCTCCGGCCGCGCGTTGGCGAACACGAGGAACACACCCGCCTCCCCGCCGTTCGTGATCCACATCTTGCGGCCGTTCAACCGCCAGCCCCCGTCCGCCGGCGTGGCCCGCGTCGCGAGCGCGAACGCATCCGACCCCGACCCGGCCTCCGAGAGCGCGTACGCGCCCACGGTGTCACGCGCGAGGCGCGGGAGGTAGCGTTCCTTCTGCTCTTCGCTGCCGTACCTCAGGATGCAGTTGTTGACCAGCGTGTTCTGCACGTCCACCAGGACGCCCACCGCCGGGTCGACGCGCGACAGCTCCTCGACCGCCAGCACGGCGGTAAAGAACGAGGCGCCGGTCCCGCCCCACTTCTCCGGGATCTCGATGCCCATGATCCCCAGCTCGAAGAGCTGCGGAATGAGGTCCGGGTCCATACGCCCGGCCTCGTCCATCGCCCGGACGCGGGGCGCGAGCTCGCGCTCCGCGAAATCGCGCACCATCTCGCGGAGCATCTGCTCCTCTTCGTTCAGCAGCGTGAGCGGAGGCCGGGCCATCTCCGGCAACATCAGTGTCATGGTCGGGTCGAGCTCCTCCCGGAACGGAATCCGCGTGCGCGCGCGTGAGTGCCGCACGCGTGAATGCGGCAATTGTACGTCGTGCGCCAGATGGGGGCCAGACACCCTGCAGCCCCTTGCCTGGCAGATCCTCCTACCCGGGAGCGCGGTGCGCGCTCCGCCCGCGCCCCGCAGGCCGCCACGCTCGCGTTCCCGCGCCCGCGGCCGTTCGCGCGCGGGCGGACTCCCCGAATTTGACGCGCCGGTCCGCGGGCCTAGATTTCCCGGCCATGAATCCCGACGCACGGGTCGCAGCGCTGCGCGCGGACGTACACGGGGGCGCGGCGGAGCTCGCCCAGGATGCCGTCGCGCTGTTCGAGGCCGCGCTCGCCGACGACAGCGCGGCTGACGTGGAGTCCTTCCGCGCCTCCCTCTGCCAGCTCGCGGCCCGCACGCTCGCGGCGCAACCCGCAATGGCGCCCCTGTTCGCCCTCGCGAGCGTCGTGCTCCGCGCCGCCTCCGGCACGGCTTCGGTTCACCAGGCACGCGAGGAGGCCCGCCGCGCCCTGCACCGCTTCAGAGAGCGCCTCCAGCACGCCGCGCGCGAAACCGCCGCGCGCGCGGAGGGCCTCGTGCCGGCGGGCGGCCGCCTGCTCACGCTCTCCGCGTCGTCGACCGTCCGCGCCGCGCTGCTCGAAGCCGCCCGGCGCCGCTCCTTCGACGTCGTCTGCCTCGAGGGCCGGCCTCACCTCGAGGGCCGCTCCCTCGCCGCCGCCCTCGCTGCCGCCGGCGTGCGCGTGACCGTCGCCGTGGACGCGGCCGTCGCCGCCGTCATCCGCGGCTGCGACCTGGTGCTCACGGGTGCAGACTCGATCGGCGACCTCGGCGTCGTCAACAAGATCGGCACCCGCCCCGCCGCGCAGGCGGCCCGCAGCGCCGGAATCCCGATCTACGCGCTCGCGGACACCACCAAGATCCTGCCGTGCGGCGTGCCGCAGCCGGTGGACGACGATCGACCCGGCGCCGAGGTCTGGCCGGATGCGCCGCCAGGCGTCACCATCTGGAACCGCTACTTCGAGGCGACGCCGCTCTCCTTCTTCACCGGCGTCGTGACTGAGGCCGGGCTGCGCGCGCCGGCGGAGATCGAGCAGCTGCGCGCCGGCCTCGAGGTCCCTGCCGAGCTCCGTCTGCTGCTGGCCATGAGATGATCGAACGCCGCCGGGACCGCAGTCCCGGCGGCGTTCGAGGCGTCTGCCGCGACCCGACGCGATGCCGCAAGGGCACCGATCGGCGCGGACAGGAGGTCGCGACTTCGAATCGGCTATGCGCCGATGCGGCGATCGCTTGCCCGTGTCAGGTCGCGGTCAGGACTCGTACTGGACAAGGATCACCTCCTTTGTTGAGTGGACGATCGGGCGTGGACACCAGCGGGCCCTCGGTCCCGCGGTCCGGGCGCCGTGCCGCCTGGGGTCACGCCGCCCGGCCCCCGCCCACGCGCGGACGCGCGGGCTCCGCTCGGTACTCCTGCGCACCGGAAAGGTTCCCGCGCCATCGCTTGCACCTGGGTTCAGGAGGGCCCTATGTTCCGCCCATGGACCAGGCCAGGTATCAAGCGCTGCTCGCGCTCGTCCGCCAGGTGCGCCACGACGCGAGCAACCCGCTGGGCGCCGCCCTCGGCCACATCCAGCTCGCCCTCGAGGAGCCGGTCCTGGAGGAGCGCGAGGCGCGCCGGACCCTGCGCCTCGTCGAGGCGGAGTTGCGCCGCCTGACCGGCATCCTGCAGCGGCTCCACGCGGTTCCCGATCCCGAGTCGCCGTCCGCCGCCGCGCCGCCTCCCGCCTCCTGACGCGCCGCACCACACCACCTTGACGCTCCGGTAGGGCCGCTCTATTGTCAGCCGCCAAGTGATCAGGTGACAAGGAGCCACGGGTTCGTGCACGGAGGCACCATGGCCGAGATCCCGCCGGACCTGCTCTACACAGAAGAGCACGAGTACCTGAAACCGACGGGCGAAGAAGGCGTCTATCAGGTCGGCATCACGGATTATGCACAGAGCGAGCTCGGCGACATCGTCTACGTCGAGCTCCCGGAGGAGGGCAGCCGCTTCACCCGCATGGAGCCGTTCGGCACGGTGGAAGCGGTGAAGGCAGTGAGCGACCTCTACTGCCCGGTGTCCGGCGAGGTGGTGGAGGTGAACACGGCGCTGGATGACGATCCGGCCCTTGTCAACAGCGACCCCTACGGCGAGGGGTGGATGATCAAGCTGCGGATCGCCGACGAGAGCGAGCTCGATTCGCTCCTGGGCCCAGCGGAGTATGCGGCTCACATCGGCCAGTCGTCGGCATGAGCTACGTCCCGCACAGTCCTGAAGATGTCCGCCGCATGCTGGACGTGATCGGCGTGGAGTCGATCGCGGACCTCTTCTCCCAGATTCCCCGCGAGTACCTGCTGGACCGACCCCTGGACCTGCCGCCTCCGCTCTCTGAGTGGGAAGCGGCGCGGCTGTTCTCGGAGCGGGCGGCCGCCAACGAGTCCCTCGTCTGCTTCGCGGGCGGCGGCATCTATGACCATTATGTACCGGCGGCGGTGGATGCGATCCTCCGCCGCTCCGAATTCTATACCGCCTATACGCCGTACCAGCCCGAGGTAAGCCAGGGCACGCTCCAGGTCATCTACGAGTTCCAGAGTCTGATCTGCGAGCTGACGGGCCTCGACGTCGCCAACGCGTCCATGTACGACGGCGCCAGCGCGACCGCGGAAGCGATGCTCATGGCTCGTGCTGTTGCCCGCGGCGCCCGGACGGCGGTCGCCGTCGCCGGCACGCTGCACCCGCACTACCGGCGCGTGCTGGAGACGTACAACGCCGGCGTGGGCCTCGAGCTGCGCACGGTCGCCTGCGGCCCGGATGGCCGGCTCGATCCGGATGCGCTGCGCGCCGCCGTCCGTGACGACACGGCCGCCGTGATCGTGCAGAGCCCCAACTTCTTCGGGGTGATCGAGGACTGGGCTGCCGCCGCGGACGTGGCCCATGCCGCCGGCGCGCTGCTCATCGCGGTCTTCGACCCGATCAGTCTGGCGGTGCTGCGTTCTCCCGGCGAGTGCGGCGCGGACATCGCCGTGGGCGAGGGGCAGGGGCTGGGCAACGCCATGAGCTTCGGTGGGCCCGCGCTCGGCCTGTTCGCCTGCCGGCAGCAGTTCGTGCGGCACATGCCCGGCCGCATCGCGGGCGCGACCGTGGACCAGGACGGGCGGCGCGGCTTCGTGCTCACGCTACAGACGCGCGAGCAGCACATCCGGCGGGAGAAGGCGACGTCGAACATCTGCACGAACCAGGCGCTCAACGCGCTCGCCGCCACCGTCTACCTCGCGCTCGTGGGGCGGCAGGGGCTCCGGCGAGTCGCCGAGGCTTCGCTGCGCGGGGCGCACTACGCCTTCGAGCGCTTGACCGCGCTGGACGGGATCTCGCCGCTGTTCCCGGGCGCCCCGTTCTTCAAGGAGTTCGCGCTGCGCACGGAGCGGCCGGCCCGCGAGCTGATCGAGGCCGCACGGCGCCGGGGCATCCTGGCGGGCATCGCGCTCGATCGCTTCCGGGACGTGACCGGCGTCCCGGATGGCCTGCTCGTGGCCGTCACCGAGAAGCGCAGCAAGGAGGAGATCGACCGGCTGGTGGAGGCGCTGGCGGGCTGAACCCGAGAGGGCAAAGGAGGCGCACATGGCTCGACTCACCTGGCACGGCCACGCCTGCTTCACGCTCGTCACGGATGCGGGTGCCCGGCTGATGTTCGACCCGTGGCTCGATGAGAACCCCGCGGCGGACATCCGCACGGACCAGGTCCAGGACCTGGACTACATCCTGGTCAGCCATGGCCACTTCGACCACTTCGCGGATGCCATCCCGCTGGCGAAGAAGACGGGCGCCACGCTGATCGGCACGTACGAGATCACGGCGTTCGCCCAGTCGAGGGGCGTGCAGAAGGTGCACGGGATGAGCATCGGCGGCGGCTACCGGTTCCCGTTCGGCTACGCCAAGATGACGCCGGCCCTGCACGGGCCGACGGTGGCGGGGGATGAGGAGGGTGCGTTCACCTCGATGCCGGCGGGCTGGTGGCTGGACGTCGGGGGCAAGCGCCTCTATCACGCCGGGGACACCGCGCTGATCACGGACATGCAGCTCCTCAAGGGCAAGGTGGACGTGGCGCTGCTGCCGATCGGCGACAACTACACCATGGGCCCGGAAGACGCGGTGCGCGCCGTCGAGTTCATCGAGCCGCGCATCGTCGTCCCGATGCACTACAACACGTTCGAACTCATCCGGCAGGATCCCGAGGAGTTCGCCCGGAGCGTGGGCGACCGGGCGCGCGTGGAGATCCTGCGGCCGGGGGAGACGCTCGAGTTCTAGCGCCGGGCGCGCCCGGCGGCCGAACGAGGCGGTATCGCGCCGCCACGCTGCCCCGGCGCCCGACGACCGACGGAGGGAGCTGACTCAGCATGCCAGTCAAGGAGAGACCGCCGTTCCCGCTGCGCGATGCCGTCCCGCCGCTGCTGTTCGAGCGGTCGCGCCCGGGCCGGCCGGGCGTTGCCGTGCCCGAGGGCGATGTCCCGCAGCGCGAGCCGGCGGATCTGCTGCCGCGCGAGCTGCTACGCGACGAGCCGCCCGCCTTGCCCGAAGTCCCCGAGCACGAGGTGGTTCGCCACTACATCGGGCTCTCGATCCGCAACCACCACGTGGACCGGGGCTTCTATCCGCTCGGGTCCTGTACGATGAAGTACAACCCGAAGATCAACGAGGAGATGGCGCGGCTGCCCGGCTTCGTCGGCGCGCACCCGCTCGCGCCGGAGGACGCGGTGCAGGGCGCGCTCGCCGTGCAGTACGAGCTGCAGCAGGCGCTGGCCGAGATCTCGGGCATGGACGCCGTCACGCTGCAGCCGGCCGCCGGCGCGCACGGCGAGCTGACCGCCGTCTTCATGATGCGCGCGTACCACGCGGCGCGCGGCCGGCCGCGGCACAAGGTCCTGATCCCGGACGCGGCGCACGGCACCAACCCGGCCACCGTGGCGCTGGCGGGCTTCCAGGTCGTCTCACTGAAGTCCAACGCCGAAGGGTTGGTGGACCTCGGCGAGCTGGAGGCCGCGCTGGACGAGGACGTGGCCGGCTTCATGGTGACGAACCCGAACACGCTGGGCAAGTTCGAGCGGCGGATCGGCGAGATCGCTGCCCGGGTCCACGAGGCCGGCGGGCTCATGTACATGGACGGCGCGAACCTGAACGCGCTGATGGGCGTCGCCCGGCCGGGGGACATGGGTTTCGACATCATGCACTTCAACCTCCACAAGACGTTCACCACCCCGCACGGCGGCGGCGGCCCGGGCGCGGGGCCGGTGGGCGTGAAGGCTGCGCTGGAGCCGTTCCTGCCGGTCCCGGTGATCGTGAAGGAGGGCGACCGCTACCGCCTGGACTGGGACCGTCCGCAAACGATCGGCAAGGTGCACGGCTTCATGGGCAACTTCGGGATGCACGTGCGCGCGCTCACCTACATCCGCATGCTGGGCGCGCGCGGCATCCGCGAGACGGCCGAGGGCGCGGTCCTGAACAACGCCTACATCAGCGCGCGACTCAAGGGCACGTACGATCTGCCCTACGGCCCCGGGCTGCACGAGTCCGTGTTCAGCGCCACGCCGCTCAAGCGGTACGGCGTGAAGACGATGGACGTGGCGAAGCGCCTGCTCGACTTCGGCGTGCACGCGCCCACGATCTACTTCCCGCTGATCGTGCCCGAGGCGCTGATGATCGAACCCACGGAGACGGAGACGCTCGAGGAGCTCGACCGGTTCGTGGACGCGATGCTCGAGATCGCGCGCGAGGCGGCGGAGACGCCGGAGGTGGTCACGAGCGCGCCGCACACCACGCCGGTCCGGCGGCTGGACGAGGGGCGCGCCGCACGTCAGCCGGATGTGCGATGGTCTGGCGGCTGATCGACGACGCCGTCCCGCGCCCCGGCCCCGCCAACATGGCGATCGACCAGGCGCTGCTGGAGAGCGTGCAGGCGGGGGGCCGGCCGGCCCTCCGCTTTTATCGTTGGCGGCCGGCCTGCCTCTCGTTCGGCCGGAACCAGCCGGCGCGGGGGCTGTGCGACCAGGCCGCCGCCGCGCGGCGCGGGGTGGACATCGTGCGCCGGCCGACGGGCGGCCTCGCCGTCCTGCACGACCGCGAGCTGACCTACGCCGTCGCGGTGCCCGTGGGCACGCTCGGCACGCCGCGCGAGACCTACCGGGCGCTGAACCGCGCGCTGATGGCCGGGCTCCGCGAGCTCGGGCTGGAGGCGGAGCTCGCGGCATCGGCGTGGGCCGCGGGCGCCCTCGCGCCTGCCGCGCAGAATCACGCCCCGTTCACCGCGCCGCAGCCACGCGCGGGGGGAGCAGACGCGCCCGCCGCAGTCGCTACGCCGGGAGGCGCGTTGCGCACGGCGGCGCCGTCCTGCTTCCAGGCGCCCGCGCCGGGAGAAGTGGTGGTGGGCGGCCGTAAGCTGGTCGGCAGCGCGCAGCGCGTCGAGCGCCGCACCATCCTCCAGCACGGCTCGCTCCTGCTCGAGGGCGACCAGGCGCTCGTCGCGGAGCTCATGGCCGGCCCGCCGCCGCCTGCGCCCGCGACGCTCGCGGCGGCGCTCGGCCGCCGGCCGGATCCCGCCGAGGTCGTCGCCGCGCTGTGCGCGGGATTCGAGGCGGCGCTCGGCATTCGTCTTGCGCCCGACGAGCTGTCCCGCTCCGAACGCGAGCGCGCCGACCGGCTCGTGGCGCACTTCTCATCGGACGCATGGACCTGGCGCTGTTGACGGAGGCCCGGATGCGCGGTCGGATCGAAGACGTCGTCGCACGTTCCCGGCGCAGGGCGTGCCGCCTCGTGCCGCTGCTCGCGACGCTGCTGGCTGCGGCCTGCGGCCGCGACGCGGGCGCGCCGCGCGCGGGCGGCACGGTGATCATCGGCATGCGCGCGGACTTCGGCGGCTTCAACCCGATCACCAACACGGACCAGTACACGGACGAGATCATCAAGTACGCGCTGTTCACCCCGCTCGTGCAGTACGACGAGAACCTCGAGGTGCGGCCGTACCTCGCCGAGTCCTGGGAACTGCTCGGAGACACGGGCGTGGTGTTCCGGCTGCGCCGGGACGTGCGATGGCACGACGGCCGGCCCGTCACGGCGCAGGACGTGAAGTTCACCTTCGACCTGGCGAAGGACCCGGCGACCGCGTCGCTCATCGGCTCGGCCTACATCACCGAGGTGGCGCGCGCGGAGGTGGTGGACAGCTACACCGTGCGCTTCGACTTCGTCCGTCCGCACGCGCAGGCACTCGAAGACTTCTGGTGGGCGCCCGCGCCGCGGCACTTGCTCGAGAACGTGCCGCCCGCGGACCTCCGCAACGCGCCGTTCAACCGCGCACCCGTGGGCAGCGGGCCGTACCGCTTCGTGGAGTGGCGCGCCAACGACCGGCTGGTGCTGGAGCGCAACCCGGACTTCCCCGAGGCGCTGGGTGGGCCGCCGGCGCTCGAGCGGCTGGTGTTCCGCGTCGTGCCCGAGCCCGCCACGCTCCTGACCGAGCTGCTCACGGGCGGCCTGCACGTGGACATCCCCGTGGTCCCGGACCAGGCCGCGCGGATCGAGTCAGACCCGAACCTGGAGCTGTTCTCCTTCCCCAGCCGGACGGTGTACTTCATCGGCTGGAACACGCGGCGCGAGCCGTTCACGGACGCGCGCGTGCGCCGCGCCATGACGCTGGCCATCGACCGGCAGGAGATCATCGCCGCGCTCCTCGAGGGCTACGGCCGCCCGGCCGTGAGCACGATCCCGCCGTGGTCGCCGCTGTACCCGGAAGGCGTGCAGCCACTGCCGTACGCCCCCCAGTGGGCGGCGCAGCTCCTCGATTCCGCGGGCTGGACGGACCGGAACGGGGATGGCATCCGGGAGAACGCCGCGGGCCGGCCGTTGCGCTTCACGCTGCTCAGCAGCGATGCCCCGCTGAACCGCAACGTGGTGAGCGTGGTGCAGGGCCACCTGAGGGCCGTGGGCGTGGATGCGCAGGTGCGCGCGCTGGAGTTCCAGACGCTGCTCACGCAGCATCGCGCGCGCGACTTCGACGCCGTGCTGAGCAACTGGGTGCTGGACAACTTCCAGGTCGCATCCGCGCCGGCCGCGCTCTTCCACTCGCGCTGGGCGGATGTCCCGCGCTCGGCGAACCGCAGCTCCTTCGCGAACCCGCGCGCGGACAGCCTGATCGAGGCGGGCGCGGCCGAGACCGATCCGGAGCGGGCGCGCCGGATCTGGGCGGAGTTCACCGAGCTGCTCAACCAGGAGCAGCCCTTCACCTTCATGTTCTGGCTGGACGAGCTCGCTGGGGCGAGCCGTTCCGTGCGCGGCGTGGTCATGGATCCGCGCGGCGAGTTCGTGAGCATCGCGAACTGGTCACTGGGCGGCCCGCCGGCCGCGAACGGCCGCTGAGCGGCCGGCAGGCAGCGCCGCCGGAAGGCCGATGGGCACCTACCTCCTCAAGAGACTCCTCGGCGCGATACCGCTGCTCCTGGGCGTCGCCACGCTGATCTTCTTCGTGCTCAACCTCGCGCCCGGCGACCCCACGGCGCGCTTCTACAGCCCGGCCGCATCGCCGGAGGTCATCGAACAGCTCCGCCGCACCTACGGCCTGGACCAGCCGATCATCGTGCGCTACCTGGCCTGGCTGCGGGCGTTCGTGACCGGCGACTTCGGCTCCTCGCTCGCGCAGGGCCGGCCCGTCATTGACATCATCCTCGATGCCCTGCCGAACACGATCCTCCTGACCGGCACCTCGCTGGTCCTGGTCTTTCTGCTGGGCGTGGCGATCGGCGCGTATCAGGCGGTGCGGCAGCACCGGTGGGCGGACCGCGTGCTGAGCGTCGTCGGGCTGTTCTTCTACTCGATGCCGTCGTTCTGGTTGGGGCTCATGTTGATGCTGCTGTTCGCATACCAGGCGTACCAGTGGAACTGGCCCATCGCCCTCCCGCCCACCGGCATGACGAGCATCGATTACGACTTCCTCTCGCCGGCCGGGAAGATCCTGGACCGCATCCGGCACATGATCCTGCCCGTCACGACGCTCACGCTGGTGCTCGCCGCCGGGATCGCGCGCTACACGCGCGGCCAGATGCTCGAGGTGATCCGCCAGGACTACATCCGTACGGCGCGCGCGAAGGGGCTGCCCGAGCGCACCGTGATCCTGAAGCACGCACTGCGCAACTCGCTGATCCCCGTGATCACGCTGCTGGGCCTGTACCTGCCCTTCCTGTTCAGCGGCACGGTGTTCGTGGGGACGATCTTCGCCTGGCCGGGGATGGGGCGCGAGATCGTGAACGCGATCGCGCAACGCGACTACCCACTGGTCATGGCGACGACGTTCCTCTTTGCGCTGCTCGTGGTGCTCGGCAGCTTGATCGCGGACGTGCTTTACGCCGTGGCCGACCCACGCATCCGCTACGACTGAGCGATGGACGACGCCGCGCCCCGCTCGATCGCATCAGACCCGGAGTCGGCCGGCTCCACGCCGGTGCCCGTGCGGGAAGAGGAGCGCGGAGCGATCGCCGCCGAGCGGCCGCCGGCGCCCGTGCCTCGCCGTGCCGTGCTGCTCTCCGCGGTGCTGCCCGGCGCGGGCCACGTGGCGATCGGCGCATGGGCGCGGGGGCTGCTGGTCCTGCTGGGCTGGGGGCTGCTGCTGGCGCTGGCGTACCTCACGCGCGGGCGCCTGGCGGCGGTCCGGCGCACCAGCACGCTGGACGACGACGTCGCCGCCGCGACGCTGCTCGGCCTGCTGGTGCTGCTCTGGGCATGGGCGCTCTACGACTTGCTGGTCGCGCGTCGGCGCGTGCACGTGCGGGACTCGCAGTGGCGCATCGCCGCCCGGCACTTCCGCCGCAACCGCACCGCCCTCGCCGGGCTGGGCGTCATCGTGGTCCTGTACCTCGCCGCCCTGCTCGCACCGCTCATCGCGCCCCACGACCCGATCGCGATCGGCGACCTGGTGCGGACGGGCTTCCTTCCCCCCTCCCGCGAGTACTGGCTGGGCACGGATCGCTTTGGCCGCGACGTGCTCAGCCGCATCCTCTACGGCGCCCGCATCTCGCTGTCCATCGGCTTCGTCGCCACCGCGATCAGCGTCACGGTCGGGCTGCTGCTGGGCGCGGTCGCCGGCTACGTGGGCGGGCGGGTGGACGCGCTGCTCATGCGTTTCACGGACATGGTCCTCGCGTTCCCGCGGCTCATCCTGCTGATCCTCGTGGTCGCCCTCTTCGAGCCGTCCCTCGGCGTCATCATCGTGGTGCTGGGGCTCACGCAGTGGCCGGGGACCACGCGCATCGTGCGCGGCGAGGTGCTGAGCCTGCGCGAGCGCGAGTTCATCCAGGCCGCGCACGCGCTGGGGATGCGCCGCACGCGGATCATCCTGCGCCACCTGGTGCCGAACGTGCTGGCGCCGGTCATCGTCGCGGCGACGCTCGGCGTCGGCAACACCATCGTGCTCGAGGCCGGCCTCTCGTTCCTGGGCCTGGGGGTGCCGGAGCCGACGCCGTCCTGGGGCAAGATGGTCGCGGAGGGGAGCGAGGTCCTCTTCGGCGCCTGGTGGCTCGCTACCTTCCCGGGCCTCGCCATCGTCGTGACGGTGCTGGCCTTCAACCTGGTGGGAGACGGGCTGCGCGATGCGCTCGACCCGCGGCTGAGGAGCTGATGGCGCTACTCGAGGTGCAGGACCTGCGGACGTACTTCTACACGGACGAGGGCGTGGCCCGCGCCGTGGAAGGCGTCTCCTTCTCACTCGAGCGGGGCGAGGCGCTGGGGATCGTGGGCGAGAGCGGATCGGGAAAGTCCGTGACTTCGCTCTCGATCCTGCGGCTGGTCCCGGAGCCGCCCGGCCGCATCATGCCCGGCAGCTCCGTGCGGCTGCGGGGCGAGGAGCTGCTCGCCCTGCCGGACCGGCGCATGCGCCGGGTGCGGGGGAACGACATCGCGATGATCTTCCAGGAGCCGATGACGTCCCTCAACCCGGTCTACCCGGTGGGCGAGCAGATCGCG
>DATCLK010000013.1:0-7061 GCA_036563975.1 Longimicrobiales bacterium | reverse complement strand
GCTGGCCATCACCCTCGCGGCATGCTCGCAATCCAGCCCGACGGATATCGTGGCTGCGGAGGAATGCGTGCTGATCCGCGATCAGATCTACTGCCCCTGAGCCCGCGGCGCAGCGACGGCCGCTTCACCGGCCCCGCGCGGCGGCGATCTTGGAGCTCAACCGTGGATCGTCGCGAAGAGAGGCGAAGCGGCGGCTGAGCAGGATGTTGGGAGCACCGAGCGGATCGATCTCGGCGTAGCGCGCCAGCAACGAGACTGCTGAGTCGCGCTGCCCGAGCAGCAGCCGCGTGCCGGCCTCGAGATGCAGCAGCTCGGGATCCGCCTCACGCCGCGCTGCCGCACGCCGCACAACCGCCTCGGCGCTGTCGCGCAGCCCGGCCCGCGCGAGAACGGCGGCCGCGAGCATCTCCAGCCGGGGTCGCATCGCATTGCCGGCTTCGGAGTCCGGAGCGCCGCGCGCGACCAACTGCCATGCTTTCTCCGGACCGTGCGGGTCCGTGCCGGGTGCCCACGCCAGCAGCCGGAGCTGGCAATAGGCCGCCGCCCAGCCGTCCGGAAGGCGCCGGCCCATCTCCGCGCACCAGCGTCGGGCCGCATCGATGTCGCCGATCTCGAACGACGTCGCGAAGAGCCGGCCCAGGATCTCGTCCACGCCGTCGAGGAAGACATCCGCCTCGTACGCACGAGCCGCGGCCCAATGCGCGTCGGCGAACTCGCCGCGCGCGAAGAGCGATGCGCTGAGCAGACTCCACGCGCGTGCGCGCCGGGGCGCAATTTCGATCGCTGCACGGAGGTCCGCCTCCGCGCGCCGCAGCAGGTCGAAGCCGACGTCCGGCTCCATCGGCACCAGCAGCCAGGTCCAGTACGCCAGCTTGCCACGTAGCTCGAGCGCTGCGGCGCTCCGAGCATCCCGCGCGAGCGCCCGCTCCGCATGTGCGACTCCCGCCCGCAGCGCGCTGTCCACGCGCGCCGGATCCCGAGGCGGACGGATGTAGAAGTGCCACGCAGCATCCGATGCGACTTCACCACGCTGGATGAGCGGATCGATCCAATCCGGCGCAGCCGCTTCCGCCAGCGCGAGCAACGAATCGGCTTTCTTCAGGTACGTCGCCGCTGCCGACCACGCACCGCTCCGCTGCACCGCCCGCGCACGCTCGCGATCCGCCTCCGCATGCTGCAACAGCTCCCAGGCGTAGACGTTGTCACTCCCTGCCTGCCAGAGACGAAGCCGGACTTCCCGACCGATCAGGACCCTGACGACCGACACGATCTCCTGCGACAGCTCGTCGATCAGGGCGAACAGCTCGCCGTACGGGCGCTCCACGACCGCAGTGCTGATCGTCTCTCCGCTCTGCGCGTCTGTCAACTCGATGTTGATCCGAAGCCGGTTGCCGGACCTCAGCACGCTCCCGCGCGCGACCGCCACCACGTTCAGGCGACTGGCCGCGCCCGCCATTGTCTCGTTCCTCGAGCGGAAACGATCGAGTTCTTCGGCAGTGATGACCTTCAGGCCATCGACTGCATCCAGGTGACTGACGACGGCTGCCGTCACGCCAGCCGCGATGTGAGCCAGCGAAGCATCCTCCGACAGATCCGTGAGTCTCGCGATGGCGATCACCGGAGCGTCGGATGCGCCTGGCACGCTCGCGGTCTGGCGGCGCGACACCAACCATCCGAAAGCCAGCGCCATGGCCCCCACGATCAGCGCCAGCCGCAGCGGCAGGAGCCGCCACGCGGCGGCGACCCACCCGGACCGTACGACGGGTCGCGGCTCTCGCCACACGAGCTCCCGGTCCGTCAGCCCGTCTTGGACCAGGCCGCCGCCGCCGGCGGGATCCCCGCCGACCGGCAGCCGCGGTTCGCGGACGGGGGCCGCCTGAACCCGGCTGGCCCCCTCCGCCAGCGGCGCCGCCGGCATGAGGGGACTTGTCCGGGCGCGGATGCTCGCGATGGACCGCTGCGTCTCCGCCGACGGCTCGGCCTCGTACTCCTCCGCGAGCTCCTGCGCGAACGCCTCGAACACCTCCAGCGCACCCGCCCGGTCTCCCACGCGATCCAGGAGCTCGATGAGCCGCCGCACCAGCACTTCGTCGTTCCCGGACAACGCCACGGCAGTACGCGCCCGTTCCACCGCGGCGAGGGCGTTGCCCGCCGCCTCCTCCCGCTCCGCCAGCCGCCATCCGGCAGCCGCGGCCAGCCGCCGCAGCCGGCCGCGTTCCTCCTCCAGCCAGCGCTCGAATCCCGGCGCCCCGGCCACGTGGAATCCCTCGAGCAAGGCGCCGGCGTACAGCGCGAGCGCCCCCGCATCATCGCCGGCAGCGAGCGCCGCCTGAAACGCCACCGCATCGCACCACAGGGCCCCGCCCGCGATGCCGATCTCGTCCGGGCCCCGGTTCACGATCACGTCCCGACCGAGCCACCTCCGCAGCACGTGCAGCGCTTGGTTCAGCGCCCCGCGCGCCCGGTCCTCATCGCTCTCCGGCCAGAACATCGCCAGCACCGTATCTCGGCTCCGGAACCCGCCCGGACCCGCGAACGCCAGGTAAACCAGCAGCGCGAGGCGCTTTGGTTGCTGGAGGATTGCCTGGATGCTGCTCCCGTCGGGCCGCTGAAGGTCGAGCCTGCCCAGGGTGGTGAGCCGAATCATTTCGGGTCACCTGCCGGGATAAGCGCTGAGTGATTCTGCCGTGAGCCCGCCGTAACCCGCCGCACTCAGGTTCGAAAAACAATGCGAATTCCCGAACGCACCCGCAAGCCGGTTGTGAACCGACGGGCGCGGCGGGGTCGTCGGAACTGCCAATCGGGAGGGCCGCGATGAACACGCTCTTCAACGCCGTATCGCGCCAGGCATCGCTGGACAACGAGCAGGTCTGGGGGCGCGTCCTGGAAATCGCGCGCTCGCATGTGAACGGTAACACGGCCGGCGGCAGCCGCGGGGCCGCGCATGGCACGTTGCTCTGGGACCTGGGCGGTTTGGAGAACGTGTACGTCCGCTGCGAGCTGCTGGACGATTCGCGGCCGGGCTCGCAACTGGTCGTCGTGGCGATCGAGCGCAGCGCGGACCTCTTCCCGACGCCGCAGGAGCTGCAGGCGCGCTTCCGGCTCACCCGCCGCGAGGCCGAGGTCGCGCTGCTGGTGGCGGAGCGCCGGTCCACGCAGGAGATGGCCGAAATGCTGTTCGTTACGCGCCACACGGTGCGACGCCACATCGAGAAGGTGCTGCTGAAGCTCGGGGTTCGGCGCCGGACCGACGTGCGGCACGTCCTGATGGCCGTCAAGCGGGGCGACTACGCCAATGCCACGCCATGGCGCCGGGCCGTGGGCGTGTGACGCGCTGGCGGGGGACCCGGGCCCTTCGCTACAGCGACCGCATCCGCCACGAGGCCGGCATCGCGACCATGGCGGTCAGTAACGTCCCGTCGTTCACCGACGTAAACACGATCCCCGCCGCGGGCCGCGCGGACCTGTGCGCACGCGCGCGCGCACGTGTAGAAGCCTAAACTGGCTCGCCACTTGCTCCGCCCCCCGCGGCCTACGAGCCCGGCTACGACCTGCCCTGGCCGCCGCAGTACGCGACGCTGAACCGGTACACGCCGAGGATGGTGTGAGGCTTGCACCGCGCGGTGCGCGCTCCGGGCTGCGATGATGTGCACCCCGTATGACCCCGTACGACATGCAGGTCTCCGCGCGAGACCGTCGCCGGCACGGATGATGAGCGACTCACGAGATGAATTCACCGTGATCCACGACCCGGCCGCGAGGCAGTTCCGCACGGGGACGCGCACCGAGACTGCTGTGCTCCAGTACGAGTCGGCTCCCGGCCAGATCACCTTCCTCCACACCGACGTGCCGGAGGCCCTCCGCGGAAAAGGTGTCGGGCAACGGCTCGCGCGCGCTGGACTGGAGCACGCGAAGGCCGAGGGACTTCGTGTGGTGGTGATCTGCCCCTTCGTGCGGTCGTACGTGGAGAAGCACCCCGAATACAAGACGCTGGTGGAGGGCTGAACGAGACGACGGCCGGCTGGGCCGCCAGGCGGCTTGGGGTGGGCCTCGGCACCGGCTGCAAACGTCGCCTCTGCACATCCCGGGGCGAATCCGTTCGCTCGGCCGCCGCGGACCCGGCGTCATCGCATTTCGTTACGAAGGAGCCTCGTCGCCGGCAGTTCGCCGTAGCATGCGAGGGCCGGCACGCCCCCTCATCGCCCCGGCGCGCGGCGGATCCGTTCGCTCGACCGCCCATGAGACCGGGCGCGCCCAGCACCGCCGCGCCTGCACAGCGATGGGCAGGACGCGGCGTCCAGATTCCCCGCCCACCGCTACCTGCAAGAGCCAGCCGCCGCCGGCTCGCCTCGCCGCGTCCAGGGTAGAAGAATCCTCGCTGTCCTCGATCGAACCAAGGTCACTCAACGCCATGCCTCTCACCTACGGCAGCTACCTGCGGCTCGACGAGCTTCTCTCGCTCCAGACCCCGGTCTCCGAGGGGCCGGAGCACGACGAGATGCTGTTCATCGTCATCCACCAGGTCTACGAGCTGTGGTTCAAGGAGATCCTGCATGAGCTGGATCACCTCCAGGACCTGCTCGCGGCCGATGACACCCCGCGCGCCCTGCACACGCTCAAGCGCGTGCTCACCATCCTCAAGGTGCTGGTCGCGCAGATCGATGTGCTCGAGACCATGACGCCGCTCGAGTTCCTCTCGTTCCGCGACCGTCTTGAGTCGGGCAGCGGGTTCCAGTCCTTCCAGTTCCGCGCGCTGGAGTTCGCGCTCGGGCAGAAGCGCGAGAGCGCGGCCCGACACTACCCGGAAGACAGCCCGGCGCGACGCATGCTGGAGGCGCGATACCGTCGCCCCTCGATCTGGGACTCGTTCCTCCACTACCTCGCGCGCCGCGGCTACGACGTGCCGCGATCGCAGCTCGAGCGCGACGTGACGCAGCCGGTCGAGCCGTCGCCCGAGATCCAGCGCATCCTGATCCACATCTACCGCAACGACCCGACGGTGACCGGCGTGTGCGAGCGGCTCGTCGACATGGACGAGGGCGTCCAGGAGTGGCGGTACCGCCACGTGAAGATGGTCGAGCGGACTATCGGCTCGAAGCGCGGGACCGGTGGCAGCACCGGCGCGGAGTACCTGCGCGGCACGCTGTTCAAGCCCGCGTTCCCGGACCTGTGGGCCATCCGGACGGAGCTGTGAGGTCGCCTGTCGCCCACCCGCGGAACGCGCGGCGCGCCGGGACCCAACAAAGGGATCGCCCATGCGCCTGACTCCCGAACAACTCTACCGCTCCCCTAACGCGCTCGCGCCGCACTACAGCCGCTTCGACGTCGCGAGCCGGCTGCTGCTCACCGGCCACTCGCACCAGGCCTGGCCGGATCGCGGGTTCGACGGCCAGATGCAGGCGTGGCTCGACGCCGCCCGCTACGTGGACGACAAGTGGGAGCACGCGTTCGCGCGCGCCGAGCGCGTGCGCCGGGGTTACGCCCGCCTGCTCGGGGACGACGAGGGCGACATCGCGCTCGGCGCGAACACGCACGAGCTCGTCGTCCGCCTGCTCTCCGCGCTGCCGCTGCGCAAGCGGCCGCGGCTCGTCACGACGACCGGCGAGTTCCACTCGCTGCGCCGCCAGCTCGATCGGCTGGCCGAAGAGGGGATCGAGGTCGTGCGCGTGCCCCGCGACCCGGTGGATGGCCTCGCGGAGCGGCTCGCCGCCGCCGTGGACGCGCGTACCGCCGCCGCGCTTGTCTCCTCCGTTCTCTACGCCGACGCCCGCATCGTGCCGGGGCTCTCGGCCGTGGCGGACGCGTGCCGGCGGGAGGGCGCTGCGTTGGTCGTGGACGCGTACCACCACCTGAACGTCGTCCCCTTCTCGATTCGCGGCATGGGGCTCGAGGATGCCTTCGTCACCGGCGCGGGCTACAAGTACTGCCAACTCGGCGAGGGCAACGCGTTCCTGCGCATCCCGCCGGGCCGCGAGCTGCGGCCGGTCATCACGGGTTGGTTCAGCGAGTTCTCGCTCCTCACGGTCGGCGGGCGGGAGCGGCAGGTTCCTTACGGGCCTGGCCCCGACCGTTTCGCCGGCGCGACGTACGACCCGACCAGCCACTACCGCGCGGCCGAGGTCTTCGACTTCTTCGAGGAGCACGGCCTCACGCCCGAGCTGCTGCGCGAGGTGAGCCAGCACCAGATCGCGCGGCTCGCGCATGCATTCGACGCCGCAGACCTCGATCCGGCCGTCATCACACGCGACCGCAGCGTCCCGCTCACGTCGCTCGGCGGATTCCTCGCGCTGCGCTCGCCGCACGCCGGCGAGCTCGTACGCCGCCTCCGCGAGCGCGGCGTGTACGCGGATCATCGCGGCGACATCCTCCGGCTCGGCCCCGCACCCTACCTGTCCGACCGGCAGCTCGACGACGCGATCGCCGCGCTCGTCGATGCGGTGCGCGGCCTGAGCGGCTGACGCGGCCGCCGCAGGGCTCGTCCGGGCGGAGAGGCGGGGGGGGCCGGCCGCCAGGCAACGCGCCGCCGGGCGAGCTGGCGCGACACCGTGCCTCGCCTGCGGCTCCGCGCGCGTCAGCTCGACCGGGTCCGGGTCCGCGTACGGCTCCTGCGGCCGGACCGCCCGGCGTGGCCGATCACGGCCACGCCCCATGCCCGGCCCCCGCGCGCACGTCCGCCGCGGTCCGGGGTATCCGTTGGCCGCAACCCCAAACGCGAGGCGCGATGAGCACACCCCAGTTCATTTACGTGATGAAGGGCCTCCGCAAGGTCGTTCCGCCGGGCCGGGAGGTCCTGAAAGGCATCTGGCTGTCCTTCTATCCGGGCGCGAAGATCGGCGTGGTCGGCCCGAACGGCGCGGGCAAGAGCACCTTGCTCCGCATCATGGCCGGCGTGGACACGGACTTCCAGGGCGAGGCCTGGCCGGCGAAGGGGACGCGCATCGGCTACCTGCCGCAGGAGCCCCAGCTCGACCCGAACCTCGACGTGCGCGGCAACGTCGAGCAGGCCGTCGCCTACGCGCGGGACCTGCTGCGCCGGTTCGACGAGGTCAACGCGAAGTTCG
>DATCLK010000012.1:0-22783 GCA_036563975.1 Longimicrobiales bacterium | reverse complement strand
GGCGTGGTCGAGCTGGACCCTGCCCGGCCGAGCATCGCGGTCGCGGACCTCCAGCAGTCGGTGCGCGCCGTCCGACTCGACATCGCCGTCGCGGACCTCGATTGCCGCAACAACACGATGAACGACCACATGCGGAAGGCGCTGAAGGCCGAGGATCACCCCGGGATCGCGTATCGGCTGACCGCCCATCAGATCGAGGTCCAGGAGAACGGTGATGGCCTGGCCACCCTCGAAGGCGACTTGACGATCGCCGGCACGACGCAGCCGGTCACCATTGCCGCGGTCGTGACGCCCGGGCCGGAGGGCACGCTGAAGGTCCAGGGCAGCAAGGAGATCATCATGACGGACTTCGGTGTCTCGCCGCCCAAGCTGATGCTGGGCGCGCTCAAGGTGAACCCGCGCGTGCTCGTGAACTTCGACATTGTGCTGAAGCAGTAGTGACGGGCCCGCCGCCACCGGCTGCGGGCGGCGGCGGGCCGCAGCGGTTCAGGTGACGACGGCAACCGAATACCAGGACCTCGATCGGAGAGGAGATCCACGATGAAGGCCAGGATGACGAGTCTCACGGGGACCCTGCTGGTGCTCCTGGCGGCTCCGGCCGGAGCGGTGCAGGGCAGCGGCGCGCCGCCCGACACGGTCGCGAAAAAGGCGGCGAGCTCCGCGCTGGTGCCGACCATCGCGATCCAGCACATTCGCCCGGCGGACCAGCGCGGGATCAACGTGTTCGAGCCGCCCAAGGACGACGCCACGCCGTTCCAGGGCTTCCGGATCGACTTCGGCGGCGCGTTCACCACGCAGTTCCAGTCGATGACGCACAGCAACCGTGCGGTTCCCAACGTGGTGGACGGCGTGAACGTGAACGAGCTGGCGGACATCGGCTGGGGCGTGAACCTGCCCACGGCGAACCTCGTGATGAACGCGCAGCTCGCGCCGGGGATCCGCGTAGCGCTGGAGACCTACCTGTCCTCGCGGCACCACCAGGAGGCGTGGGTCAAGGGCGGGTACCTGCAGGTCGACGCCTCGCCGATCGACCACTGGGCGCTCAACAAGCTGTTCGAGGTGCTCACGCTGAAGGTCGGCATGTTCGACCTAAACTACGGTGATGCGCACTTCCGGCGCAGCGACAACGGGAACGCGCTGTACAACCCGTTCGTCGGCAACCTGATCCTGGACGCGTTCACGTTCGAGCCCGGCGTCGAGGTCTACCTGCGGCACAAGGGCTTCCTGGCCATGGGCGGCGTCACGACGGGCGTCAACAAGGGCGACGTGACGAATCCCGACGCCCGCTCACCCGGCTTCCTTGCGAAGCTCGGCTTCGACCGGCAGCTCAACGACGCGCTGCGCGTGCGGCTGACCGGCTCGCTGTACACCATCGACGAGTCGCCCAGCGCCACGCTGTTCTGGGGCGATCGCGCCGGCTCGCGCTACTACATGGTGATGGAGAACACGCAGGCGACCGTGACCGCGCAGGCGTGGTCCGGGCTGATCAACCCCAGCTTCCGGAACGAGATCCGGGCCGTGCAGATCAACCCCTTCGTGAAGTATGGCGGCCTCGAGGTCTTCGGCGTGATCGAGCGCGCGGAGGGCCGCGCCGCGACGGAGCCCGAGACCCGGCGCTTCAACCAGTACGCCGCGGACGTGGTGTACCGGTTCCTGGAAGGGGAGAAGCTGTACGTGGGCGCGCGGTACAACGACGTCGAGGGTGAGCTGCCGATCGGGGGCCAGACCTACGACGTGGCCGTGGACCGCTGGCAGCTCGGCGCCGGCTGGTTCGTGACCCCCACGATCCTGCTCAAGGGCGAGTACGCGCGCCAGCGCTACTTCGACTTCCCGAACACCGACATCCGCCACGGCGGAAAGTTCAGCGGGTTCGTGTTCGAGGGCGTGGTCTCGTTCTGATCCCGTCCCGCAGCACGGAGGCGGGCGGCCCGCTGCTCGGGCCGCCCGCCTCTCGCTCCATCGGGCACCGCGCCGCGGGGCGCCCCCCGTGTCTGCTCAGCCGGCACGCATGCGCTGCCGCACCGCGGGTGCCAGCAGGCGCTCGGCCTGGTCGCCCATGCGCAGCCGCCGCTCGTGCGCGCTGAGCAGGTCGCTCCGCGTGATGATCCCCACGATCTGGAGCGGGTGTTGCCGCGTGACCACGGCCAGCCGTCCCACGCGCTCTCGCACCATGTGGTCGGCCGCCTCGCGCAGGGTGTTGTCCGTGAAGATCACGGCGGGCGACCGCTTGATCACGTCCCGCACCAGGACCGAGTCCGCCTCGGATCCCAGCAGGTCGCGGCGCGTGACGACTCCGGCCAGCAGCCCGTTCTCGTCCAGCACGGGGAAGCCCTGGTGCGTCGCGCCGCCGGCGGCGGAGGAGAGCCACGCACGGACGGCGCCGAGCGGCTGGTCGGCGCGCAGGGTGACCAGGTCGCGAGACATCGCTTCGTGGACCGGCACCTGCGACAGGAAGTCCAGCGTGTACTCGGTGCGCACGCTCGTCCCGCGGCGCGCCAGCTTCTCGGTCATGATCGAGTGGCGCATGAGGAGCAGCATCACGAGGTAGGCGGCGCTGCAGCCGCCGAGCAGCGGTAGCAGGCCCAGCGGCTGCCGCGTGGTCTCGAAGGCGAAGACCACGGACGCGAGCAGCGCGTGCGACGCGCCCGCGAAGATCGCCGCCATCCCGACCAGGCCCGCGACGGCGGGCTCGATGCCGAGTCCGGGCCACAGCGCGTCGGCGGCCGCGCCGATCGTTGCGCCCAGGCCGCCGCCGATGATGAAGAGCGGCGCCAGCGTTCCGCCCGACGTGCCGCTGCCCAGGTACACCGCCCACGAGACGAACTTCAGCAGGACGAACAGCAGCAGCGCCGGCCCGCCCAGCTCGCCCGAGAGGATCCCTTCGATCCACTCGTAGCCGACGCTGAGCGTGCGCGGCTCGATCCAGCCGATGACACCCACGGCCACCGCGCCCAGCGCCGGCCACCACATCCAGTGGATCCGCAGCCGCTCGAAGGCGTCCTCCACGGCATACACCGCCCGCGTGGCGCCGGCGGCCGCGAGTCCCATGATGGCCCCGAGCACGACGTACGCGGCCAGCGCGCTCCCGCTCGGCTGCGCGATCGGCGCCGCGTCGAACACCGGCTGCGACCCGACCAGCACGATGCGCACGCCGGTGGCCGCCGCAGCCGCGAGCGCGACCGGGATGATCGAGCGGGGACGGTACTCGAAGAGCAACAGCTCGATGGCCAGCAGCACCGCGGAGACCGGGCTGCCGAAGGTCGCGGCCATGCCGGCGGCGGCGCCCGCGGCCAGCAGCGTCTTCCGCTCGTCCGCAGTGATGCGCAGGAGCTGGCCGACGCTCGAGCCGAGCGCGCCGCCGGTCGCGATGATCGGCCCCTCCGCCCCGAACGGCCCGCCGGTGCCGATCGCGATCGCGGCGGAGAGCGGCTTCAGGAACATCAGCCGGATGGGGATTCGGCTCTCGCCGTGCAGGACCTTCTCCATCACCTCCGGGATGCCATGCCCCCGGATCGCCGGGGAGCCGAAGCGCGCCATGAGCCCGATGATCAGCGCGCCCGCGACCGGCACCACCACCACCTCCGGCCCCGGATCCGCCAGTGCGGGAGGCATCAGCGCCGTCGAGAGCCGATGGAAGAAGACCAGGTTGGTGATGAGTCCGATGAAGCGCAGCAGCGCCTCCGCCACGAAGCCGCCGGCGATGCCGATCAGGACCGCGATCGCGGCGAGCCGCACCGTACGTGGTCCCAGCGCCGGCTCCTCGCGCGGCGCTCGGACAGAGGCGAGCGCTGGATCCATTGAAGGGGCCACCCGGAGCCCGCCTCGCCAGGCGCCCCGCCCTCCCGATTCCTCCTGGTTCGATGTCATGTCAGCAAGATAGCGGATTCCGGGCGCGGCCTGAACCCGCGGGCCGTAGAGACGCGCCGACCGCTCGCCACGCCGGGAATGGAGCCCGGGTCGCCTGGACGATCCTCACCTCGCGGCCACTCCCCCGAACAGCGCCTCTTCTCCCTCCCGGATCGCCGCCAGGATCTCTTCCGCGGTGCCGCTCAGCAGCGCGTCTCGCACGGCGGGCTCCCGCGCCAGCCGCATCAGCTTCGCGAGCAGCGTGAGGTGCGTGCGCTGGTCGCGCGCCAGCACGAGGATGAAGACCGAGGTGGGCTTGCCGTCCAGCGCGCCGAAATCCACGGGCTCGAGCGTGCGGCCAATCGCCACGAGATCGTGCTGCTGCAGGAGCCGCGCGCGCGTGCGCGGCGTGTGCGGGATCGCGATGCCATCCGCAATGGCCGTGCTGCACAACGCCTCGCGTTCGAGCAGCCGGGCGAGGAGCAGGTTGCGGTCCACGGGCTCAGGCAGCACGATCCGGTCGACCAGCGCGTCTAGCACGCCGGCGCGGACGCGAGCGGGCAGGTCCAGCACGATGTTCTCCGGCGAGAGCAGGTCCGCGATGACGGGCCCGCCCGGAGCGCGCTCGCCCTCCGGCTGCTCCGGCTCGATGTCCGTCGGCTCGATCGAGCCGAACTGGAGGTCGAGCCACTCGTCGACCACGCTCTTCCGGAAGCGCCATTGCCCGCCGATCTTCACGGCCGGGATCTGGCCGCGCTCGAGCAGGCGGTAGACCGAGCGCTCGGAGATCTGCAGGTACCTGGCGAGCTGCTTCGTGGTCAGGACCTCGGGCATCGTTGCCTCCAGCGAAGGCCGGGAGAGCGGCTTTCCCCGGCCACGGCTCGCCTCGCCCCGCGTCCGCCCGGAGAGCGCGGGGAGCGCGCGCGAACTCCTACGGCCGCCGGCGGCCATCCTCCTCGATCCGACCCAGCAGCCGCAGCAGTCCATCCAGGATCGTGAGCGGATGCGGTGGGAAGCCGGGGATCAAGAGGTCCACCGGCAGGATGGACTCGACCCCGTCGCACACCTCCGGGTTCCCGCGCCACGGCCCGCCGCTGATCGCGGACGCGCCGACGGCGATCACGATCTTCGGCGCTGGCACGGCCTCGTAGGTCAGCTCGACGGCGCGCCGCATGTTGACGGGGATGGGGCCGGTCACGAGCAGCCCGTCCGCGTGCCGCGGCGATGCCACGAACTGGATGCCGAAGCGGGCGAGGTCGAAGACGACGGTGTTGAGGACGTTGACGTCCGCCTCCTCCGCGCCGGAGCCGCCCGCCGAGACCTGACGCAGCTTGAGTGAGCGGCCGAACAGCCGCCGCATCGATTCCTCGAGCGGCCTGGCGAGCGCGTACTCCTCGGCCGTCACCACGAGGTCCTCGCGCCGCCGCGCCGCCATGCGGTAGTCCCGGCTGAACCGGATCGCTCCCGTCGGGCACGCCGCCTCGCACTCGCCGCAGAACACGCAGCGTCCGAGGTCCAGCGCGAGCTCCCCTTCGCGGATCGAGATCGCTTCCATGGGGCAGCGCTCGATGCAGGCGTCGCAGCCGGCGGGGCACGCCTCGCGCGCGATGATCGGCCGGCCCCGGTAGCGCTCGGGCAGCGGCGGATCGGCCGGCGGGAACGGCGCCGTGCGGAAGCCCTGGCGGATGCGGGTGCGCAGGATGTCGAGCATCTCGTCGCCTCCCCTACAGGTCGTGCCCCGCGTACGACAGGTTGAAGCTCTTGTTGCAGAGCGGGAAGTCCGAGATCTGCTGGCCACGCAACGCCAGCTCGAGGCCCGGCCAGTTGTGGAACGACGGGTCCACGACCTTGTAGCGCTCGAAGCGCCCGTGGGCGTCCGTCAACGCGACGTGCGCGATCTCGCCACGCCAGCCCTCGACCATCGAGACCGCGACGGCACCCGGCGCCGGCGGCGGGCACTCCGCGCGGATGCTCCCTTCCGGCAACGCGGCGAGCAGCTCGCGGACGAGCGCGGCGGAGCGCTCGATCTCGATGCGGCGGACCATGGCACGGGCGTACACGTCGCCGCTCTCGGCCGTGGCGATGGGGCAGCCCAGTGTGCGGTACATGCCCGTCGGATGGTCGTGGCGCACGTCGCGCGCCGCGCCGCACGCGCGAGCCACGGGTCCGACCAACCCGAGCGCCTCGCAGTCCTGGAGCGAGACGGGGCCGGTGCCCTCCAGCCGCTCGGTGACGGACGAGCTCTCGAAGAACAGGTCCAGCGGGCCCTCGAGGTCGCGCAGGGCGGCATCGAGTCGCCGCCGCAGCTCCTCTGCCATGCGTGCGTCCACGTCGTACGCGACGCCGCCCGGTCGGACGAAGCCGCGCCCGAAGCGGTTGCCGCAGAGTAGCGCGGTCATGTTCAGGAACTCGCCACGCAACCGGCCGCAATACGCGGCCGTCGGCATGAACGCCACGTCGCCGGCGAGCGCGCCGAGGTCGCCGGTGTGCGCGGCGAGCCGCTCGAGCTCGAGCGCCAGCGCGCGCAGCGCGTGTGCGCGGGCAGGGACCTCACAGCCGCCGAGCGCCTCGAGCGCCTGCGCGTACGCGAGCGCGTGCCCGATCGTCGTGTCGCCGGCCAGCTCCTCGACCTGGTGTACGGTGCGCGGAAACGGCCCGCCGACCAGCGCGCGCTCGAAGCCGCGATGCTGGTAGCCGAGCATGATCTCGAGGTGCAGCACGCGCTCGCCGTAGCACTGGAAGCGGAAGTGGCCGGGTTCGATGATGCCGGCGTGCACCGGCCCCACCGCGACCTCGTGCACCTCCTCGCCTTCGACGCGGAAGAAGGGGTAGTCCGCGCCGATGCCGAGCGCCGGGTCGTGGAGCCGGTACGGCCCGGGGCCGTAGGGCGCGTGGCTGCGCAGCGGCTTGAGCCACGGGTGGCCTGCGGGCCGGATCCCGAGCTGCTCGCAGATCTCGCGCTCGAAGCGCGCAGCGGAGACGACGGCGGGCGCGAGCGCCGGGTACTCGGCGCCGACTGTCGTCATCACGAGCTCGACGCGGGACTCCTGGTCCCGCGCGGTGACGAGCAACAGCTCTGCAGCGGGAGCATCGGGTGTCGCGTGCGCTGCCGGCCAGCCGAAGAACGCGACGATCCGCGCCTCGCCCGGCAGGTGCGCCCGCGCGTGCTCCGCGAGCGCGTCCGGCTCCAGGCGGGGGATGGCGTCGCGTCCGATGCACTGCGCGTTGCGCAGATGTGCTGTCATGACGACGCTCACGGGGCGCCTCCCAGCAGAGCGGCCGCGTCCTCGAGCAGGCGCTCGAGGCCGGGGGGCACGTAGAGGCCGAGCACGAGCAGGGCGAGCGCGAGCAGCGCGGGCGAGAGTACGGCCTCGAGGCGCTCCCGCTGCGGCGGCACGTCCGCGGGCTCGCCCTGCGCCATGCGCAGCACGACCGCCGACATGCCGGCGAAGACGAGCGCGAGCGGTGCGAGGAACGCCGCGGCCACGCCGAACCGGCCCGCGTCCAGTGCGGACTTCAGGATCGTCACCTCGCTCAGGAACAGGCCGAAGGGCGGCATGCCCGCAATGGCGAGGAACCCGACCACCCACAGCGTGCCGCTCGCGGGCAGCGCGCGCAGCACGCCACGCACGTCACGGCTGCTCTTGGTGCCGTACGCGACCAGCAGGTTGCCCGCGGTGAGGAAGAGCAGCCCTTTGGCAAGCGAGTGGTTGACCGCGTGCAGCATGGCGCCGAACTGGCCGATGCCGCCCAGCCCCACGCCGACGGCGAGGATGCCCATGTGCTCGACGCTCGAGTACGCGAGCATCCGCTTGTAGTCCCGCTGGCCGAGGATGAGGGCGCCGGCGAGGCCGATCGAGACGAGGCCGAACACGATCAGCCAGCGGGCGCCGAAGGAGGAGAGCCCCGCCGCCGCGATGACCTGCCAGCCGCGCAGCACGCCGAGGAACGCGCAGTTGAGCAGCGCGCCGGAGAGCAGTGCGGAGACGGGCGACGGCGCCTCGCTGTGCGCGTCGGGCAGCCAGGTGTGGAGCGGCGCGAGCCCCATCTTGGTGCCGTAGCCGACGAGCAGGAAGACGAACGCGGCGCGCAGCACGTCCGGATCCAGGCTGCCGGCCGCGGCGAGCAAACGCACGAACAGGAGCGGGTCCTCCTGCTCCACGGCGCCGCCGGACGCGGAGAGCGCGAGCAGGAACGTGCCCATGAGCGCGAGCGCGATGCCCACCGAGCAGATGAGCAGGTACTTCCATGCGGCCTCGAGCGAGCGGCGGCTCTGGTGGTGGTAGATGAGCGGCGCGCTCGCGAGCGTCGTCGCCTCGATCGCGGCCCAGAGCAGCGCGAGGTGCTGGCTGATCGTGACCAGCGTCATCGAGGCGAGGAACCAGAGCAGGCACGCGGAGAAGGTGCGCTCAGGCCGGCTGGCGCCCGGATCCCGCGGGATGCCGAGGTAGAGCACCACCAGCAGGAACAGCACGGCCAGGATGCCGAGGAACACGAGGCCGAGCGGGTCCAGCGCAAGCCAGCCGCCGAACAGCGGCGCAGGCGTGCGGGCCACGGCCGCCGCGACGAGCGCGGCCTGAACGGCCGCGGTGCCGGCCAGCAGGAGCCAGCGCAGCCGCGCAGAGGGCGCGAGAAGCGCGAAGGCGCCGGCGACGGCGGGGACGAGGATCAACGCGAGCAGCACGTCAGTCCCTCAGCTCCGTGAGCTGGTGCACGCTCATGCTGTCGAACTCGCGATTGATGTGGAACATCGCGATGCCCATGACGAACACGGCGACGAGCAGGTCCAGCAGGATCCCGATCTCCACGGGCGCCGGCAGCTCCGCGCCCAGGCCCTGGCCGAAGAGGAAGATGCCGTTCTCCATCACGAGGTATCCGATCACCTGCGTGACGGCCTTCTTCCGCGTGACCATGAGCACCGTGCCGGCGAGCAGCGTCGCCAGGCCGACCGGCAAGAACGGCGGGCCGGCGGGCGTGGCCACGGGCAGCCGCTCCGCGAACCCGAAGGCCGCCGCGGTGAGCACGGCGCCCAGCAGCACCGACGCCGTGTAGCCGAGGAAAGGCTCGATCTCCCGCTTCACGTGCGCCTCGCGGATCGCGCGGAGCAGCAGCCACGGCATGACCAGACCCTTGATCACGATGGCGACGGCGACGATCGCCGCCGTGCGAAAGCTGTAGTGCCAGGCCGGCCCGAGTGCCGGAGCGATGCCGATGAGCACGCCCTGCAGGCCGACGAAGCGAATGCAGCTCTTCAGGCGGCTCGCGCTCAGCATCGCGAGGTTCACCAGCACCACACCGACCAGCACGATCTCGAGCAGCGAAGCCACGGGTGCCTCAGAAGATGGAGAGGAGGAGCGAGAATCCGGCGAGCACGGCCGCGACCACCAGGAACTGCGGTACGCGCGTCAGCCGCAGGCGCGCCATGCTCGACTCGATCACGGCAACCAGCGCCGCAACGGCGACCATTCCGGCGAGGAAGAGCGCAACTCCGGCGGCGGGAGACCACTCTCCCGGCGCGAGCGCGATCCCCACGGTCAGCGCCGCGAACGCCCACAACTTGAGCGCTGCCCCGTAGTCGATCAGCGCGAGGTCCGGCCCGCCGTGATCCAGGACCATGACCTCGTGGATCATGGTCAGCTCGAGGTGCGTGGCCGGGTCGTCCACGGGCACGCGCGAGTTCTCCGCGAGCAGGAGCAGCACGAGCGCGCCGATGGCGAGCGCGAGAGGCGCGGCCGCGTGCACGCCGCCCGCGGCGCCGCCGGGCGCCAGGATGTCCGAGAGCGAGAGCTCGCCCGTCCTGGTCACGAGGGTGAGCAGAACGAGGAACAGCGCGGGCTCGGCGAGCGTCGAGACGAGCAGTTCGCGGCTCGCGCCCATCCCCTCGAAGCTCGAGCCGGTGTCCAGCGCGGCGAGCACGGTGAAGACGCGGCCGAGCGCGAGCAGGTAGGCGAGCAACAGGAAATCCCCGGCGAACGCGACCGGCGCCGCGAGCCCGGCGGCCGGGATCAGGAACAGCGCGGCGGCGGCCGAGAGCACGGAGAGCAGCGGGCCCGCGCGAAACACCCAGGTGGTGTCCCGGCTGTAAACGGCGCCCTTGCGCAGCGAGCGGAGGAGATCGCGGTAGGGCTGCACCAGGGGCGGGCCCTGCCGCCCGACCGCGCGAGCCTTGAGCTTGGCGATCAGCCCCACGAACAGCGGCGCCGCGGCCAGGCCGAACAGCGGCGGGAGCAGCGAAGCGGCGCTCACCGGCCCCTCCCGAACTCGACCAGCAGCAGCACGATCAGCGCGGCGAAGATGTAGAGCAGGTACCACTGCACGCGTCCGTGCTGCACGAGCCGCAGCCGGTCCGCGACCTGCCGCACCCGGAGGAACGTCGTGCGATAGACGCGCTCCGCGAAGACGTCGCCCGCTTCGGCGCGCACCCGGCCACCGGCGGGGAAGTAGCCCTCCGGCGCGGCCACGTGGCGCAGTTCGCTTTGCAGCGCGGCCGGCACGAGCGCCGTGAGTGGGGCGACGAGCGACGACGCCGTGTACTGCGCGCGCGGCAGCGGCGCGGCGTAGCCGCAGGCCCACGTGTCCGCCCTCGTCTGCCGCCGGCCTCGCATCACCCAGACGCGCGCGAGCCCGCCGGCCACGATCAGAGCCGCCAGCGCGGGCGCGACGACGCCGAGCGTGCGCGCGGCCGCGAGCAGCGGCGCGGCCGGCTGGCCGGCCAGCGAAGCCGTCGCGGCGGAGACGGCGCGCGCGCCCAGCCACGGCACCACCCCGAGCAGCACGCAGCCCGCAGCCAGCGCGTACAGCGGGCGGCGCATGCCGGCCTCCACCTCGTGCGCCGCCGCGGCCTGTTCGCTGCGCGGCCGGCCGAGGAACGCCGCGCCGGCGGCTTTGACGAACGCCACGATGGCGAGGGCGCCCGTGGTCGCGAGGGAGGCCACCAGGAGCAGCCCGCCCCAGCGCGTGTCGCGCGGGAGGTCCGTGACCGCACGCAGCCCGGCGAGGTAGGCGAGGAACTCGCTCGCGAAGCCGTTGAGCGGCGGCAGCGCGACGATCGCGGCGGAGCCGAGCACGAACGCCGCGGCCGTCCCCGGCATGCGATGGGCGAGCCCGCCCAGGCGGTCCAGCGCCAGCACGCCGGCCGCATGCCGCACCGCGCCCGCGCCCAGGAACAACAGCCCCTTGAACAGCGCGTGGTTCAGCACGTGCAGCAGCGCGGCGCCGAAGCCCAGCGCGGCCACCGCGGCCGAGCCCTCGGCCACGCCGAGCGTACCCGCGCCGATGGCGAGCAGCGCGATCCCCATGTTCTCGACGCTGGAGTAGGCGAGCAGCCGCTTGAGGTCGTCCTGCGCGAGCGCATACAGCGCCCCCACGATGCCCGTCAGCGCGCCGATGACGATCAGGCCGAGGCCCCACGCGCCGGGCAGCGGGCCGAGCAGCTCGATCGCGCGGAGGATGCCGTAGATCCCCGTCGCGATCATGGCGCCGGACATCACGGCCGACACATGGCTGGGCGCCGCGGGATGTGCTTCGGGCAGCCACACGTGCACCGGCACGAGGCCCGCCTTCGTGCCGAAGCCCACGAGCGCGAGCGCGAACAGCCAGCCCCGCGCAGCCGCGATGGCGTCCGGCGCCGGCGGCGGGGCGAAGTCGAACGTGCCGGCGAGCACGGCCAGCCACGCGAAGAAGACCATCAGGAACGCCGTGCCGACGTGCGTGGCGATGAGGTACAGCCACCCCGCGCGACGCACCTCCGCCCGCTCGTCCTCGAACGTGACCAGGAAGAACGACGCGAGCGTCATGACCTCCCACGCAACGAGGAACAGCACCGCGTTGCGGGCGAGCAGCACCAGCACGATCGCGGCGATGAGGAGGTCGTAGAACAGCCAGGGCAGCCCGGGCCACCGGCGCTCGTCGCTCCGCAGATACGATGCGCCGTACCACGCCGCGACCGGCGAAAGCAGGAACGTCAGGAGCAGGAAGACTGCGGCGAGGGGGTCCAGGACCAGGAGGATGGACCCGAACGGGACAGACCACGACGAGGAGTGGATCGACGTCGTCGCCCGGAGCAATGGGCCGGGAAGCGCGAACAGCCCGAGGACCGACGCGAGCACGCACGCGCCCGCGCCCAGCACCGCCGCGCGCCGGGCCGTGCGGCCGAACGCCGCGGCCGCGACCCCGCCCGCGACCAGCACGCCGAGCGCCGCCCAGAGCCAGGTCATCGCGCCGCCCCGCCTCCCGTCAGGCCGCCCCCTGCGGCGCGGCAGCCGAGCCGGCAGCCGCGGCTGAAGCCTTCAGGATCCCCGAGCCCTCGCGAACGCTGAGCACTCTCGCTCCCCGTGGCGGCCGTCGCCGCCGCCCGACCGTGGCGCCGTCGCCCGGCGGGTTTGCCGGGTCAGGCGATCGTGCCGGCGCCGGGCGGGCTCGCCGGCCGCCGACGACGCGAAACGGTAGCGCTGGTGGCATGGTTTGGCAAGGTCTGTCATAAGCTGGCAGGCAGGGACAGAGCGGGGCAACGGCGAGCCGGGCCGCGACGCCACGAGCACCCGGCCGCGAGGCGCGGCAGGGATACGGCGCCTCGCTGCGCGGGCGCTCCCACCACGAGCCGCGGGCGGGCGGCGCGGCCGGCCGCGACGAGGCGGGGGCGCCGCGGGTGCCCGCCCGCATAGGGCCGGAGCTCCGGCACCGCTGGCAGGCGCAGGCCACGGCGAGGCGGCGTCGCTTCGCGGGTGGCCGCCACGGGAGCCGTGGGCCGGCGGCCGTGAGCCCGCAACGCCCGGGCGACCCGCGCGCCTCGCGGCGGGGCACGACTCCGCGCAGACCCGCCGGTGTCGGCGAACGCCGCACACCGCAGCGTCGCAGCCGCGGGTGTTCCACTACACGGTTTCCACGGCCTCCCGACAGACTGCGCGCGCGTCGGACCCGAGATTGGAGGCACGATCCTGCGAGAGGATTGGCCTCGACCGGAGGGAGGACGGCCATGCTCAGGGTTCGAGACATCATGCAAACGAACGTGGCGACCGCGTCGCCGGACATGACGGTGCGGGAGCTGGCGCGGCTGTGGGAGGAGCACGGGATCAGCGGCACGCCGGTGTGCGACGCATCGGGCAAGGTCCTGGGCGTCGTGTCCGCGACGGATCTCGTGCGCCTGGCAGCCGAGGGTGTGGACGAGTCGGACATCGCGGCGCGTGAAGTGGAGTACCCGCCGGAGGAGGTCGAGGAGGACAGCCAGGAGGCGGCCTGGTACCACTACCTGGCCAACGAAGCGCCGGAGCTTTACGGCGGCCTGGAAGGGATCACGAAGACGGCGTTCGAGGAAGCGACGGTCGGCGAGATCATGACGCGGGCGATCTTCTCGGTGCGCCCGAACGCGACGGTCGCCGAGCTCGCGCGCTTTCTCCTGCGCGCCGGGATCCATCGGGCGCTGGTGATGGAGGCTGGCAAGCTGATCGGGATCGTGACCGCATCCGACGTGTTGCGCGTGGTGGCGGGTGAGGAGAACGGCGCGGCGGCCGCGACGGCGGTCGAGGCCTGACGCCGCCCCGTCACACCGTGGACGTCATCAGTAAACGTACTCGTAAACGTACTCGTACTCGTACTCGTGCACGTGCACGTCCCGGTGCTGCCATGCTCACGAACCGCGAATTGACGGACCTGTACCGGCGTCTCAGGGACGCGGATGTCCTGAGCGTGTACCTCGACGCGGACCAGCGCGACCTGGCGGAGCGGCACACGTGGCGCCGTCGCCTGCACGGGCTGGCCGCGCGGGCGAGGAGAGGGCTGGCCGGTCAGCCGGGGGCGCAGGCCGCGTTCGATGCGGCGCTGGCCCGCGTGGAGGAGTGCCTCGCTGCGTACGACGCCTTCCTCCCCGGCCGGGGCTGGGTGGCGTTCGCCTCGCCGGACCGGCTGTGGTATGCGGAGGCGCTGCCCGTTCCGCTGCCGGATGTGGTGGTGTGGGGCAGGGGGATGCGCGTGGCGCCGCTGGTGCGTGGGTTGAAGCAGACGCGCCCGGTCGCGGCGCTGCTGCTGGACCGGCGACGCGCGCGTCTGTTCCGCTACGTGGACGGCGTGCTGAGCGAGCCGGTGGACATGCTGCCGGACGTGCCGCCGCCGGACATCTCGGATGTCTACGCGGCGAAGCGGGCCATGACGTCCACGGGCAGGCGCGGCGCGACGCGGGCCGACGTGCGGAGCACCATGGCGGAGCTGGCTGCGGAGCGGCTGTCGCGGGCGAGCGTCGAGAAGGCCGTGGCGCTGGCCGGCGAGGACGGCTTCCTGGTGCTCGGCGGCACGGCGGAGATGATCGCCATGGCCGCCCGACAGCTTCCCAAGACGATGGCCGGGCGCGTCATCGAGCTGCCGTCGTTGTACGTCACGATGCCCGTCACGGTGCTGAAGGAGGCGCTGGAAGCCGCGGCGTCGGTGCACTCGCGGGAGCGGCAGGAGGCCCTCGTCGCGGCAGTCCTGGATGATGCGCGCGCTGGCGGGCTCGGCGCGCTGGGACGGGACGGCGTCCGGCACGCGCTCCGCGAGGGCAGGGTGGAGACGCTGTTCGTCTCGCGCGCGCTGCGCGAGCGCGAGCCCGACATCGCCGAGGAGTACGTCGGCGCGGCCCTCGAGCAGGGCGCGAGGATCGAGGAGGTCATGGGCGCGGCAGCGGAGGCGCTCGACGGCGAGGCGCACGGCGTTGCGGCGCGCCTCCGCTACCGCTGCCCGGAGGCCGTGGGAGGTGCGGTATGAGCAGCGGGAAGCGATCAGGAGGCGATGGCGCGGCCGACGCGGGCCGCCTCACCAGCATGGCCGGCGTACACCGCGGCGAGGTGTTCCGGGTGCAGCGCATCCTGTTCGACGAGCTGCGTCGGCTCTGTGACCGGCTGGACCTGCACGAAGGCGATGTCGTGGAATGCCTAGCCGATGCGGGCCCCTTGCTCGTGCTCGAGACGGCAGGCGGGCGCACCGTGGCGCTGGAGCGGGATTGGGCTCGCTTCGTCCGGGTCGCGTCGCTGGGCGATCGGAGGAGCTGATAGCCCGCGCCGGCGGGCGAGAGGAGGTCGCGTGCCAGGTTCGTTGCGACGCCGTGGGTTCGGCATCCTCGCGCTCACGGCGCTCGCGGCGTGCGCGGGGGAGCGCGGCGAGGGTTCGGCAGGAGTCGCGGCACGCGGCGAGAACGACACCGCAGTCGCGGGCGCCGACGCGGAGGCGGTGGCGCGGTCGGCGAGCGCGCCGGCGACGGGCGAGCCCGCGACGACCGTTGCGCCGTCGGACACGGCGACCGCGGGCGAGACCGGTCCCGCGACGGCCGTGCAGCCTCCGGACCCGCTGGCGATGGACTCGCTGCTACCGCCGCGGCCGGACGGGCCGGACGCGCGGCGCCTTGCGGCGGAGGGCGCGCGGGTCTTCCGCGCGAAGGGCTGCACCCGGTGTCACACCGTCGGCAACGGCGACCGCGACGGCCCTGACCTCGCCGGCGTCACCGAGCGCCGCAGCTACGCCTGGATCGTCATGATGCTCACCCAACCCGAGTACATGGTCCAGGCAGACCACACCGCACAGCAGCTCCTGATCGAGCACTTCCTCGAGATGCCCAACCTGGACATCACGGTGGAGGAGGCGCGGGCGTTGTGGGCGTACCTGGCGGCGGGCGGCCGTTGAGACGGCAGCCCGCCTGCGGCCGGCCACCGGTCGGCGTTGGGTCGGCGCACGCCCCGGGGCCCGGGTTCCCGCCCGGGCACGGGCGTGTGGACGGAGGGCGAAGCGCCTGCCCCGGCGGCGGCGCGGCCGGTCCTGTTCCCCGGCGCCAGCACGGGCAAGTGTGACGGCGGATCCGCGGCGGGTGACGTGAGCGTTCCCGTGCACCTGGCCCGGGCCCAGCGCCGCCGGGTGGGCCGGCGTCGAGGGGGATGCCTGCGGAGCGCGGCACGCGACACGCGCGGCCGCGTCGCGGGTACTCTGTGGTGTCGCAGGGTGATCACCCGGAGGCGCCCGCTCATGGAAGGTGTGACGGCACTGGTGATCGATGACGAGCCCCAGATCCGCCGCGTCGTGCGCAACGCGCTCGAGGCGGAGGGGGCGCGCGTCATCGAGGCGGAGACGGGCCGGGAAGGGATCGACCGTGCCGCAGCGGAATTGCCGGCGCTCATCGTGCTCGACCTCGGGCTGCCGGACATGGAGGGCATCCGGGTTTGCACCGAGATCCGCAAGTGGTCCGCCGCCCCGATCATCGTGCTCTCTGCGCGCCACGCCGAGCGCGAGAAGGTGGCCCTGCTGGATGCCGGCGCGGATGACTACGTGACCAAGCCGTTCAGTCCCCCGGAGCTGCGGGCGCGCGCCCGTGCCCAGCTCCGGCGGGCGCGGCTCGCCGGCGGGCAGGCGGACGCCGTCGTCGAGGTCGACGGGCTGCGGATCGACCTTGCGGGCCGGACGCTCCAGCGGGACGGCACGGACATCCACCTCACGCCGACGGAGTGGGACCTGCTCCGCACGTTCGTGCGGCATGCGGGCCGCACGCTCACGCACCGGCAGATCTTCCGCGAGGTGTGGCGTGACCCTGCCGGGGACGCGCAGGCGTACCTGCGCGTGCACGTGGCGAACCTGCGCCGCAAGATCGAGCGCGACCCGGTCAGGCCGCAGCTCATCATCACGGAGCCGGGAGTTGGCTACCGATTCCGCGCCATCGGCTGATGGCGCGCGCCGGCGCGGAGCGCTGGCGCGTGCGGCTCCCGCCGGACTGCTGTGGGTCGCCGCCGTCGCCGCGGTCACGGCCGGGCTCGTTGCGCTGCGCGGAGCGCTGGACAAGGCACACATTGCGCTGGTCTACCTGCTGGTCGTGCTGGCGGCCAGCGCGCGGCGGGGCCGCCGCGTCGGCGTCGCGCTCGCGATCCTCTGCTTCTTCTGCTTCGAGATCTTCCTCCTTCCGCCGTACCACGGCCTCGCGCTCCAGGCGCCCGCGGACTGGCTGGTGCTCGCCGCGTTCCTGAGCACGAGCGTCGTCGCGGCGCAGCTCCTGGACCGTGCCCGGCGCGAGGCCGCGGCTGCGCAGCGGCGCGCGCAGGAGATCGAGCACCTCTCGCGGCTGGGCGCGGAGACGCTCAATGCGGGCCGGGCGGAGGATGCGGTGGAAGCCGCGGCGCGCGTGATCCGGTCCACGCTCGGCCTCGGCTGGTGCGGCATCCACCAGCGCGACCCCGGAACGGGCGCGTTCCGGCTCGTGGGCGCGGCCGCTCGGCCGGACTTCGATCCGGCATCCGAGGCGTGGACGGACGCGATCCTCGCGTACGTGGTGGAGCACCGTGCGGCTGCGGTCCGCCGGCTGGACGGCGCCCTCCACGTCGTGGGTGTGGGCGAGGAGGCGGCGGGCGCGGTGGCGCTGGCGCAGCCGGACGCGAGATCGATGCTCCTGCCACTGGGCGTCCGGGGCAGCGTGGTCGGCGTCCTCGCGCTCGCGGATGATCGCCCGATCCTGCTGGACGCGGCGCAGCAGCGCTTCGTGGATGCGTTGGGCTACTACGCGGCGCTTGCCGTGGAGCGTGTGCGGCTCGCGGCCGAGGCGGAGCACGCCGAGGCATTGCGGCACGCGGAACGCCTGAAGGACGCGCTGCTCGCCGCCGTCTCGCACGATCTGCGGACCCCGCTCACGACGATCAAGGCGCTGGCGCACGAGATCCGCGAGGGCGGCGACGAGCGCGCGGCGATCATCGAGGTCGAGGCGGACCGCCTGAATCGCCTGGTCGCGGACCTGCTCGACCTCTCGCGCCTGCAGGCGGGCGCGCTCCCGCTCAACCCGGAGCTGCACGCCGCGGACGACCTGCTCGGCGCGGCGCTGGACCGCCTCGCCGGCACGCCGCGCGTCGGCGACGTGCGGGTCGAGCTCGACGCCGCGGAGCCGCTCATCGGCCGCTTCGACTTCGTGCACTCGCTGCGGGCGCTGGTCAACCTGATCGAGAACGCGCTCAAGTACTCCCCCGCCGGCTCGCCGGTCGAGGTCGTCGCGCGCCGCGAGGGCGACGACGTGGTCTTTTCGGTGCTGGACCGGGGGGCTGGCATCCCTGCGAGTGCCGTGGACCGGATCTTCGAGCCCTTCTTCCGCGGGCCGGACGTGGCGCCGGACACGGCCGGCGCCGGCCTCGGCCTCGCCATCGCGCGGCGGCTGGCCGAGGCGCAGGGCGGCACGATCCGGTACGCGCCGCGCCCGGGCGGCGGCAGCATTTTCTCCCTCCACCTCCCCGCTGCGGACGCCGCCAGCGTCTGCGCACCGTCTTCATGACTCCTTGACGGCGGACACGCCCATCTTTGTGCCTTCTTAACCTTGTCGGTGCGATCTTTCCTGGCCGCGGGCGCGTCCCGGAACCCCGCCTCGCTGCAACCGGCCGGGAGCCGATCGGCACCGGCCGCCACGCGCCCCGGGCCGCCGGGCACTGCTCCTGCGGCGAAGCAGCGGAAGGCGAGAGCGGGAGGGAGACACGGGGATGCAGCACGGGGAAAACCTGGAGCGCGCGGGTTCGGAGACCGCGGACCACCACCCGCCGGCCGCGCCGGGCGGCCGCTACCTGCTCCTGCTGTCGCTGGCCGCCGTGGGCATCGTTTACGGCGACATCGGCACGAGCCCGATCTACGCCCTGCGTGAGTCGTTCCTGGAGGAGCACGGCGTGGCGGCGACGCCGGCGAACGTGGTGGGCGTGCTCTCGCTCATCTTCTGGGCGCTCATCATTATCGTCTCGGTCAAGTATCTCACCTTCATCCTGCGGGCGGACAACCGGGGCGAGGGTGGGATCCTCGCGCTCACGTCGCTGGTCACTCCGGTCCGCACGATGCGCGGCGGCCGGTGGGTCCTGATCAGCCTCGGCCTGTTCGCGACGGGGCTTCTGTACGGCGAGGGGGTCATCACGCCGGCGATCTCGGTCCTTTCAGCGGTGGAAGGGCTGGCTCTGGTGACGCCGGCGTTCGAACCGTACGTGTTGCCGATCACGATCGCGATCCTGGTGGCCCTGTTCGCATTCCAGCGCCGCGGCACGGCGGGCGTCGGCAGGATCTTCGGGCCGGTCATGGTGGTCTGGTTCGTCACGCTCGCGGTGCTCGGCATCCTGAACGTCCTCGCCGAGCCCGGCGTGCTGCGGGCGGCGAGCCCTCACTACGCCATCCGCTTCTTGCTCGAGCATCGCCGGAACGCTTTTCTCGTGCTCGGGTCGGTGGTCCTCGTGGTGACCGGCGCGGAGGCGCTCTACGCGGACCTCGGGCATTTCGGCCGGCGGCCGATCCGGCTGGCGTGGTTCACGCTCGTGCTGCCCGCGCTGCTGCTCAACTACTTCGGGCAGGGCGCGCTCGTGATCGGGCGGCCGGAGGCGGTCGAGAACCCGTTCTTCCTCCTGGCCCCCGGCTGGGCGCTGCCCGGGCTGGTCGTACTGGCGACGGCGGCCACGATCATCGCGTCGCAGGCGCTGATCTCCGGCGCCTACTCGCTCACGATGCAGGCGGTGCAGCTCGGGTATGCGCCGCGCGTGAACATCGAGCACACGTCCGCGGAACAGATCGGGCAGATCTACATCCCGGGCGTCAACTGGGCGTTCATGCTCGCCTGCATAGGGCTGGTGTTGGGGTTCCGCACGTCGAGCAACATCGCGGCCGCCTACGGTGTCTCGGTGACGACGACGATGGTCGTCACCAGCATCCTGTTCTTCGTGGTCGCGCGCGAGCGGTGGCGGTGGCCGCCGCCGTTGCCTTTCCTGGCGGGCGGCTTCTTCCTCCTCGTCGACCTCTCGTTCTGGAGCGCGAGCCTCCTCAAGATCCCGCGCGGCGGCTGGTTCTCGCTGGTGGTGGGTGCGGCGGTGTTCACGCTGCTCACCACGTGGAAGAGAGGCCGCGAAATCCTGGCGCAGCGCATCCGCGACCGCACGCTGCCGCGGGAGCTGTTCCTCGCGAACATCCTGGAATCGCCTCCGCTGCGCGTCCCCGGCACGGCCGTGTACATGTACAGCAATCCGCAGGGCACGCCGCCGGCGCTGCTGCACAACCTGAAGCACAACAAGGTGCTGCACGAACGCGTCGTGTTCCTGATGGTCGAGACGGAGGAAGTGCCTTTCGTGCGCGCCGAGGAGCGTGCGACGGTCGAGCACCTGGCCGACGGCATCTACCATGTCATCCTCCACTACGGGTTCATGGAGGACGTGGACGTGCCGAAGGCCCTGGCCGCGATCCGGCGCGACGGCCTCGAGTTCAGGCCGCTGGAGACGACCTACTTCCTCGGCCGCGAGACGCTCATCGCGAGCCGCAGGCAGCCCGGGATGGCGGTCTGGCGGGAGAAGCTGTTCGCGCTCATGTCGAGGAACGCGAGGAGCGCGGCCTCGTTCTTCCGCCTGCCGCCGAACCGGGTGGTGGAGCTGGGGGCGCAGATCGAGCTGTGAGGGCCGGCCTCGGCGCGCCACGTCCGGGAGCAGCGACCACGCCGTGCACGGGGAGCACGGAGCCCGGCCCCTCGCCGCCGGGGCGGGAACGGCCCGGGCGGCATCGCCGGCCGGCGGAGCACGGGCGCGGCCCGTGCTTGCCGCGCGCGCCGGGCGCAGCCATGTTCCCCGCCGCTATGGACCACGCAACCTCTTTCCCGAACGACTTCCTCTGGGGCGCGGCCACGTCCGCGTACCAGGTCGAGGGCTCGCCGCTCGCCGACGGCGCGGGCCCCAGCATCTGGCACCACTTCTCTCACACGCCCGGCCGCATTGCGGACGGCAGCACGGGCGACGTCGCATGCGACCACTACCGGCGCTGGGCCGAGGACGTCCGCCTCATGCGCGAGCTGGGGCTCACCGCGTACCGCTTCAGCATCGCATGGGCGCGCGTGCTGCCGGAAGGGAAGGGCCGGATCAACCAGAAGGGGCTCGACTTCTACCGCCGGCTCGTGGATGCCTTGCGCGAGAACGACATCGAGCCGTTCGCCACGCTGTACCACTGGGACCTGCCCGCCGCGCTGGACGATCGCGGCGGCTGGCTCGACCGCGATGTCGCCGGCTGGTTCGGCGACTACGCCAGCATCGTGTTCCGCGCGCTGGATGGGGGCGTGCGGTACTGGGCGACGCTGAACGAGCCCTGGGTCGTCGCGGACGGCGGCTACCTGCATGGCGTGCTCGCGCCCGGGCACGCGAGCGCCGAGGAGGCGCCCATCGTCGCGCACAACCTGCTGCGCGCGCACGCGACGGCGGTCGAGGCGTACCGCGCAGAGGGGCGCCACCGGGTCGGGCTGGTCGTGAACCTCGAGCCGCAGTACCCCGCGTCGGACCGGGAAGCAGATGTGGCGGCGGCGAACCGGATGGACGCCTACATCAACCGGCAGTACCTCGACCCCGTGTTCCTCGGCGCCTACCCGGACGAGATGGCGGACATCTTCGGCGACGCCTGGCCGGACTTCCCACCGGCCGAGCTCGATGCCATCCGGCAGCCCATCGACTTCCTGGGCATCAACTACTACACGCGCCGCGTGACCCGCGACGATCCTGCCGCGCTGCCGCCGCGCATCGCCGGCGTGCGCCAGCCGGGCGCGGCCTACACCGAGATGGGCTGGGAGGTCTACCCGCAAGGGCTGCTGGACACGCTGCGGCGCGTCCGCGAGCGCTACGGCGACGTGCCGATCTACATCACCGAGAACGGCGCCGCGTTCGCCGACCCGCCCGTTGCGCCGGAGGACGGCGTACACGACCCGGAGCGCATCGCCTACCTACGCGAGCACCTGCGCGCGCTGCACCAGGCCATGCGCGAGGGCGTGGACGTGCGTGGCTACTTCGTCTGGTCGCTGCTGGACAACTTCGAGTGGGCCTACGGCTACTCGAAGCGCTTCGGCATCGTGCACGTGGACTTCGAGACGCAGAAGCGCACGCCGAAGGCGAGCGCGCGCTTCTACTCGGACGTCATCCGCAGCAACGGCGAGGTGCTGTTCGAGGATTGACCCCGGGCGGCGCCGGCTGTCACACGCGCGGCTACCTCCTCGTCTCGGGTGCGGACAGTACCCGAACCCTGCTAGAGGAGGAGCCGCGATGCGTGTCTTCGTTGCGGGCGCCACGGGCGTGATCGGCCGGCCGCTCGTGCGGCAGTTGATCGACCGCGGCCACAACGTCAGCGCGATGACGCGGAGCCCCGCCAAGAGGGATTTCTTGCGCCGGCTCGGTGCGGAAGCGGTGGTCGCGGACGGCCTCGACGCCGGCGCGGTGGGAGAGGCCGTCGCGCGTGCGGAGCCGGACGCGATCATCCATCAGATGACAGCGCTCAGCGGCCCGCCGGACCTGAGGCGCTTCGACCGCTGGTTCGCGGCGACCAACGCGCTGCGGACCAGGGGGACCGAGCACCTTCTCGCCGCTGCGCAGGCGGCGGGTGTGCGGCGAGTCATCGCCCAGAGCTTCACCGGCTGGACGAACGCGCGAGAGGGCGGCTGGGTAAAGTCGGAGGACGATCCGCTCGACCCGCATCCGGCGAAGGCGCAGCGCGAGTCGCTCGCCGCGATCCGGTTCCTCGAACGCGCGGTCGTGGAAGCCGAGCCCGGGGGGATCGTTCTGCGCTACGGCGTCTTCTACGGCCCGGGCGCCTGGGAGGCGATGGTCGAGCTGGTCTGCCAGCGCAAGTTCCCGATCATCGGCAGTGGAGACGGCGTGTGGTCCTGGATCCACGTCGAGGATGCGGCGGCAGCGACCGTCGCCGCGCTCGAGCGCGGCCGGCGCGGCATCTACAACATCACCGACGACGAGCCGGCCCGCGTGGCGATGTGGCTGCCGTACCTCGCGGAGATCGTTGGTGCGAAGCGGCCGCTCCGCGTGCCGGCCTGGCTCGGTCGGCTGCTGGCGGGCGAGGCTGCCGTGCAGTGGATGACCGAGGGCCGGGGCGCGGCGAATGCGAAGGCGAAGCGGGAGCTCGGCTGGCAGCCTAAGTGGCCGAGCTGGCGCGAAGGCTTCCTCCATGCGTTGCAACA
>DATCLK010000011.1:0-11692 GCA_036563975.1 Longimicrobiales bacterium | reverse complement strand
GCGGTACCAGGTCCGGCTGCTGAACTTCATCTATCGGACGATCGGGGACCGCGACCGGGCGGAGGACCTGGTGCAGGAGACGTTCGTCCGGGTCTACCGGCACCTGCACCGGTTCGACCAGTCGAAGAAGTTCTCGACGTGGGTCTACACGATCGCGAGCAACCTCGCGAAGAACGAGCTACGCAACCGCTCGCGCAACCCGCTGGTCCTGTTCCAGACGATCAAGAAGAACTGGGAGGCGGACCACCGGCCGCTGGAGTGGGAGGACAACACGTACCGGCCGGATGACCTGTTCCGGAAGCGGCACCTGAGGGAGATGGTGGAGCGCGCGGTGGCGCAGTTGCCCGAGCATCACCGGGTGGTGTTCGTGCTCCGCGAGATGGAAGGCAAGACGTACGAGGAGATCTCGGACATCACGGGGGTGAACCTGGGCACGGTGAAGAGCCGGCTGAACCGTGCGCGGAACAACTTCGCGCAGATCATCGCGCCGATGCTCCAGTAGGCGGATCTCGCCGTCCGCGAGGGTGGAACGGGTTGTCCTGATCGGGGCCGGGGTTCACTCCCCGGCCCTTCGTCATCCAGGCCACGCCGGGGGCTCGGCGCTGTCGCTCGGCTCGATGCGCCGGGCCGCGACCGGCACGGCTTCCTGATCGGAGCGCGCCGGTACGGACCGCGACTGACACTCGGCTCGACACCCAGGCTCCAGTGGCCGGCGCGGCTGTTTGTTATCGGAACCGCACCGGGCGGACCGGCGCTGACGCTCGGCTGGCCGCCCCGCCTAACGCAGCCGGCGATCCTTGCTCATTCGGGCCGAGCCGGGGCACCAGCGGATCCAGCGGCTCCGCCCACCCCCACGCATGGCCGCGGGACGCCGGCGCGCCGCCTCTCGCAGCCTCCCACCGCCCAGCCCGGCCTGGCCGCCGGGCTGCCGGGTGCCCTCCCGTGGGGGAACCTCCACCCGCTGGGGCCAGTAGAACAGACCCGCCGACATGGGAGCCCGGCCTGGGCGCCGGCGAGTCGGACGGCGCGCCGCCCGTCGGCAGCGGCGCGGCTGTGGGTTGCACCCCCGGAGTACTGAATGACCTGCCAGGAGTTTCTGGCCCGTTATTCCGATTATCTCGACGAGCTGGTCGACCCGCTCGAGGCCGTGCAGTGGCGTCGACACATCGAGGAGTGTGTCGCGTGCGGCCGTTATGATCGCGTCATGCGGCAAGGGCTCGAGCTGGTGCGCACGCTGCCGCGCATCGAGCCCTCGCCGGATTTTGCGGCGCGGTTGCAGCACCGGCTCTTCCACCTCCGCGACGAGGGCGTCGGCGAGCGCACCTCCGGCGCCAGCGCCGTCGTCGCGCTGGCGATCGCGGGCATGCTCGCGGCCGTGGCCTGGAGCCCGCTGCTCCGGCCGGATCGGTTCACCATCGAGGTCGGCGAAGCCCCGGCGCGTGTACCGGATCGGGCGGTCGGCGCATCGCCCCGGCAGCCGTTCGCGCTGCCGGCCGCGTGGCCCGACACCCGGCCCGCTGCCAACGAAACGGCGACGCCTGGCGCGCAGTGGCAGGCCTGGGATCTCCCTCCGCTCGAGCCCGGGGCGGATGGACTCCCCTTCGACTTCGTCTACTCCCGGTTCACCGACCTGCCCGGTCCTTACTCCCCCCTGATCGTGGATCCTCCGGACTTCGGCGTGGCGGGGCCACGCGTGGTGGGCACGTCCGCAACGGGTGGGGGCGGGGCGACGCTCGGGCGAGAGTAGCGCCGTCGCATGCCGGTGCTCAGGCCCGAGGTCCTGGAGCGCGAGCTCGCGGCGGGGCGCCGCGGCGGCGTTTTCTTCCTGTTCGGCGAAGACGAGTACGGCAAGGAGGAGGCGGTCGCGGCGCTGGTCGCCGCCCATCTCGATCCGGCCACGCGCGACTTCAACTTCGATCAGCTCCGCGGGAGCGAGATCGGCGAGGAGACGCTGGCTTCCACCATCGCGACGCCGCCCCTCATGGCCGAATGGCGCGTCGTGCTGGTGCGAGAGGCGCAGGCGCTCGCGTCATCCGCGCGCATGCGCGGTATCATCGAGGGCGTGCTCGCGCGCCCCGTCGCGGGCCTCGCGCTGATCCTCGTCGCGACGATCCCGGACCAGAGCAAGGCCCAGTTCTACCAGCGGCTGCGCAAGGACGCCGTGGCCGTCGAGTTCCCCGCGCTGGCACCCGCGGACGTGCCCGGCGTGCTGATGGAGCGCGCCGCACGCCTCGGCTTCGCGCTGGATGCGGACGCGGCGCGGGAGCTGGCCGAAGCGATCGGGCCTGACCTGGGCGTGCTGATGGCCGAGCTGGGCAAGCTGCGTGATTACGCGGCCGGCCGCACGCGCGTCGGCGTCGAGGACGTCCGCGCAGTCACCGGACGCATCGAGCGCCAGAACCGGTGGGCGTGGTTCGACCTCGTGGGCGGCCGGCGCTTCGCCGAGGCGCGCGCCGCCCTGCCCGCGCTGTTCGACGCGGGCGAGACCGGCGTCGGCCTCCTGCTCGGCCTCGGCACGCAGTTCCTGCGGCTCGCGCTCGCCGCCGCCGGCGGCGAGTCCGCTCTTCAGGCCGAGTTGCCGCCGAACCAGCGGTGGCTGGCCTCGCGGCTGGTGCGTCAAGCGCGCAGCTGGACCCTCCCCGCGCTGGACGCCGCGCTCGAGGACCTCCTCCGTGCAGACCGGCTGCTCAAGTCCGCTCCGCTCTCGGACCGGCACGTGATCGAGGAATTGCTGCTCCGCCTCGAGGCGCGGGCGGCGGTCCCTGCCCCGACATGAGACGCACGCTCGCACTGCTGACGCTCGGCGCGCTCGCGCCCGCCGCCCTCGCCGCGCAGCCGCCTTCGCTGGACCAGGCGGAACAGCTCATCGCGCGCGGTGAGTACGCCGCGGCGCGCGAGCTCCTCGAGCGCTGGTGGCGGGAGGAGCCCGCGGCCAACGCCACCGTCACCCCGACGGCTCGGCCCCGCGCGCTCCTGCTCCGCGCCCGCCTCGCCACCGACCCCGCAGCCGCCGAGCAGGATTATCTGGCGCTCACGCTGGGCTACCCATCCTCCCCCGAGGCCGCGGAGGCATTGCTCCGGCTCGGGCAGGGGCTGCTGGCAGCCGGGCAGCCGTCCCGCGCGATCGTCTACCTCGAACGGCTGGCGCGCGACCACCCGCTGAGCCCCCACCGCGCCCTCGGCCTGCTCTGGCTCGCACGCGCGCGCCGCGCGGCGGGCCTCCCCGGACCGGCGTGCGAGGCGGTGACGGAAGCCGCCACCCTCGGCGGCAGCTCCGCCGAGCTCGCGGAGCTGATCAGGAGCGAGCAGGTCGCGAGCTGCAGGCGCATCCCCGACCAACCCCGCCCCGCTCGAGCCCAACGGCAAGGGGCCGGCGGGGCTGCCTCGCAGGCCGGCGGGCAGCGCGCCCAGGGCGGCGCGGCGGAGGGGGCCACCTTCGCCGCGCAGGCCGGCGCCTTCCGCGACGCCAACGGCGCGCAGACCCTCGCTGCGCAGCTCCGCGCTGCCGGCTTCGAGCCGCGCATCGTCCGCATCCCGGGCAGCGGGCTCGTGCGCGTCCGGGTCGGCAGGTTCAGCAACGCCGCCGACGCGCAAGCCCTCGCCGCTCGCCTGCGCGCCGCGGGTTTCCCCGCACTTGTGGTCCGCGACGTCGCCCGCGAATCGCCCCTGCGCTGAAACCGCCTTGCACGCGGCCCCGGCTCCCGCGTGCGACGCTTCCGCCAGTTCCCGGCGCGGCAGCCGCCTGCGTTCCGCCGCCTTGCGAAGCATCGGCTCCGTTGTGCCTCGATGCGATGCCGCGTCGCTACTGCACGGGTCCGAAAATTGCGTCCGCGCTCGCCTCGGCCCCCACAACACCCGGAGTACCCGCATGAGCGCGATGCTGACGGTGCTCCTCGCCGAAGACGAGCCGCTCAACGCGCTGGCCCTGCACGCGCAGCTCGAGACCCTCGGCCATCAGGTCATCGGGCCGGCCACCGACGGACAGGCGGCTGTCGAGCTTGCGCGAAAGTACCCGATCGACCTCGCGATCCTCGACATCCGCTTGCCCGGCCTCTCCGGCCTCGAAGCAGCACGTCAGATCTTCGCGGCGAGACCGGTGCCGATCATCGTGCTCACCGGCTACAGCGATTCCGAGACGGTCGCTGAGGCGGCTGACGCGCCGGTGTTCCACTACCTCATCAAGCCCATCTCCATCGATGATCTGCAGCCGGCCATCTCCGTGGCGCGATCCCGCTTCCTCGAATGGCGGACCTTCACGGACGAGGCCGCGACGCTCGAGCGCAAGCTCGCGGACCGCAAGGTCATCGAGCAGGCCAAGCGCGTGCTCATGGAGGCCAGGCACTGCACCGAGGCCGAAGCGTACCGCCTCCTGCAACGCGAGAGCCAGAATCGCAACCACCCCATGGTCGAGGTCGCCCGCGCCGTCCTCATCGCCCAGGGCCTCTCGCCTGACGAACCCGAGGGGTTCGCTCCCGGAGAGCCGGAGGAGTGAGTCCTGCCACCCGCGGCGCGCCAGGAGGTCGAACTCCTCCCGATCGGCGACGTCGCATTCCAGCTGCTGGAGTCGCTGGCGGCTGCACTCGCGCGGTGCATGGGCGTTCGCGCGCGCGTCGCGCCGCCGTCCGAGCCGCGCCCCGAGTGGTACGATCCTGACCGCAGGCAGTACCGCGCGGACATCGTCCTCGACAGCCTCGTGGAGAGGCGGGCCAACGGCCGCGCCTGGACGCTCGGGATCCTCGCGGGCGACCTCTTCGTCCCCGGCTTCAACTACATCTTCGGTCAGGCGACCGTGGACGGCTGCTGCGCCGTCATCGGGCTCCAGCGGCTCCGGCCGGAGTTCAACGGCGAGCCGGCCGACCCCGCGCGCTTCGAGCGACGCGTGCTCACCGAGGCCGTCCACGAACTGGGCCACGTCGCCGGGCTCGGCCATTGCCCGGACCCCCGCTGCGCCCTCCACTTCTCCAGCACGGTGGCCGACACGGACCTCAAGGGACCGGGCCTGTGCGGCCGGTGCCGCCGACGGGTCCGGTCGAGGCTGAACGGCTGACCCGGCGCCGGCGACAAGGCCCGGGGCCCGGGCCTTGTCGCCGGCCGGGGCGCGCAGCTAGTGTGGGACCGATGGCCGACGCCCACGCCACGCCCCGCCAGCGCTACCTCGCCTGGGTCGAGGAGCAGATCGAGGAGTACAAGGCCCGCCTGCCCCGTGAGGAACTGCTCCAGCTCGCCGATCAGGCCGTTCAGGAACTCTTCGCCGCCGAAGACGGCCAGTATCCGCTCACGGAGATCCTGCTGCGGGACGCCGTGGACGCGCTCGTCTTCCGGAGGTTGGGGCTGCCGAGCTACCGGGCGTGGCTGAAGCGGCACCGGCCGACGGGGGAGCCGCCTGTGTCAGATTGACACGCGTGGCGACCTCCGCAGGGTACATTCTTCCGCTCCGGCAGCGCGAGTCGATCCTCTCAATCCGTTATCCGACAACGTGTTACATGAAAGGGCACGGCTGGTACGGAGCGTGCCCGATGTCTGCGCCGCGTCGCTGACGACGCGGGTGTTCATTGCAGCACGGAGTGGTGCATGGCAGACGAAGTTGCTCCGGCTGGAGGGCGCGAGACGGCGGATCCGCCGGGGATCGTGATCCAGGGCGGTGGGGAGCCGCCCCGTCGGCCCGTGATTTCAGCCTTCATCTGGGGAGGAAAGGTCCGGCCGGTGCCCACGCTGCCGTTCGGGCGCTGGAAGCCGTCCCCCGCATAGGCCGGGCGGCGATGGGCGCAGGGTAGGGAAGGGGCTGCGAGCGGTCGCGGCCCCTTTTTCTTGTTCTTGCGTCAGCGGCGGTCGGGAACGCGGTGAGCTGGCGAGCCCGCGGCGCAGGGGTGAGGGGGCTGGCCGGGTCCGGAGGCCGCGGTCGCCGTGCGGCTGAGCCCAGGCGCGGCCACACGGCGCGCCGTACCCCGCCGGGGCGCGAAACGTGCGCGGCCGGAGGCGTGTGGGGGGCCGGATGGTGGGCCATTGCGCGGCGGCGGGGCTGGCCGGGCCTGCCGGTGATTTCCGCTGATGGTCGGGGGGCCGCCCTTTCGGGGAGGTGTGGCGTGAGGGGGCTTCAGGGGTGGGGTCGGTGCCCGGGGCTCATCGCGGTGGCGGCGCTGGGGGCCTGCATCGCGCCGCTGAGCCGGGATTACGAGGCGCGGCCGGCGGCGGGTGCCGGGGAGGCTGGGCGGCTGGTCGTCGAGCGGGCGGGCGTGCGGGTAGCGGCGGGCCCGCCATCGGCGTTCCCGTACGCGGTGGCGGTAGCGGGGCGGACGCGCGTGCAAGGCCGCTATCAGCTCTTCACCCGGGTGCGGGTCGAGAACCGGCGGGCGGACGTGGTCGAGGTGCTGTGGCCGGAGGCGCGGCTGGAAGTGCCGGAAGGCGAGCCGTTGGGCCTGGTGGAGAGCATCGGAACCCCGGACGGCCGCGCCGACGGGCAACCGCCCGTGCCGGCGGAACGACTCGGACCCGGCCAGGCGACGGTGCGCGCGCTGCTTCCGGAATCGGTCCGGACGATCGACGTCGATGAGCCGCTGGTGCGGCTGTGCGATGGCTGCGAGTACCGGCTGGTGATCCCCATCCGGGTTGCGGGGCGAGAGGAGCTCCTCGTGCTGCCGTTCCGGCTGAAGGCGCGCCGGGGCCGGGATCCGGCGCGGGTTCTCTTCTGGAATTGAGGGGGCCCGGCCGCGTGCGGCGTGCGGTGCAGGTGCAGCGCGCGCCGGCTGTTCTCTCTTGATGCACATTCGCTTCAGTCGCAGTTTTATCCGACCCGCGAAGCGTGTGCGGCCGTGCGGCGGTCCTCGCTGGGCACGAGCTGGCCGGGTGCCGGCGTCCGTGCTTCGGAGTGCCGCGCTCCCGCGCGTGCGCCTTTCTGGTGCAGGTCAAGGAACAGGAATGACGAATCAACGTCAGGATGGATCGGCCCTCGAGGCGGGCCGGCGTACGGAGGGCGGTGAGTCCGGCCGCCGGTCGAGGCGGGACGGCCCATCACGCGGGGACGCGCCGTTGGGAATGCGGAAGGGAGCGGGCCGGGGGGAGCGGGCCCGCGGGTCGTGGTCGCAGGCCAGCGGCCCCCTCATCACGCTGGCGGCCGTCCTCGCGCTCGAGGTGCTGTCCCTGACCGAGCGAGCGTCTCCAGACCTCGGCGCGTTCCTCGTCATCGCGGTCGTCTACTCGGCATTCCTGGGAGGGTTACGGGCGGGGTTGATCAGCGCGGCCATCATGGTCGCCTACTACGCACACCGCCTGATGCTCCCCCCGGAGCCGGTGCGTTCGAGCGCGCGGGAGCAGCTCGCCGTCGTGGCGGTGATCTCGCCGGTCGTGGCCCTGATCTCGGGCTACCTGAAGGCGCGGCTGGACCGGATCCGGGAGCGTGACCGCGCGGCGCGGGCGGAAGCGGAAGCGGCGGAACGGCGCTCGCGATTCCTCGCCGAGGCGAGCCGCGCTCTCTCTGCATCGCTCGATCACGAGAAGACGCTGGCCAACCTCGCTGCGCTGGCCGTCCCGACGATCGGCGACTACTGCCTGATCCACGTGGTGGACGAAGGCGGCGCGATCCGGCAGGTTGCGGCGGCGCACGTGGATCCGGCGAAGGAGCCGCTGCTCCGGGAGCTGGCGCGGCGACTGACGCCGGACCCCGACAACCCGGCCGGTGTCGTGGCGCGGGTGCTGCGCCAGCGCGAGCCGCAGCTGATCGAGAACGTCCCGCCAGGGTGGGCCGGGGAGATCACCGATGATCCGGAGGTCCACCGCATCGGTCGCGAGCTGGGTGCGAGGTCTGCGCTGGTGATCCCCCTGATCTCGCACGGGGAGGCGTTCGGAACGCTCACGCTGGCATTCTCCGAATCAGGGCGCATCTACGGGCGCGAGGACCTCGACCTGGCGGAAGAGCTGGCGCGGCGCGCGGCGCTGGCGGTGGAGAACGCACGGCTGTACGAGGCCGCGCTCGCGGCCAGCAAGGCGAAGTCGGACTTCCTCGCCGTCATGAGCCACGAGCTCAAGACGCCGCTCACGACCATCGTGGCGTGCACGGATCTGCTGGAGGCGGAGATCGCGGGCCCGCTGACGCAGGATCAGCGGGACCAGCTCGGGCACGTGTTGGCGAGCGCGCTGCACCTGCTCCAGTTGATCGATGAGATCCTGAGCTTCTCGCGCATGGAGGCGGGGCGCGAGAAGGTGCACCTCGAGCGGGTCGAGCTGGGCGCGCTGGCGAACGAGGCGGCTGGGTTGATCCGGCCGGTGGCGCAGGATCGCGGGCTGCAGTTCCGGGTGGAGCTGCCGGAGCAGCCGCAGCCCATCGAGACCGACCCGCCCAAGGTGCGGCAGATCCTGCTCAACCTGCTCTCGAACGCGGTGAAGTTCACCGAGACGGGGGAAGTGGTGCTGGGCGTTTCCGTGGACGGGCCGTGGGCTGTGTTCCGCATCAGGGATACGGGGATCGGCATTCCGCCCGAGCATCAGGATCGCATCTTCGAGGCGTTCTGGCAGGTTGAGCAGTCGGCGGTGCGGCGGGTCGGCGGTACCGGCCTGGGCCTGAGCGTCGCGCGCCGCTTGTGCCGGATGCTGGGCGGGGATGTGACCGTCGAGAGTACGCCGGGAAAGGGGAGCACCTTCACGGTCCGCCTGCCGCTGGGCAGAGACGCGAGTCCTGCGAAGGAGCCGGCTACGGCGGAAGCAGGGCGGGCATGAGCGTGTGATGACGGCGCTCGACGTCGCGGTGGTCGGCGCGGGCCCTTCCGGTCTGGCCGCCGGCTGGGCGCTCGCGGCGGCCGGTGCGCGCGTCACGCTCTACGAGCGGAGAGCCGAGCCCGGCGGGCGCATGCGGACGGACGAGCTGGATGGCGCGCGCGTGGACGCGGGCGTCCAGCTCCTCGGATCCTACTACGGAGAAACCTTCCGCCTCGCGGCGGAGGCCGGCGCGCGTGACCTGCTGGTGCGCTCGCCCGGCCGGGATGCTCTCTGGCGAGGTGGCCGCGCGCATCCGCTGACGTACGGCTCGGTCGCGAGCATGGCGGCGTCCGGCGCTCTCCCCGCAGGCCTCAAGCTCCGCCTCGCCACGCGCTATCTTCCCTTCCTCACCCGCAACATCGCAGAGCAGGAAGTCAACGAGCCCGCACGCGGGGCGAGCGGCGGCGCGGACCGCGAGTCCATTGCAGAGTGGGGACGTCGCGAGATCGGGAGCGACTTCGTCGAGTTGCTCGCCTACCCGACGCTGGCCTCGTACTACGGCGCAATCCCGGAAGAGACGTCGGCCCGATTCTACCACGCGCTGGCGCGGGCGGCAGTCGACCTGTCCGTCCACGCCGCGCGCGGCGGGATGGGCGAGCTCGCGCGTGCCGTCGCGCGGGCGATCGAGGCGCGCGGCGGGCGGCTCGTGACGGAGCGCGAAGTGGAGACCGTCACGGCGGGCCGGGACGATGTCGGGCTGCGCTTCCGCACGGGTGATGAGGCGCGGCACGCAGCGGTCGTCCTCGCGGTGCCGGCGGCGGAGGCCGCCCGGATCGGCGGGTTGAGCGAACCGGCGCTCGCGTGGCTCGCCGGCGTCCGGACGCGCCCCACCGCCACCCTCGCGTTGCGGCTCGACCGGCCGACGCCCGGCAACTGGTTCGGGCTCTCGTTTCCCCGGACGGCACCTCCCGGGGACCGCCTGGTCGCCGCCTGCGCGCTCGAACGGAAGGCCGCTGACCTCGTGCCGGCAGGCGGAGGGCTGCTGGTGCTCTATCCGGCGCCTGCGTTCGCGCCCCGCGTCGTCGAGGCCGAGGCCGCGGCCGTCGCGGATCTGCTGCTCCCTGCGCTCGAGCGCGCGCTACCAGGGATTGGCTCGCGCGTGACGCGTGCGCGCGTCTACCGATTCCCCGAAGGCGCCGTGCAGTTCTACCCGGGCTACCTCGAGCACCTGCAGCGCTTCGATGAGGCGTGGCTGCCGGAGCGCCTAGCCCTGGCTGGAGACTATCTCGTCGCCCCCACCGTGGAGGGCGCCGTGCGGAGCGGCTTGCGTGCCGCCGCGCGGCTGCTGCGCGGCGGTTTCCGCGCCGGCGCGTGAAGCGACGCGGATCACCACGGTCTCCACGATCTTGTCGTGGATGGCCTGGCGGTTCCGGTCCCAGAAGACCTGCGCGAATCCGAGCAGGCCGGTGAACAGTCCCGCCGTGTAGCCGCCGAACCGCTCGAAGGCGAGCCACCAGCCGATCGGTTTCCGGTCCAGGCGGATCACGCGGATGCCCAGCAGCCGCTTGCCGGGCGTCTGGCCGCGCCACAGCGCCGTGAACGCGGTGAAGTAGAGGCCGCCCCAGCCGAAGCCGAGGCCGAGGTCATCCGCCAGGCCGCGGAGGTACGCGAGCAGTCCTGGCCCCTCGCGCAGCTCATCGACCGTCGCGGCAAGGGAGTCGCGGACGCGCTCGAGCCGCTCGTTGCGGCGACGGAGCGCGGCCAGCTCGTCACGGGCCAGCTCGGCGGCGAGGCGGGGGCGCAGGCGGGCGGTCGCTGCCGTGTCACCGGCCGTGAGCGCGGCCGCGTAAGCGAGGGCCAGCGAGTCGGCCACGGGCGTCACCTCGACGTCGGGTACGCCGAAGGCGCGGCGCAGGGCCCGGATCACCCGGTCGTCCTCGCCCGCGTGCGCCGCGCGGAGCTCGTCCCGGATCTCGGCGAGGCGGGCCTCGGGCACGCCGCTCTCCCGAAGGCGCCGGACCAGCCGGTCCGCAGCGGCCTGTGCTTCCGCGTCGGTCGCAGCGGTCCCCAGCGCCACCGCGTCCGCCGACAGCAGGATCATCTCCTGGGGCCGCAGGTCGAGATTCCCGAGAGTGACGCCCGCGGCTTCGCCGGCCGCTTCCGCCCGGCTCGCGGCGGGCGCCTCGTCCTCATCCTCCCAGGAGCCCCACGTTTCCGCCACGGTGACGAAGAGCACGAAGGCGGCGGTGAACCGCAGCGCACGCCGGGTCCACCACCGCCGAGCGGCTGCACCGGGTCGGGCCGCGGATGCACGGAACAGCGTGATCGCGGCCGCGAGCCCGAAGAAGACGCCGCCGGCGTTCGCGAGGAGCGCGATGGCCAGCAGATCGATCAGCATGGCGGCCGCGCGGCGTGCCGGCGATGCGAGCGGCAGGCCGAGCAGCTCCGGCGCGACCGCGAACGAGTCGGGCGTAACGATCGTCCTCGGATCCTGCATCTCGCTCGTGCCGGCGGCGTGGGAGTGCGGGGTGACGCACCGCAAGGTAGGGAAGACGCAGGAAGACCGAAAGACGCAGGGCGCCGGCGCCGCGCGATCGATTGGCGCGTCGCACGTTCAGAGCTGCTCGATCGCCAGCCGCAGCTCCCTCCGCTCTCCCCTGCGCAGGATGCCGAGGCGGATCTCTCGCGGCCTGTCCGACCCGTCCCGCACGAGCGCCGCGCGCAGGTCGTCGACCGTACGCACGGGCCGGCCATTCACCGACAACACGACATCGCCGGGTTCGAGCCGCGCGCGCGCCGCCGGCGTGGCGGGCGCCACGCGCAGCGTCAGCAACCCGTCTTCCACCCCGCCGAAGTACTGCGCCAGCCCGCCGTTCATCTCCACGAACTCCGCGCCCGCCACGCCGCGCTCGCCCAGGGCATGGATCACGTGAACGGCGGGTGCGTACGCGCCGATGAACCCTCGCATCCTCGCCACCTGGGCGTCCGCCGCGAGGTTGGCGGG
>DATCLK010000010.1:0-6814 GCA_036563975.1 Longimicrobiales bacterium | reverse complement strand
CGGCGCACCGAGGTAGGTCGCGATGACCTTCGCCTGCTCCTCCAGCGGCGCGGTCGGGTCGACCGCGGCCCGCAACTTGGTGCGCCCGTAGTAGCTGATCTGGTCGACCTGCATGAAGTCGCCGCGCCGCTCGAACAGCGCCGAGAGCCGCACCCGCCGGCGGAAGAGGCCGAGCGCCGCCGTGAGCGACTGCGTGTTGCCCGGCGTGCCCTTGCCCATGTAGACCGCGCTGTCGCCCATGACGACTTCGTCGGCGCCGATGATCCCGTCGCCGTTCGCGTCTTCGAAGCTGACGATCGGGACCATGAACCGCGCGCCGAGCGGGAAGCCCTCCACCAGGCTGGTGGCCGTCCCGTACACCGGGTTCTGGCCACCCAGCTCGACGACCTTGTTCGTGCTCGCGGAGTGGTTGAAGATCACATCCAGGCTCACGTCCTCCCGGTCCAGGACGCGCCCGACGAGCCGCGCCTCGAAGCCCTCGCCCTCGATGAGCCCGATGTTGGCGTACACGTTGCGCAGCCCACGCGGCAGGTTGATGGTCGTGATCTGATCGACCGTCTTGCGGCGGTTCCAGGTCAGGTCGAGCTGGAGCCGCCCCTCCAGCGCGCTGGCGTCGAAGCCGAACTCGTGCTCCTTCACCTTCTCCGGGCGCAGGTCAGGGCTGGGCAGCCGGATGGTGATGACGGCGGGATTCGTCTGCCCTTCGAGGTTCACGTTGAGCGACTGGAAGGCCATGCGCCGCATCCCCGGCGTCGGCTGCTGGCCGGCCGCGCCGTACGAATAGCGCAGCCGGAGGTTGTCCAGCCCCGGGACTCGGGGCACGAACGGCTCCTCGGAGACCACCCAGGAGACCCCCGCCCGCGGGTACAACGCCGGATCGTACGGGTTGCCGAAGGTGCTGGCCCCGTCCGCCCGCAGCGCGGCGGTGAGGAAGAGGCGGTCGTTGAGACCGAACATCTGCTCGACGTAGCTGCCGAGCGTCACCGTCTCGCTGTAGCTCTGCGAGAGGGACTGGGACGCAGCATCGATGACCGACGCACCCCCCGGCCGGAGATTGGTGCCCGACGCGGTCAGCTCGTTGCGGTGATGACGCACGTACTGCGCGCCCACCGAGGTCCGCGAGAGGATCCGGCCGAACTCGAACGTCGCCGTGGCGCCCAGCTCCGCGGACGTCGACTGGACCCTGGACCGGATTTCATAGACTGCGCCGGTGTAATTGCGCACCATGTCACGCGGCGCGAGGGTGTAGCGGTACGTGCTCGGCAGGTCCAGGCCGATCATGGCGCGGGTCTCGAGCCACGTCGTCGGCCGCCACTCGGCGCTCGCGCTTCCGGTGAACCGGTTCACGGTCTCGGTCGAGCTGCGCGTGAACACGTTCAGCGGGCTCTGACCGCCGTACGGGTCCTCCTCATCGGGACGGCCCTGCTCGGGCCACCTCGTGAAGGGGTTGTCCAGCGAGATGTTCCGGGTGTCACCCTCCGTGTACGCCGCGTTGACGCGCACGGTCGCGGCGTCACCCAGCACGGCGACCATGTTGGCGCGCAGGTTGAGTCGCTCCTCGCGGTTCGGCTCCAGATGCTCCGTCGGGAGCTTGGCGCCGCGCTCTTCGCGCCATTGCTTGGCCAGCGCGGGCGGGAACTGGATCGGACCCGTGGCCTCGTCGAAATCCGCGGAGAAGTAGTACCGGAGCAGCTCGCTTCCGCCCGAGACGTTCAGCCCGTACTCCCACCGTGGCGCCGACCCGAAGATCGTGAGGTCCGGATCGTCGAAGGGGTTCGGGATCACGGTGACGCTGTCCTGCGTGCAGGTGCCGAGCGACACGTTGCGCAGCGTGCAGGATGCCGCGCCGCTGGTCCACCCCCAGTAGATCTCCGGAGTCTTGGGGTCCGGCATCTCGGTGATGCCAGCGCGGGCGTACGCGCGCCAGCGCGCCGGCCCCGGCTGGCCGATCTTCGTCTTGATGACGATGACGCCGTTCGCCGCGTCCGTGCCGTAGAGCGCGGTCGCCGAGGGCCCCTTCACCACCTCGATCGACTCGATGTCGTTCGGGTTCAGGTCGTTGAACCGGCTCGTCGGCTCGATCAGGAACGGGGTCACTCCGTTGGTGATCTCCTGGAAGCTGTTGTAGCGGACGCCGTCCACGATCACGATCGGGAAGCTGGTCAACTGGACCGAGTTCGGCGAGCGAACCCGGACCATGACCTCGCCGCCGACGGTGCCCGACGTGTTGAACACGTTCACTCCCGGGATCCGGGCGTTCAGCAATTCGCTCACGCTCGAGACGGGCCCGGTGCGCACGACGGCATCCGCGTCGACCCGCCCGACCACGTGGCCCAGCTCGCGGATCCGCTGCTGGCCCGTGACCGTGACGACGACGGCGTCGAGCTGGGTGGGCGCGCTCGCGAGCGCGAAGTCCACGAACGTCGTCTGGTCACGCTCGACGCGGATCGTCAGGCTCGCATCCTCGTAGCCGATCCGCCGCACGCGCAGCGTGTACTCGCCCGGGGTGACGCGGTCGATGAGGAACCGCCCGTCCGCGCCGGTGAGGGCCCGCCAGCTGGTCCCGGCCAGCCAGACCTCGGCGGCCGCGATCGGGTTGCCGGTCCCCTCTTCCGTCACCCGCCCTGCGACGCGGCCCGTCTCCTGGGCCGGTGCGGCCCGCTCTGCCGGCCGCTCACGCTTCGCCAGCACGACCTGGGAACGGCCGGCATGCGTGATGTCGATGTCCAGACCCGCCAGCACGCGCCGGAGCGCGTCCCCGGCCGGCATCTCACGGAAACGCACCGTGACCCGCCGATCCACGGGGACGATGTCGGTGCCGTAGATCAGGGCGAGGTCGGCCTGGGTCGAGATCTGCGCGAGCACCTCGCCGAGCGGCGCGTTCAGCGCGTCCACCGTGACCGGGCGCTGGAGCGGGTCGGCCGCGTCATGGATCGCCTGGAGCCCGCCCTGGGGCGCCTGGACCAGCCTGCCCTGGCCGGCCGCCTCAGCGGGGTAAGCCAGCGGGAGCGCGATCGACGCAGCGAGCAGACCCCGGAGCAGAGTACGCATCATCGCGACGAACCTCCATCGGTCGAGAGCAACGGGGCCACCACGGCGCGAGACCCGGTTGCCGTGGGTGTGGTGCGGAAGAGGAGGAAACCGGCCGGCGTCCGCCGATACCCGAGGCCGAGCGAGCGGGCGATGAGCTGCACGGCCTCCTCGGCCGCCGGCTGCCTGAACTCGGCGGTCAGGCGCAGCTCCCCGAGCTCCGGCTCCGCGAGCTCGAGCTGGACGCCGAACCTGCGGCCGAGAGAGCGCGCGACCTCGGCGAGCGGCGCGGCATGGAAGACCAGACGCCCCTCGGTCCAGGCGAGCAGATCATCCGCGCGAACGGTCACCGCCGGGCCGACCGTGCCATCCGACTCGACGCGCACCGCGAGCCCGGGCGTGAGGTGGACCGCCGACCCGACGCCCCGGTCCGCAGCGCCTGCGCCCGATACGGCCACCCGGCCCTCGGCCACGACGACCTGCACGTAGCCGTCCTCCGGGTAGGCCTTCACGCCGAACCGCGTGCCGAGCACCTCCGTGACGGACGCACCCGCACGGACGCGGAACGGCCGCGCCCGATCCGGGACCACCTCGAACACCGCCTCGCCCTCGAGCTGGACATCGCGGACGCGACGGAAGCGTTCGGGGAACCGGATCCGGCTGGCCGGGCCGAGGACGACGCGTGTCCCATCGCCGAGCGTGATCCGCATCTGCTGGCCGACGCCCGCCACCACCTCGCGGGCGGGCACATCGCTCGGCCCGAAGAACGTGGCGCGCTTCTGCCACAGCGCGGCGCCGCCCAGCAGGACGGCGATCGCCGCGGCGGCGCGCAGCGCCGGCGCGAGGCGGCGCCTCCACGTCCGGGCGCCCGTGCGCCTGTCCTCCTCGTCCAGCCGCTCGGCCAACCTTGCCCACCCGGCATCCACATCCCAGAGGCCGGGCGCCGCCTCCGCCAGCATGCGAGCCCGGCGGATCTCCTGCACGAGCTCCTGTCGGCGCGGGTCCTCGGCGAGCCATTCCTCGACGGCCCGCCGCTCCTCGGGGGAGCACCGGGCGTCGAGATAGCGCCCGAGGCGCGCCCACGCCTCGGGGTTCACGTCGCCGAAGACCCGGCCCAGATCCTCGTCGGCCACGGGACTCCTTTCCTTATCCACGCTCCACGGTCATCTCTGCGGTAACAACGACCGAGTCGGCAGGACACCCTTACAGGAGCGACGGCGGGGGTGAATCGGGCGGGTTCCTCAACTCCGCGGGCGGCGCCGACGACACCTCACGGGATCGACGGCGGAAGGCGAATCGGGCGCGCTCCAGCTCACAGGACCAACCCCGTGGAGTGGGTTGGGCGGGACGCGGAGCCGATGGCGGGAAGCTCCGCCTGGGGCGGAATCCGGAGACGCGTGAATGAGGCGCGGGGTCAGGGGGCCGGACCGATCCTCGGCCCCAGCAACCCCTCCCTGTCCTCGATCAGCACGCCCAACTGAGCCCGCAGTTTCTTGAGCGCGCGGCCCATCTGCGTCTCGACGGTCTTCACCGAGAGGCCGAATCGCTCCGCGATCTCGCGGTACGTGAGGCCGTCCCGCCGGCTGAGCAGGAAGATCTCGCGCGCGCCCTGCGGCAGCGCAGCGATCGCGGCGTCCAGCGCGCGCTCGATCTCGCGCCATGCGGCGGCCTCATCCGGCCCCCAGGCCGGGTGGCGCGCCTCCACGAGGGCCGTCTGCTCCGCGTAGCGCTCACGGACGCGGCGCTGCTTGAGCGCGTCGAGCGCCCGGTTGCGCGCCGCCACGAACAGCATCGGGCGCAGCGCATCGCCGGCGTCCAGCCAGCGGGCGGGGTCTCGCCAGATGGAGTAGAAGAGGTCCTGGACGATGTCCTCTGCCACGTCGCGCGACGCGACGAGCGTGCACACGAACGTGCACAGTTCCGCATATTGCTCGCGGAACACTCGCTCCAGCCACTCGCGAACCGGCAAGGCACCGCCCAGGGCGGACCGCCGGAAGCCTTCGGCCGACATCGGCTCTCACGGACAGGGACAGCAGGGAACGGGCGGCGTGCCGCAGCTACCGCCCCGGCTCGGTCCAGGCGCTCACGCGTAAGGATCGTCCGGCAGCTGGATCACGCCCCGCGGCTCGACCGGAGCGCCGCCGGCGGGCACCACCTCCCGCGCCGGCCGCTTCTTCAGGCAGCCCCGGAAGAAGGCGAGCGTGTCCGCCGGCCGGACCTGCTCGGTGCGATGGAGCGCGGCCAGCACGTCCGCCTCCTCGCGCCCCGCGATCAGGTCCTTCACCTCCGCCGCGGAGATGCTCCGGTCCAGCCGCCGGAGCTGGCGCGCGACGGCGTCCTCGAACGCCAGGTCTGCTGCCGGCTCGAAGCGATCCACGCCCTGCCGGCCCGTGAGCACGGCGGGCCGCGGAAAGCGCACGAAGATCGGCTGCGCGAAGTGCGGGTGGCGCACCATCAGCTCGCCCTTCGCCAGCGTCGCGAGCTTGGACTTGGTCGCCGGCGAGAGCACGCCGTAGCCCGGCGTGGCGAGCTCGTCCATGTCCATGCGCCCGTAGATGCCGGTGCCCGCGTTGCCCACGACCCGCTTGTGCACCTGGCTGCGGAACTGCTGCGCGCTGAAGAGCACGAGCCCCAGGTAGCGGCCGCGCTCGCTCACGTCCAGCAGCATCTTGCGCACGTACGTGTCGTAGCCGTCTGCGGGCGCGTACTTGTTGAGCTCGTCCACGAACACGATCAGGTGGTCCACGCCCAGCGCCTTGCGCTCCAGCCGCTCGCGCGCCTCAGTCACGACCCGGGCGAAGATCAGGTCCTGCGCCTCCGGCTCGACGTTCGCGACGTCGATCACGTACAGGTGCCGGTCCTCGAACTGGCCCCACGGCAGGTCGCTCACCGTGGCGTCGTTCGAGACGAGCCCCTTCGCCCGCGTGGACAGGTTCAGCAGCCGGTTGCGCACCTTGCGGATCGTGGCGACGTGGTGCGTGCGCCAGTTCTCGCGGCTGTTCTGCTCGCACGTCCACAGCACGTCCTCGAACCACGCCTCGAGGTCCCGGAACGTGCGGACCAGGTGGTGGTGCGTCATGCCCTGTTCGGGCCCCATCGCCCGCCCCACCACGCGCTCGCGGATGAACTCGATCAGCGCATCCGCCTTGGCATCCACGTCCTCGCGGGTGAGCAGCACCTCCGCGAACTTCAGGATCTGCTCGAGGCCCCAGACCAGCGGCGCCACGTTGTGCGTCAGCGCCTCGTTGGTGCGCAACGTGTTCAGGTTGTAGCCGTCCGGCTTGTACGGCGCGTAGTAGTGGACGTGCTTGAAGGGCTCGGGCGGCACGCCCAGCCGCGCGTACATGCGCCGGTCCTCCTCGGACAGCTCGCCCGGCTGATCGAGGAACAGCAGGTCGGGCCCCTTCACGTTGAAGCACAGAGCGGCGACGGTGCCCTTGCTCGGCGGCAGGTGCTCGAAGATGCTCGCCAGCAGGAACAGAACGGCGGACGTCTTGGTGGCGAGCCCGCTCACGCCCGTGATGTTCAGGTGCGCGGCCTCGGGGCCCAGCAGGAAATCCGCGTCGAGGTAGACCGGCGCCTCCAGCCCGCCCGTCGTGTACAGCCCCACCGGGATCGCGGTGCCGCCCGGCCGCGCGTACGCGTCCATGCGCAGCGCGACGCGCACGTCCTCGTCCGTGGCCAGGTAGACCGGCCCGGCGGTCACGGGCTGGAGCGGCTCGGCCGGCTCGTGCCTGAGCACCGCCGCCGTGTACAGCCGGATCTCCGGCCGCTCCGTGGGCGC
>DATCLK010000009.1:0-2169 GCA_036563975.1 Longimicrobiales bacterium | reverse complement strand
AGAGGTCGAGCGCGCGGCGGAGCGCGCACTGGCCTCCCGCGAGACGGCCAAGCCGGCGCCGGAAAGCGCGGAGTACCCGGGCGTGAGCGCGGGTGTCCGGCAGCCCGGGCTGGCGTGGCGTCTCGGTTAGGACGCCGTCCGGTTCAGGCCTTCCCGCGCCGTCAGGACGCCGGCCGGTTCAGGGCTTCCGCGGCTAGGACGCCGGCCGGTTCAGGCCTTCCGCGGTCAGGAAGCCGTCCGGGTCACGTTTCCTCCGGTATCTCCGTTCCGCGGCCCGCGCTCGCTCGACCTCGCGCGTGAGGGCGCCGTCCTGGTCACGCCTCCTCTGGTACGCTTCTTCCCCTTTCTGGCCCGTGCGGTCCTGCTGGGTGGGGAGGCCATGGGGGACGTGGATTTTCCGGTCGGGGTCGAAGAGGAGTACCAGCTCGTGGACCCCGACACGGGCGCGCTGCGAGGCCGCGCGCCCGCCGTGCTGGCGGCGGCCGGGGGTGCCGCGAAGGCGGAGTTCCAGCGGACGATCCTCGAGGTCGCGAGCCCCGTGTGTGCCAGCGCCGCCGAAGCAGCCTGGCGGGCGGCGGAGGGGCGGCTGACCTTGCTCCGCGCCGCCGCGGGACAGGGCCTGGCGATCGCCTCGGCGGGGCTGCATCCCGTGGGCGCGTACCCGCCATCCCAGGTGACGGACGAGCCGCGCTACCGCGAGCTGGCCCGCAGCGGCGGCGCGATCATGCGCGACCTCCACATCTTCGGGCTGCACGTCCACGTCGGCGTTCCGGGGCTGGAGACGGCGGTTCGCGCCATGGTCGGCGCCACGCCGTACACCCCGCACCTGCTCGCGCTGTGCGCCAGCTCGCCGTTCCACCAGGGCGCAGACACCGGCTTCGCGAGTTTCCGCACGATCATCCGCGACATGTTCCCGGAGGTGGGGCCGGCGCTGCCGGTCACGGGCGCGGCCGAGTACACGCAGCTCGTGCGCATCCTCGCGCGCGACGAGTGCGACGAGCGGGAGCGCTGCCCGGTCTCCTGGGACATCCGCCCCAGCGCCCGCTACCCGACGCTCGAGTTCCGCTTCTTCGATGCCTGCCCGTGGGTGGATGACGTGATGGTGCTGGTGGCGTTCGCGCGGGCGCTCACCGCGATGTTCGCGGACCGGCCGCCGCCGCAGCGGACGGGCATGGAGCTGCAGTTGCTGAAGGAGAACCGCTGGCGCGCGGCCCGTTACGGGCTCGATGCCCGGTTCTTCCGGCTGGACCCTTTGACCGGCGAGCAGCGCCCGGCCCGCGACCAGATCATGGCCCTCGCGGAGCGGCTCTACCCGCTGGCCGAGCGGCTGGGCGACGGGGCGGCGCTCGCGGGCGTGGAGCGCATGGTGCGCCGGGGCAACGCGGCGGAGGCAATGCGAGGCGTGTTGCGCCGCGAGGGCTCGTTCCCGGCCGTCATGCGCTGGGTCATGGACCAGACCAGCGGCAGCGCGGCTGCGGTGGTCGAGCGGCAGGGCCGATCGGAGCGGCCCGATCGCGGCGACCTCAGCGCCGCCGCCTGAGCGTGGTGGCCTGAGCGCCGCGGTCTGAGCGGCGCCGCCACCCTTGCCCTCGCCCACCTCACACGCCGATTTCCTCGGCGATGGCCAGGAACTGCGTCAGGATCCTGTGCGTCAGCCCCCAGATCACGTGCTCGCCGTACCGGAGCGACGGGTACGACCGGCGCTGGCCGTCGCCCAGCTCGATCAGGATTTCGCTGACGGCGCCCGGGTCGCGCAGCGCGTCGAGCGGAACCCATAGGGCCGCGTCGACCTCCCGCGGATCCGGCACCGCCGTGGTTTCCGGGTCGACGCCGAAGACGAAGGGCGCGATGGCGAGGGGCGGGAGGCGCGGCGTGCGCGGCTCGACCTCGTCCAGCGCGCCGAGGAGCCAGCCCGCGCGGCCGAGCTGGATGGCGGTCTCCTCCGCGGTCTCGCGCACGGCGGTGGCGATGAGATCCGCATCCTCTGCGTGGCGGCGGCCGCCGGGCAGCGCAATGTGGCCCGACCATGGGTCGGCCTCGTGCTCCGCACGCTTGATGAGCAGCAGCTCGAGCGTGTCGCGGGGGCGGAGCAGGAGGGCGACGGCGGCCTCGATGGTTCCCGGCGAGCGATCGATGCGCCCGGCAGGGCGGCGCTCGAGCGCGCCGCGG
>DATCLK010000008.1:0-3862 GCA_036563975.1 Longimicrobiales bacterium | reverse complement strand
GCCGGCGCGTTGACCGCGTGCGAGTAGTCGCCCTCCACCAGCGCGGCGCGCACCGCCTCCGCGATCTCCACCGCCACGTTCTGCTGCGCCTCCCGCGTCGCCGCGCCGAGGTGCGGCGTGAGCACGACGTTGTCCAGCTTGCGCAGCGGGTGGTCCGCCGGCAGCGGCTCCTCCTCGAAGACATCCAGCGCCGCGCCCGCGAGCCGCCGCGCAGCCAGCGCCTCGTACAGCGCCTGCTCGTCCACCACGCCGCCGCGCGCCGCGTTCACCAGGAAGGCGCCGGGCCGGAGCAGCGCCAGCTCGCGCGCGCCGATCAAGCCGGCCGTGGACTCGGTGAGCGGCACGTGCAGCGAGAGCACATCGGCGCGGCGCAGCACCTCGTCCAGCGTCATCAGCTCGATGTCCAGCGCGCGGGCGCGCTCCTCCGTCACGTGCGGGTCGTATGCGATGACGCGCATGCCGAACGCCCGCGCCCGCCGCGCGACCTCGCCGCCGATCCGGCCGGCGCCAACGAGCCCGAGCGTCTTGCCATGCAGCTCGATGCCGTTGAACGACTTCCGATCCCACTCGCCGGCCTTCATGCTGCGGTCCGCCGCAGGCACGCGGCGCACCAGCGCAAGCAGCAGCGCCAGCGTCAGCTCGGCCGCCGAGATCGTGTTGCCGGACGGCGCGTTCAGCACCGCGATCCCGCGTTCGGTCGCGGCCGCCACATCGATGTTGTCCACGCCCACGCCGGCACGGCCAATGACCTTGAGCCGGTGCGCGCGCGCGAGCGACTCCGCGGTGATGCGCGTCGCGCTGCGCACGATGACCGCGTCGCAGTCCTCGAGCGCCCGGGCGAGGTCCTCGCCCTTGAGCCCGGTTTTCTTCACGATCTCGAAGCGGCCATCCGCGTACAGCGGCGCGAGCCCTTCGTCCGAGATGGCGTCCGCGATCAGGACGCGGTATTGCGCACCCGGCTGCGCGTCGGCGCCGCCGGCCTCTCGTTCCTCCGCCGCGGTCGTCGCCGTCCTCCCCGCGGCCGTTGCGTCTGCCGGACTCACAGGACCAGCACCTCCTCGATCACGCCCAGCAACTCCTCCAGCTCGGCCATCGTGTGATCGCCCATGTGGCCGATCCGGAACGTCTCCTCCTTCAGCTTGCCGTAGCCCGTGGCGACGGTGTAGCCGCGCTCGCGCAGCGCGGCCGCCAGCTTCGGCCCCGTCCAGCCCGCGGGCGGGCGGATCGTCGTGACCGTCGGGGAGCGGTAGCCCTCCGGCGCCAGGATGCTCAGCTCGATGCCGCGGCCGCGCATCTCCTCCACCCACTGCCAGGTGCGGCGCGCCATCGCCTCGTGCCGCGCCCAGCGCGCCTCGATCGTCTCCGCGCGGATCCGATCGAGCTGCACGGCCAGCGCGTACAGCAGCGAGACCGCCGGCGTGTTGGGCGTCTCGCCCTTCTCGAGGTTCCGCTCGAACTCGAGGAAGTCGAAGTAGATGCCGCGGTCCTTCTTCTGCGCCGCGCGCTCCAGCATGTGCTCCTGCGCGACGCCGACGGCCAGACCCGGCGGGATGGCAAGGCACTTCTGCGAGCCCGCCAGCACGAAGTCGAGACCCCACTCGTCCGCGCGCACGGGCGCGCCCGCGAGGCTGCTCACGGTGTCCACGAGCAGAGCGACGTCGCCAGCAGCGTGCGCCACGCGTGCCAGCTCCGCGACCGGGTTCAGCACGCCCGTCGAGGTCTCACAGTGCACGACGGTGACCGCGTCGTAGTCCTTGCCGCGCAGCGCGTCCTCCAGCATGTCCGGCGTGTGCGCCTCGCCCCACGCGACCTCGAGGGCGTCCGCCTCGAGGCCGCACGCGCGTGCGATCTTGTAGAACCGCTCGCTGAACGCGCCGTTCACCAGACACAGCACCTTGCGCCGCACGCCGTTCCGGATCGCGGCCTCCATCAGGCCGGTCGCCGAGGAGGCGGAGATGTAGACGGGGCGGCGGGTCTGGAACACGTACTGGAGGCCCGGCTGGATGCGAGCCATGAGCTTCTGGAGGTCCGGGCCACGGTGGCCGATCATCGGGCCGACCTGCGCTTCGAGCACCTCGGGCAGCACCTCCGTCGGCCCGGGAAGGAAGAACCGGCCGAAGGGCGGGAGCTCGACTTTCGGGGCTGTTGCGGTCTCTGGCATCGTCTCTCCGGTCATGACGGTTGTGATGCCCGCCGAACCGTCCGGCGGGCCAAGAGGGGTGGTACCCGCGGCGTGGCGCGCCGTGCCGCCCCTGCGAACGGGTCGGACCACAGGTGGGATGATTCTGCCGTCTGCGCCGGCGTGCCGGCGTCCCGGCGTGTTGGCTTCCCGGCTTCCCTTCCCAGCGCTGCGGCGTCCTGCCGTCCTGCCGATCCGGCGGTCGTGCTGGCCTGCTGTCCCGCCGTCCCACCATCCCGCCGTGCCGGCGTGCCGGTGCGCCAGAGTTCCGGCGTTCCGGCGTTCCGGCGTTCCGGCGTCCCGGCGTCCCGGCGTCCCGGCGTCCCGGCGTCCCGGCGTCCCGCTACCCCGGCGTCCCGCTACCCCGGCGTCCCGCTATCCCGCCGATCCCACCGCCCCCTTCCCGCTGTCCCGCTCTCTTGCTCTCCCGGCTCTCTCTCCCTCTCCCCCGCTCTGCCGCCGCACCGCTCTCCTCCCGCCCGGGGCCGGCGGAGCCGGGATGGCCGCGGTCACCCGGCCCGGCCGAAGACCAGGTCCAGCACCGGCAGCAGCGAGCGCTCCCGGATCACCGCGTCCGCGGCGGCGATGACGGCCGGCCGCGCGACCACGCCCGCGAACGCGGCGAAGCAGTCCACCACCCCCTGGACCTCCAGGTCCGTCGCCCCGTCGCCGACCATGAGGATCGGCCGCGGCAGCTCCGGCAGCCACGCCTCCACCACCGCCCGCTTGCCGCCGGAGCGCGCGGGCGGCGAGGCGGCGTCATAGCCGGCGTAGGAGCCATCGGCGGAGAAGCGCACGTCGACGGCAGCCACGTCGTCGTCCCCAAGCCCCAGCTCGCGCGCCAGCGCCATGACGGCAGGGCGCAGCCCTGCGCTGATCACCCGCACGCGCACGCCTGCGTCGAGCAGCGCACGCACTGTCTCGCGCGCGCCGGGCACCATCGTCTCGATGTAGCGGCGGCCGAGCGCCTCCACCGCCTCCCGCGTGGGCCGCACGATCTCGAGCCGTCGGCCGTAGACCTCCTCGAGCGGCACCTCGCCGCGCATCGCGGCCTCGGTCAGGGCGTGGACTTCAGGGTGATCGCGCGCGAGCTCGTCAATGCCCTCGATGGTCGAGAGCGTCGAGTCGCAGTCGAACAAGACGGTGCGGAAGCGAGGTTCGGCTGGCATGCGCCCGTCAGTGCGAGAACGTCTGATCGCGCGCGGTGGGCGGCGTGCGCACGACGGTCGGGCCGGCGCCGCTCGCCCCGCGCGCGGAACGGCGGGCAATCTCCACTCAGCCCGCCCTCCCGGCAAGGCGCGCCCCTACGGCGTCACCACCTCGCCCATCCGCACGACCTCGAACTCCGCGCTCGAGACGCGCTTCAACGCGGCCAGGTTCTCGTCGTTCCAGCGCGGGTCCGGCGCGCCGCTGATGAACCACGCGCTGCCGTTGTCCGCGAGGAACATCCCGTACTTCTTGAGCGCGGTCAGGATGACCTGCACTTCGGGAGGGAAACCGGAGATGTCGAAGTCCGCGCTCAGGCGCACGCGCATGCCCATCGGCGGCAGGTCCGGGTCCGTGCGGTTGCTCGCCCAGTGCCGCGCGGGGTGCACGTACGCGCGCCGCGTGACAGGACAGGTGAAGCGCAGCGCGTGCCGGATCTCGCCCTGCTCGACGACCTCGTCGTAGCGCACGAGGCCG
>DATCLK010000007.1:0-11995 GCA_036563975.1 Longimicrobiales bacterium | reverse complement strand
ACGTCGTCGATCAGGTTGACGACCGCGTGCCCGGTCTCCCGCAGGTTCCGGAACGTCGTCGTCTCGCGGTACGGCCTGATCGTGAGCTGGTCCTCGCCCCAGACCACGCCCATCGGCGCGAAGTTCGCCTCGCCGTCGCGGCTCACCGTCGTCAGGATGCATTCGATGATCATGGCGCCTCGCTGGTTTCGTGGTCCGCGCACACCTGCCGCCGATAGAGCTCGAGAAGCCGCAGCGTGAGCGGCCCCGGCCGGCCGTTGCCGACCGGGTCGCCTCCGATCGCGATCACGGGCACCAGCTCGCGCAGGCTGCTGGTGAGGAACGCCTCGCTCGCGTCGCGGAGCGCCTCGGGCGCCAGCGGCTCCTCGCGCACGGGGATCCCGGCGGCCGCAGCGAGCTCCCGCACGATCGCACGGGTGATCCCGGGCAGCACGCCGCAGGAGAGCGGAGGCGTCCAGAGCGCGCCGCCAGCCACCAGGAACACATTGCTCGCCGCACCCTCCGCGAGATGCCCGGCCGTATCGAGGAAGAGCGCCTCGTCGGCGCCGGCGGCACGGGCCTCCGCCTGCGCCGTGACCTGGTCCAGGTACCCCAGCCGCTTGATGCCGGCGGTGAGCGCGTGCTCGTTCAGCCGTCCGCGCGCGAAGACGGCCCGCACGCCGTCCACGTACCAGCGCTCTGCCGGCGCGTACGGCCGGACGGTGATGACGACTGTCGGCCGCGCCGGCTCCGGCAACGCGAGCCCCTCACTGCCCGGGCCGCGGCTGAGCGTGAGCCGCACCGCCGCGCTGTCCAGCCCGCTCGCCGTGAGCGTCGCGCGGACGGCGTCCTCCAGGTCCGGAGGGACAGGGATGCCGAGCCGCGCGGCCGAGGAGCGCAGCCGCTCAAGGTGGGCACGCAACCGGAACACGCGGCCGCCGTAGGCCCGCATCGTCTCGAACAGCCCATCCCCGAGCGTGAAGCCGCGATCGTCGGCGGCGAGGATCGGCTCGCCCGGCGGCACCAGCGCGCCGTTCACCCACACCGCGCCCTTTGGCGCATCTGCGCGACCCGCCCGCGGTGGATTCGCCGTGCCCATTGGCGCGCCCGCCCCTGGCGGCGCGGAGGAACGGCCGTGCTCGGCAGATTCGCTCACGCCGCCTCCCGCGCCGCGCCGGGCTCCAGCGCGAGGAAGTTGCGCAGGAGCGTGTAGCCGTGCTCGGTCAGGATCGACTCGGGATGGAACTGCACGCCCCAGACCGGGAAGATCCTGTGCCGCAGCCCCATGACCTCGCCGTCCCCCGTGGTCGCCACCACCTCGAGAGCCGGCGGAACGCCGTGGGGCGGGATAATGAGCGAGTGGTACCGCGCCGCCCGGAACGGGCTCGGGATGCCGGCAAAGATCCCCTGACCGGTGTGATGGATCGGCGAGGTCTTGCCGTGCATCGGCCGCGGCGCGCGCTCCAGCAGCCCGCCGAAGGCGGTCGCGATGCACTGGTGCCCGAGGCAGACACCCAGGACCGGCGTTCTCGGACCCAGGGCGAGCACCACGTCGTTCGAGATCCCGGCCTCCCTGGGCGTGCACGGCCCGGGCGAGATGATGACGTGGGTCGGCGCGATGGCCTCGATCTCGTCCAGCGTCACGCGGTCGTTGCGCAGGACGACCGTCTCCTCGCCGAGCTCCCGCACGTAGCGCGCGAGGTTGTGGACGAACGAGTCGTAGTTATCGATCAGCAGCACCACGGTGCGCCTCCAGCGCCTCGAGCAGGCCTTTCGCCTTCGCGAGCGTCTCGAGGTACTCCTTGACGGGATCGGAGTCCGCGACGATCCCCCCGCCGACCTGGAAGTACGCCGTCCCTTCCTTCACGATGAACGTGCGGATCGCGATGTTCGTGTCCATCGCGCCGTCGAAGCCGATGTAACCGATCGCGCCGGTGTACGGGCCGCGGCGAGTCGGCTCGATCTCGGCGATGATCTCCATCGCCCTCACCTTGGGCGCGCCGGTGATGGAGCCGCCCGGGAACGCGGCGCGGAGCACGTCCACCGCATCGTGATCGGGCCGCAGGCGGCCGACCACCGTCGAGACGAGGTGGTGGACGCTGCTGAAGCTCTCGACCGTGCAGAGCTCGGGCACCTCGACCGAGTGATCCTCGCAAACCCGCGAGAGGTCGTTCCGGAGCAGGTCCACGATCATCACGTTCTCCGCCCGGTCCTTCTCGCTCTCCCGGAGCGCGAGCGCGAGCGCGGTGTCGTGCATCGGGTTGATGCCACGCGGCGCGGTGCCCTTGATCGGCCGGGTCTCCACGCGTCCGCCGGAGACGCGCAGGAACCGCTCGGGCGATGCGCTGACGATCGTCGCGTCCGGAGTCCGGTAGTAGGCGGCGAACGGCGCGGGGTTCCTTCGCTGCACAGCACGATAGAGCGCGAACGGAGACGCCGTGTACGGAGCCTGGAGCCGCTGCGACAGGTTCACCTGGAAGATGTCGCCGGCGAGGATGTACTCCCGCGCGCGGGCGACCGCGGCCAGGTACGCGTCGCGCGAGAACGTCGACGCGACGCCCTCGAGGCCCGGGACCGGCCACGTCGGCGGCCGTTCGCGCGCGGGCGCCATCGCGGCCGGCTCCTCCAGGTGCTCGCGCGGCGACGACGCCGCTTGCAGCCGCGCGCGCACGATGCCCGCGCGCTCCTCGGCTCTGGACCAGCGCTCAGGGCCGGTCGCGGGCAGCCCGGTCGAAATGAGCCACGCGCGGCCGCTCGTGTGGTCCCACGCCAGGACCCAGTCGTAGAAGCCGATGCAGAGGTCCGGCACCGCGAGGTCGTCGTAGCGCGCCTCTGGCAGCGTCTCCAGGTGCCGGCCCAGCTCGTAGCCGAAGTAGCCGGCGGCGCCGCCCTGGAACGGCGGCAACCCCGGCAGCGTGTCCATGCGGTACCGCGCCAAGGCGCGTTGCAGCGCGGTGAACGGATCGGCGTCGATGCGCTCGACGCCCGCGGCGCCGACCTGCTCGACGAGCGCGCCCTCGCTCCGCAGCACGACGAACGGATCGGCGGCGAGGAAGGAGTAGCGCCCCAGCCGCTTCGAGCGCGCCATGCTCTCGAGGAGGAGGCAGCCGGGCAGATCGAGGAATCGCGCGCACGCCTCGATCGGCTCTGGCGCCGGCGTGATCTCCTCGACCAGTGCCCCGCCCAGCCGTTCAGCCATCATCCCCGGCCCCCGCGATCCTCTTGCGCCGCCCGGCGGCGCGGCGGCGATCCGCGCGCTCCCGCGCGGCCGCGAGCCGCCTCTCACGATCCGTCCGGACGTGCTCGGCCGCCGGGTCCTCCGGCGGCGTGAGGTACCCCCATTCCAGCTCGCCCTCCTGCCGGTACGTCTTGCCCAGCGTGATCGCGAGCCGGGCCTTCATGAGCTCCTTGCCCAGGTAGAAGGCGTGGGTCGCCTCGTGGACATCCAGTTGCGCGAAGATCTCGCCGATGTCGGTCCCGACGACGAAGCGCTCCGCGTTGAAGACGTAGATGCGCTCCCGATCCGTGAAGATCCGGTAGTTCAGGTCCTTCAGTTGCGCCTGGAGCGCGCGCAGCTCGGCCTCCGAGTACGCGAGGACCTCGGGATCCTTGACCGTCACCAGACGCGGATCGACGCGCTTGGGCAGACTCCGGCGCTTCACGGCGTAGTGCATGAGCCGCCGCGCGATGTCCGCCTCCCGGACCGCGCCCCGGGCCCAGGGCGCGTCTTCGGTCGTCAGGATGTGGCGGATCCCCAGCTCCTGGCAGAACCCGAGCAGCAGCGCGGTCGTGCCGGTCGTGTCCGCATCGGTCAGCTCCGTGATGTTGGCCGTGCCCATCAGCATCTCGGCTTGCGGGAAGCGGCGCCGCACCTCGTGGTAGCGACTGAGGGACTCCGCGAAGCCGAAGCCGATCGGCTCGAGGATCGGGTCCACGATGTAGCGCACCGCCCAGCGCTCGAGCGCTTCGATGTTGCGCTCCAGCGTGTCGAGCCCGCCGTCGAAGTCGGGGATGACGACGACGGTCGCGCCCAGGTCGCGTGCGACGTCCAGGTTCGTGCCGTTGACGCTCAGCACCAGCTCCGCGCCTGCGGCGACCGCGGTGCGGATCTCGGCCTCATCGAAGGTGTCGATGCTGACGCGGTAGCCCTCGGCCTTCAGCGCGCGCACCGCCTCCGCGAGATGCGGGAACGCCTGGCCCGGCGTGCAGCCCACGTCGATCACGTCCGCACCGCTCGCGCGATAGTACGCCGCGCGCTCGAGGATCTGCTCCACGGTCAGCCGCGTGGCGTTGTGGATCTCCGCGAGGATCTGGATGTCGTAGGCCCCGTAGTCGCCACGCGCCGCGGCGAGCCCGAAGTACTGCGGGATCTCGCGGAGATCCCTGGGCCCCTTCTCCGTGGGGATGCCGAAGCGGGCCTCCAGGAGCTTCTCGTCACCCTGCACGCGCCCCGGCAGCAGGATCAGGTCGACGTCCGGCGGCGGCTCGAGGAAACGGGCGATCCACTCGGGCGTCATGAGCGCCGCGACCGTGATCTTCATGACCGCGACCTCGTAGGCGAAGTCCGGCTTCGCCCGCGCGAGCGTCTCCCGCAGCAACGGCGCCGCCAGCTTGCCGGTGACGAACAGCACCTTCTTCGGCATCCCCGATGCTTCCCGGCGTCAGCCGTCCGCCTTGCCGGCGAAGACGAACTTGTTCGGCGTCCCCTCGAGCGCGGCCTCCGCCGGCGGCCGCCAGAGCACCGTCTCCTCGATCTTGCGCGCGAGCTCGAAGTCCTTGTCGGTGATCCCGCCCGCGTTGTGGGTCTTGAGCTTGACCCACACCTTCGCCCACGTGACCGTGAGATCCGGATGGTGATACGCCGCCTCGGCAAGGTAACCGATGGTGTTGACCAGCATCAGCGTGCTCTGCCACCCATCGGTCTTGTACTGCCGGCGGATCCAGCCGTCCTCGTAGTACCACCCGGGGAGCTCCGCCTCCAGCCTGGCGCGGACCTCGTCCTCGGTGTACGTCGGGAGTTTCGGTCGTGCCATGGGTCCCTCCGGTTCGGGTTCGGCTACATGACGACGCCGCCGCTCACGGGCAGCACGACGCCGGTGAGGTATTCCGCGGCGGGGGAGGCGAGGAAGAGCGCGGCTTGCGCGACGTCGTCCGGCTCCCCCCACCGGCGCAGCGGCGCCGTCTCGGCAATGCGCTGTCTCTCGGCGTCGTCGAGCTGGGCGGCGAACGCCGTCGCGATCCAGCCGGGTGCGAGCACGTTGACCCGCACCTCGGGCGCGACGCTGCGCGCCAGACTCTTGCTGAAGCTCACGATGCCGCCCTTGGCGGCGGCGAACAGTTGCGCCTCGGGCCCGGCCATTCCGGTGAGGGCGTGATCCCACGCCATGTTCAGGATCACGCCCCCGCCCTGTTCCCGCATCCGTTCGGCGACCTCCCAGCAGCACAGAACGGTGCCGCGCAGGTCCACGGCCAGGAGCAGGTCGAGCTTCGCGCGCATCGCGAGCTTCGCCCCGTCGCCGGTGAGGATGTCGGCGCCGGCATTGTTCACCCACACGTCCACGCGGCCGAAAGTTCCGAACGCCTCGCGGACCAGCCGGCTCACGTCCTCGTCGCGGGCGACGTCGGCCTGGACCGCCGCGCCGCGGCGCCCGAGCGCCTCGATGGCGGCCACGACCTCCTCCGCGCCGCGCGCGTTGCGGTTGTAGCTCACGGCGACGTCGGCGCCGGCGGCGGCGAAGGCCAGCGCGATCGCGCGGCCGATGCCGCTCGAGCCGCCGGTCACGACCGCCGTGCGTCCCGCCAGCGAGATTTCGCGACTTGACCCCGTGTTCGGCGCGCGCCTAGCTTCTCTCGTCATGCGACTCCTGGTCAGCGTGATCTCGCCGGCCGAGGCGCCGGAGGCGCTGGCCGGTGGCGCGGATATCGTGGATGTGAAGAATCCGGCCGAGGGCTCACTGGGGGCGGCGTCGCCTGCGGTGCTCGGCCGGGTCCGGTCGCAGGTTTCACCTCCCGCCGAGGTCAGCGCCGCGCTCGGCGATGCGCCGCACCTGCCGGGGACCCTGGCCTTCGCAGCGTTCGGCGCCGTCGCCTGCGGCGCCGATTACGTCAAGGTGGGCCTTCTCGGTTCGCGGCGGGCCCGCGAAGCGCTGGCGCTGCTCGTGGCCGTCCAGCGTGCGGCGCACGATGCCGATCCCCGCGCCCGCGTCGTCGCTGTCGGGTACGCCGATGCCGCGCGGGTCGGCGCGCTTCCGCCCGCACTGCTCCCCGCCATCGCTCGTGATGCCGGGCTCTACGGCGTCATGCTGGATACTGCCGTTAAGGATGGCACATCGGCGCTGGACGCGCTAGGGGACGCGGCCGTGGCCGATTTCATTGCCGCGGCCCGGGATGCGGGCCTGGTCGCCGGGCTCGCCGGCGCGCTCCGGCTCGAGCACTTCCCGCGCGTCCGGCTGCTCGGCCCCGACATCGTGGGCGTCCGCGGCAGTGCGTGCGAGGGCGGCCGGTCCGGCAGCGTGCGCGCCGAGCGGGTGCGCGCGCTCCGCGCGGCCCTGGGGCTCAGCACAGCTCCGTCCCCAGCGTCCGCCCCTCCCGGAGCAGCTCCCGCAGCCGCTCCGGCCGGCGGCCATTGATGATCCAGCACGCCGTCCCCGGCTCGAGCGCGCGCGCGAAGTAGCCGTCCACCTCGTCCCTCCCTCCGAGCGCGCGGCGCTCCATGCATGGGATCACGGTTCCGGCCTCGTCGCGGACCCCGTCCACCGACTTGAGGAGCACGAGGCGCTGCGCGCCCAGTCGCGCGGCGACCCACGCGGCGATGCTGTCGCTCGTCACGTCCCAGCCGTGGGGCAACGGGTCGGCCGCGCGCAGCCACGCGTAAGGCGCGAGCACCGCCGTCCGGCCGGCGGCCAGCACGCCGGCGACCTCCCCGGGTTGCACGACCAGCGCGGCGCGTGGCGTGCGCGCAGCCAGCAGGTGCGCGTACTGGTCCATGGCGAGGATCGCCATCCAGTGGGCGGCGCTGGGGCCGGGGTCGTGCGCCGCGCAGGCGGCGCGCACCGCGTCTGCGAAGGGGCCGCCGCCGGGGACGACGACGAGGCGGCGGCCCTCGGCCGCGAGTTCGCCCAGCGTCTCGAGCAGGCGGGGGAGCCCGGGATCGCCGGCCAGGCTGCCGCCGACCTTGATGACCGCCTCCGGTATCAACGGCGCTCCTCCTCCGCCAGCAGCCAGGCGACGGCCGCCGCCGGCAGCGCCCGGGCAACCGCCGGCTCCAGCGTGGCTGCGAGGTCGATCGCGTCCAGCCCGGCTGCGCGCGCGGCATCGCGAGCGAGGAACGCGCCGGCGCCCGCGGCGAGCGCGACGGAAGGCGCCGCGGCGTCCAGCCGCGCGAGCACCTGCCGGATCGCGGCGACGATCCGCGCGCGCTGCGCGCGGGCCACGTGCCTGGCGATCCGCGTGATGTCGCGCGGCGAAAGCATCTCCAGGTCCGCGCAGACCACACGGGCGATGCGTGCGGCGATCTCGCGCCGGCCGACGCCGCGGCCGTCCGGCGTTTCGCACCGATACGCTTCAGGCGGGATGTGGCGGAGCCAGCAGTGGACGTCCGCCGCGATGGCGAAGTGCTCCGCGGCGACGCGGCACCAGCGGCCGCGGAGCGGCACCCGCTGCACGATGGACATGACGGGCGAGCGCAGGACGCCGGTGTAGACCAGCTCGCCGCTCATGAGGCGCGCGGGGTCGCTCCGGCCACGCGCAGCGACGCGGCCGGCGATGATCGGGATGATGTCCGTCGTCGTGCTGCCGACGTCGATCAGGAGAGCATCACTGTGCTGGCGCGCGACGAACGCGGCGGCGGCGGCCCAGTTCGCCGCCGCGACGAGCAGCGGCTCGCGGCGAGCGGCATCCGGGTCGTGGAACCGTCCATCCACGCCGTAGACCCGGGGCTCGCACCCGGGGAACGCGGCGCGCAACGCGTCGAGCACGAACGCCACGCCTTCCCGCTTCGTCGCGAAGCAATCGGCCAGCTCGGCGGTCATGGTCACCGCCATCGCTGATCCGGCGCCCACGCGCTCCGCCAGCCGGGCGAGCGCCTCGGTCAGCCGGCCGGGCTCGCGCCACAGGGCGAACGGCTCCTCGACCGCGGCGACGACCGCGCCGTCGACCACACGCGCGACCTTGAGGTTCGCGCCGCCGATGTCCCAGCCCAGGACGCCGCCGCTCACTCGCGCGTCCTCCCGTTTGCGCTTGCGGTCGCACGGCCGCTGCTCATGCTGCATCCTTCCGTGCGGCCGCTGTGCGAACACGGCCGCCGCTCACCGCGCCGCCTCGCACGTGACCGCGCCGTCGGCGGTGAAGCGCACGCGCCGGCGCGGGGGGCCGGGCGGAGGCGGCAGCCGGCCGAGGCACGCATCGAGCGCGAGCGCGCCGATGTTGACGTCCAGCGCGGCGCGAACGCCGAGGTACGCCGTGGTCAGCCGCGGGTTCACGTCCGTGACGACTGGTCCGGCCTCGGTCAGCACGAGGTCCACGCCAACGTACCCGACGAGGCCGGGGAGCGCGCGGTAGGCGGCGAGCGCGCACTCCACGGCCCGCGCGGCCTGCGGATGCTCGAGCGGCGTCGCGCCGCCATCGTAGGCGAACGGGAGGCCGACGCGGATGTGCTGCGCGTTGACCGCCAGCGCGAAGGCGCGGCAGCCGTCCCCGATAAGAGATACGCTGGCCGCGACGCCGGGCAGGAACGGCTGGATGAGCAGCCGACCGGCGCCCGCCGCCCGCGCGAGCGCGACCGCCTGAGCGAGCTCGGCCGCGTCCCTCGCGAGGCCCACGCCGCCGCACCCGGCGCCGCGCCAGGGTTTGACGACGACGGGGTACTCCATGTCCGGGGCGATGGCGCGAGGATCCGCGGCGCGGGGCAGCAGTCTCGCCGGCGGCGCCGCGACGCCCGCGGCCGCGAGTCGCCGCCGGAGCGCCGCCTTGTCCGCCGCCCGGCGGATGGCGGCGGCGCCGGGGCCGAGCAGCCGGCGGCCCTCCGCCTCGACCAGCGCCGCGAGCCGCGCGAGGATGCCGTCCGTCTCCGGCGCAATGAGCCACACGGCGTCGGCCGCGCGGATGAGCCGCCGCAGCGTGGCGGCGGCGCGGGTGGGCGGGAGCGGCACCACCTCGATGCCCGGCGGCAGCCGCAACCGCGAGCGGGGGTCCGTCGTGGCGACGATCTCCAGCCCCGGCACCGCGGCAAGGTCCGCCAGCAGCGCGCCGAGCATTGCGGCGCCCTCGCGGGCCAGCGTCGGCGGGAGCGGCCGGCCAGAGAGGCCGCCGCCGCTCACGAACTCGTGGACGAGGATGCGCAATGGAGGTGATTCCTGCGCTCGACCTGAGGGGCGGGTATGCCGTGCACGCCGATGGCGGCGACCGGAGCCGCTACCCGGTGGTCGAAGGCGTGCTCGGATCCGGCACGGACCCGGTCGCCCTCGCGGCCCGGTTCCGGGACCGGCTCGGCTGCGCCACCGTGTACGTCGCCGACCTCGACGCCATTGCCGGGCTCGGCCATTCGCGCGACATCGTCGCGCGCCTCGCGGCGACCGGCCTCGCCGTTCTGGTGGACGCCGGCATCCGGACGCCGGACGCGGCGGCTGCGCTGCTCGACGCGGGCGCTGCGCGCGTCGTCGTCGGGCTTGAAACGCTGCGCTCCATGGACGAGTTCGGCGCCATTATCGGCGCGGTCGGCCCCGAGCGCGTCACCTTCAGCCTCGACCTCAGGGCAGGCCAGCCCATCGCCGTCTCCCCCGCCCTCGCCCGTTCCACGCCCGTCGCCATCGCGACGGCTGCCGCGGAACAGGGGGCGCAGCAACTGATCCTGCTCGACCTCGCGCGCGTGGGCCAGGGGCTCGGGCCGCCGCTGGACTCGCTCCGCCGGCTGCGCGCCCGGCTCCCTGACGTCGCGCTGATCGCCGGCGGCGGCGTCGCCGGGCCGGATGACCTGGCCGCGCTATCGGCCATCGGCTGCGCCGCGGCGATCGTCGGGACCGCCATCCACCGCGGCCGGATCACTCGCGCCGACATCGCCCGCCTCGCCGTTCGGCGGTGACCGGCCGTGCTCACGGCTTCAGCCGCTCCCGGTACCACGCCGACTGACCGAACGACTCCTCCACCTCGACGGCCAGCGCCGTCAGGTTGTCCGTACTGTGCGAGGCGAGCTCGGCCTTCAGCCGGTCGGCCAGGTAGCGGGCGAGCATCTCGGCGGTCGTGTTCGGGATCGGGAGGAGCACCACATCCTCGCGCGGGAAGACGTACCGGCGCTCCCTGTAACGCACCTCGATCTCGGCGCCTTTCTCCCGGAGCTCCAGGAACGGGTTCTCGAGCGGGAGCAGCATCTTGTGATCGATCTCGTCGACCAGCCGCCGCATGATCCGCTTCAGCGTGACGAAGTCGAAGACGTAGCTGTTCTCGTCCAGCTCGCCCTCGAGCTCGACCCGCGCCCGGTAGTTGTGGCCGTGCAGCCCTTCGCACAGGCCGCCGTAGGTGATGAAGTGCCCGGAGGCGAAGACGAGGTAGTCCTTCTCTACGACGACTTTGTACGCGGCCATCTCGCACCTCCGTGGCGCTGACGCGCGGCGCCCGTGGACTGCTCGAGGAAGTGGACGAAGAGCGCGGCGGCGGTGAGGTCCGCCGTCGTCCCCGGATTGAGCCGGTTGCCCTCGCGGCGCAGCGCTGCGTCGAACCGGGCGAGCGCCTCCCGCCGCTCGGCGCTGCCCGGCTCGCCGGCGGCGAGCACGCGGGCCGCCTCGCGGCTGACCTCACGCGCCGCCTCCTCGCCGCACTTGCGCGCGATGAGCGTGTCCGGCACGGCCGCGAGCAGCGTGAGGTAGGTCTCGGTGACCGCGGCCGGCCAGGCGAGGCCTCGGTCGCGGGCCCGCGTGAGCGCCGGGACGCCGGTCTCGAAGGTGACCGCGTAGTCGGTCACGTACTCGCGCGCGATCGTGTCTCGCTCCGCCGCCAGGGCCATGGCCTCGCGCAGCGACACGGTTGGCTCGGCCCGGATGTCCTGGTCGGCGACTCGTCCCAGGCCGCCGGGATCCGCCAGCCGGATCGCGGCATACGCCGCCCGCGCATCCGCCACGTCCAGCTCGGCGAGGACCTGGCTCACGCGGGTGCGCAGCGGGCCGCCCGCGCGCGCCGCGGCCCGGGCGAGCGGGGCCAGCAGGAGGATGATCCCGAGGTTCGTGTTCGTCCGCACGAGCCGCCGCGTCGCCCGCACCGCCCTCAGGATCGTGCGTCCGACGCCCACGCTGCCGGCGCGGCCCAGCACGGGGCCGATGGCCGCGGCGCTCAGGAGGAAGTCCTCGAAGGTCGCGTCTTCGAAGTCGTGGCAACGGTTCACGTTCCCCGGCTTCGGCGCGCTCGCCTCGAGGAGGCACGCCGCCTGAGCCGCAACGGCGATAGCGCTGCGGAAGCCCATGGGCCGCGCCGATCAATCGCCGCGGAGCCGCCGCTCGAGATGAGCGACGATCTCCTGGCCGATGTCGATCGGCGTGGTCTGCTGGAGCCCGCGCCAACCGGGGATGCCGTTGACCTCCAAGACGTAGACCTCGCCGCTGGCGGTGGGGAGCAGGTCCACGCCGGCGATCTCCGCGCCCACGGCACGTGCGGCGCGGAGACTCAGCTCCTCCCAGGCGGGCGGGAGTGTCGCCGGCTCGGCACGGCCGCCCCGCGCCAGGTTGGTGCACCAGTGGTCGGCGCGCCGCCACATCGCGGCCACAACGCGATCGCCGACCACGAACGCGCGGATGTCTCGACCGTCGTGGGGAAGTGCTTGCTGAATGTAATAGATGGCCCGCTCCAGTTCCAGCGCGCGGAAGACCCGGTAGGCGATCTGCTCGTCGCTGACGCGGACCATCCCCTTCCCGTTCGAGCCGAAGAGCGGCTTGACCACGACGTCGCGCAGGTCGCGGAACGCGGCGAGCGCCTCCTCCATCCGCTCCGCGACCACGGTGCGCGGGGTCGGGATCCCGGCCTCCTCGAGCAG
>DATCLK010000006.1:0-3947 GCA_036563975.1 Longimicrobiales bacterium | reverse complement strand
TTCAGGAACGACAGGATCTTGCGGATCTGGTCCGCGGTGACGACCTCGGCCTTCTCCGGCTGGTAGGGCGCGGACAGGACGTGGACGCCGGTCTCGTGCCGTTCGATGAACGAGGCGAGCAGCTGCGCATCCATCCGGTGGAAGTTCCGGATCATGTCCACGAAGTTGAAGCGCGGCTGCACGCCCAGGAACAGCGCGACCTCACCCAGCTCGAGATCGAGGTCCACCAGCAGCGTAGGCTTCCCCGTGAGCCGGTGGAGGTGGATCGCCACGTTCGTGGCGAGCGTGGTCGACCCCGATCCGCCCTTCGCGCTGAAGAACGCCAGCAGACGGCCCGGCGCCCTCGCCTGACCCTCTCGCGGCGTCGCACCCAGCTTCCGTTGAATGCGCTCGAGCGCCCCGCTCAGCGCCTCCCCCGTCGCGGGCTTGGGCACGTACTCCGAGATCCCCGCCCGCATCGCCTCGAGGAGCAGCTCCGGCGAGAGCGTCGGGCCGACAGCGATGAAGCGTCGCAGCGGATTCGCGTCCGCCAGGAACTGCGCCAGCTTGATCCCGGTCTCCGGATCGCCCTCGAGATCGATGAAGATCAGCTCCGGATTGACCGCGCGCAGCTCCTTCAGGTGCTCCTCCGTGATCCGATCGAAGTGCGTCGCGATCTCGACCGCGAGCGCCACCCCGTGCTCGGATCCGGCCAGCACCCGGCGGAGATCCCCGAGGAATCCCTCGTCGGTCGAGATCACCGCGGCTCGAACGATCCGTCGCTCCATACGTCGCCGGTTGCTTCCCTACGCCCACGCGCGTGCCGAGCGGCCGCGTCCGCGGGCGCGCTCAGGGCGCGCCGCCGCCGCGGCGCACCGCTCCGCTCGGATAGCGGAGGGAGCGATCCCACCGCCACGTCTCCGGCTCGCCCGTCGGCAGCGGCGGCGGCACATCGCTCGGCTGCACCAGCCGGGGCGTCACGATCACGAGCAGCTCCGTGCGCCTCTGCCGCACGTCCTTCGATCGGAAGAACAACCCGAGAATGGGGATGTCCCCGAGAATCGGGATCTTGTCCAGGTTGTCCGTGATCGAGTTGTCGATCAGCCCTGCAATCGTCAGGTGCTGCCCTTCACGCAGCTCGACCTCCGTCTCCGCGCGGCGCGTCAGCAGCGCCGGGATCTGGAATCCACCGAAGGTCAAGCCGTTCGCGAAATCCAGAGAGGAGACCTCCGGCGCCACCCGCAGGCGAATGGACCCCGTGTTCGTGATCGTCGGCGTGAAGCGCAGCCGAACGCCGAACTCCTTGAACGTGATGGTCACCGCGTTGCTGGCGGCGCCGCCCTGCACCGTCGGGTACGGGAACTCGCCGCCCGCCAGGAACGATGCCTCCCGCCCGGGCAGCGTGAGCAGGTTCGGCTCGGCGAGCATCCGGAGCAGCCCGCGCGACTTGAGCGCCCGGATCACCGCCTCGATCTCGGCATCCGCGTTGAGCAGGAACAGCCGCACTAACCCCTCGGACAGCGTCTCGCTGCTCCAGTCCCCTGCATCAGGGTCCAGGAGCTGCGGGTTGATGGCGGAGAGCTCCGTCCCGAACCGGGAGATGGCCGACCGGCTCACCTCCGCGAACCGGACCTGGAGCAGCACCTGCTGGAGGGCCGGCGCCTGCATCGCATCGATGACCTGCGCCCCCGTCGTGCGCGCCACCTCCAGTGCTCGCTGCGCCACCGTCGCGCTGCTCACCTGGCCGGACAGCGTGACCGTGTTGCCGCTCGCCGTGACCATGATCTGCTCGCCCGGGAAGAGGGCGCGCAGGTAGCGCTCGAGGCTGGACGCGTCCGCCGTGACCTCGATCGTGAAGAGGTGCAACCCGCCGGCCCGGTCCCAGATGAACAGGCTCGTGGTCCCCAGCTCCCGCGCGTTGATCACCGCCTCCCGCTCCGACACGAGCTGGACGTCTACCACGTTCGGGTCGCCGAACGAGATGCGCGCGATGCTCGTGGGATGCTGATACAGCGCCGACCTGCCCTTGGCCACGGAGATCACCCGCTGCGCCTCCGTGAAGACCTGCTGGGCGCGGGCCGACCGGGGCGCCACCAGCACGATCAGCAGAGCCAGGAAGAAAACGCCGACCGCTCCCCCTGGCAGGCAGATCCGCAAGGCGCCGTTGCCGTTGCGAACGCTCACGGTGTTCCTCGGACTAGAACGTGATCAGGGTCTTCGAGCTCCCCTTGTAGATCTCGACGACGTTGGGCTCCGGCTCGGGCGTCGCCGGCCGCGCCGGCCGCACGGCGACCGGTCGCCCCGTCCTCTGCGGCGCCGGTGCGCTCCCGATCAACTGCGCGACGCGCGCCCCCGTGGTCGTGACCTCGCCCATGTCCAGCGTGTTGCGCAGGGCGAGCTGGATCCGCCCCTCCACCGATGCCAGCGCCAGCACCTCCGCCTGTTGCGGCGTGACCAGCAGCGTCATCACGCTCACCGTGCGGGGGCGCCCGTCCACGTCCTGGACCTGCTGGCCCGCGGCGAGCACGGGCACGTTCTGGAGGACCGTGCGCGTGTAGCTCCCTTCACTGCCCCGGTTCGTGAGCGTGACCAGCACATCCACCCGCTTGCCCGCGCCGACGAAGCCCGCAACCGCCGTGACCTCGTCCACGCGCACGCTGAGCGCGCGCATCCCCTCGGGGATCACGATCGACAGCCCGGCCCCCGCCTCCTTGTCCGCGAGCTTGGTCGCCAGCAGCGGCTCGTTGACCCGGATCGGCGTGATCACGCCCCGCCCCAGCACCTCCGACGGCGAGCTCGCGTAGCCCGGCGGCAACGCGTCTCCCGGCCACTCCACCACCTTCACGTCCTCGGCGCGCACCAGCTCGCCCACCTCGAGATCGCGTGCCGCCACCACGATCTGGTTCCGCCGCGGCTCCGCCGCCACCAGCGGCGTCGCCTTCTCTTGCAGGTATTGCAGCGCGAGATACCCGGCGAGTGCGCCCGAGCCGAGGGCCAGCAGCAGCACGAGCCACAACCGTAAGCGTCTCATGGCGGCCTCTCTCCGGCCCTACTCGTTGCGCATGACGAACGTTGTCGACAGCGTGATCGACGATTGGCCCGTCGTCCAGCCCAGCAACGGACCCAGGAGCACGAACCGGTACGGGTAGCTGATGGTGACCGTCGCCGGCGTCCCTGTCTGCTCGTTGAACCCAGAGAGGCTGATCGAGGCGTTGTCCGGATCCAGCGATGCCCGCGCGAGCGCATGCCGGATCCGCTCTCTGACGTATTCCTCGGTGATCGTCGGGTTCGCGATGACGGCGTTCCGCGCCCCTTCTCGCGCCGCGTCCGTGATCACCTGGTACGCATTCCACGCGCGCCCGAACTCGAACACGGCGATCAGGAGCGCGAGCAGCAGCGGCAGCACCAGCGCGAACTCCACCAGCGCCTGCCCGGCATCAGCAGGCACCGGACGGGTCGCGCCCGGCACCGAGGCCCGTGGGCGCGCCATCGCTCACCCCCCGCCCAGCGGCGGCAGGAGCCAGCCCACGACCGCGCCGACCGCGATCGCCACGCCGTACGGCACGGTCACCGCGCCGGGCGCGCCCAGCGTGCGGCTGTCGCCCGCGCGGCCGAGCGTCAGCCAGCGCAGCAGGAGGCCGCCCGTCCTCGCCAGCGTGGCCGCGAGCGCGCCGCGCCACGCGGCCACCGCCAGCGCCATCGCCCCGCCGACGAGCCCCGCGGCGAGCAGCGCGGTCGCCAGCTTCCCCGGCCCCAGGAACGCGCCCACCGCGGCCAGCAGCTTCACGTCCCCGCCGCCGAGCCCTCCCAGGGCGAACAGCGGCAGGGAGACGCCCAACCCCAACGCCGCTCCCGCCAGACCGGCGCCCACCTGCGAGGGGTCCAGCAGCGCCCGCAGCGCGAGCGCCACCGCCAAGCCGGTCATCGTGACGACGTTCGGGATCCGGCCCGTCCTCAGATCGAGCCAG
>DATCLK010000005.1:0-5764 GCA_036563975.1 Longimicrobiales bacterium | reverse complement strand
GCGCAGCAGGTCGAGCTGCTCGATGATGCCCCGCGGGGTGAGGTCGAACTGCCGGCGGATCCACTCTTCGATCGCGCGCTCGTCTTCCGTCGCCGTCCCGAACGTCTCGACCCCGATGGCCACCGGCTCCGGGTGCCCGATCGCGTAGGCGATCTGGATTTCACAGCGCCGTGCCAGGCCGGCCGCCACCACGTTCTTGGCCGCCCAGCGCGCCGCGTACGCGCCCGAGCGGTCCACCTTCGAGGGGTCCTTGCCGCTGAACGCGCCGCCGCCGTGCCGCGCCGCCCCGCCGTACGTGTCCACGACGATCTTGCGGCCGGTCACGCCGGCATCGCCGTGGGGTCCACCGATCACGAACCGGCCGGTCGGGTTGATGTGGAGAATGCACTCCTCAGGATCGAACCACTGCTCCGGCATGACCGGCGTCACGACGCGCTCGAGGATCTCGGCCCGGATCTCGGCGAGGTCCACCTCCGGCGCGTGCTGGGCGCTGACGACGACGGAGTGGACGCGCGTGGGCGTACCGTCCACGTACTCGATGGTGACCTGGGCTTTGCCATCGGGCCGCAACCAGGGGATGCGCCCGTCCTTGCGGAGGTGGGCCAGGCGGCGGGTGATGCGGTGGGCCAGCACGATGGGGGCGGGCATGAGCTCGGGCGTCTCGTCCGAAGCGTAACCGAACATCATGCCCTGGTCCCCCGCCCCGCCGCCTTCCACGCCTCGGGCAATGTCTTCGGACTGGCGGTCGATTCCGACGAGCACGCCGCAGCTCTCACCGTCCATGCCGTAGCTGGAATCCGTGTAGCCGATGGCGCGGATGGTGGCGCGGGCAATGGCGGGGATGTCGAGGACCGCGGAAGTCGTGATCTCGCCGACGACCACGACGAGCCCGGTGGTGACCAGGGTCTCGCAGGCGACGCGGGCGGCGGCGTCGTGCTCGAGCGCGGCGTCGAGGACGGCGTCGCTGATCTGATCCGCGATCTTGTCCGGGTGGCCCTCCGTCACGGACTCGGAGGTGAAGAGCTGGCGGCTCAACCGGCGCTCCTGTGGAGGCGAGGAGTCGGGCAGCAAGTTAGCGGCTCACGCGCGGGGCGACAAGTTCCAGCGGCCCGAGAACAGGGACAGGTCGAGCCAGCGCGAGATCCCGGCGGTGAGGACCTCGACCACCTCGTCCGCCGTGGCCCGGGTCATCGCCTCCGCCGCGGCGGCGCGGGCGGCGGCCGCGGGGACGGTGCGGGTGATCTTCTTGACCTCGGGCAGCGAGGCCGGGCTGACGCTCAGGGCGGTGATGCCCAGCCCGAGGAGCAAGAAGACGCCCAGCGGGTTCGCGGCCAGCTCGCCGCACACGCTGACCTCGATGCCGGCGGCGCGGCCGACCTCGGCGGTGCGCTTGAGCAGCTCGAGGACCGCGGGATGGAATGGCGTATACAGCCGCGCGATCCGGGCGTTGCCGCGGTCCACCGCGAGCGTGTACTGGACCAGATCGTTCGTGCCGATGGAGAAGAAGTCGGAATAGCGCGCGAGCTCGGCCGCGGTCAGTGCAGCGGCCGGCGTCTCGATCATGACCCCCACCTTGTAGCCGGGGTTGAAGTCGATCCCGGCGCGGCGCAGGGACTCCTCCTCCTCTTCGAGCAGACGGCGCGTGCGTTCGATCTCCTCGATCTCGTTGACGAGCGGGAGCATGATGCGGATGTCGCCGTGGGCGGTGGCACGCAGCAGCGCACGGAGCTGCATGCGGAAGAAGTCCTCGAGGTCGAGACAGAGACGGATCGCGCGCCAGCCGAGGAACGGATTCTCCTCGGGCGGCATTTGCAGGAAGAGCGGGAACTTGTCTCCCCCGAGGTCGAAGGTGCGGATATAGACGGCCTGGTGAGGGAAGGCCTCCGCAACGCGCCGGTACGCACGGTACTGCTCCTCCTCGCCGGGCTCGGTGCTACGGCCGACGACGAGGAACTCCGTGCGGAAGAGGCCAATGCCCATGGCGCCGTGGGCGCGCGCGGCCTCCACCTCCGCCGGGAGGTCGATGTTGGCGCGCAGGAGGACGGGCTGGCGGTCGGGCGTGATGGCCTCGAGGTGCGCGAGGAGCACCAGCTCCTGTTCCCATTCGCGGACGCGCACGTCGCGCTCGCGGTAGATGCTCTTCTCGAGATCGGTGGGCTCGACGATGACGCGGCCGGCCCGGCCATCGAGCACCATCTCCTGGCCGTTCTGCACGATGGTGGAGATGTCGCCCAGGCTGACCACGGCCGGGATCTGGAGCGAACGCGCGAGGATGGCCGAGTGCGAGGTGCGGCTGCCGGCGTCGGTCGCGAACCCGAGGACGCGGGAGCGGTCGAGCTGCACGGTGAACGTGGGCGTGAGATCGCGCGCGACGAGGATGACGGGCCCGGTCACGCCGGAGAGCGAGAAATCCGGGTCGGGCAGGCCGAGCAGCCGATGGACGACGCGGAGCTGGACATCCAGAAGGTCGTTGAGCCGATCCAGGACCATGGGATGGCCGCTGCGCCTCCACGCGGACTGGAACTCGAGCATGCGGAGCTCGAAGGCGCGGGCGGCAGAGAAGTGGTTCTCCTGGATGTACGCGACCGTCGGCTCGACGAGATCCGCGTCGTCCAGCATCGCGATCTGCGGGTCGAAGATCTGGGCCTCGACGGCGCCCAACCGCTCCTCCGTTTCCCGGCGGATCGCGCGGATGCGGGCCTTGGCGTACTCGCGCGCCTCGTGGAACCGCTCGACCTCCGCAGCGACTTCCTCCGGGGCGATCGTGGCGCGCGGCACGCGCGGAATCTCCCAGTCCAACACGTACGCGGGGCCGATGACGATCCCGGGGGAGGCGGGGATGCCGTCGCGGACGTGCCTCAAGCGCTCACTCCTCTCCGAAGCGGCTCTCGACGAGCCGGACCAGTTGCTCGACTGCCGCGTGCGCATCCTCGCCGCTGGCGCGGATCGTGATCTCGCTGCCGTGCTCGGCGGCCAGCATCATCACGCCCATGATGCTCTTTCCGTTGACCTCCAGGTCATCCTTGCGCACCCACACGTCGGACCGGAACTGCGCGGCGAGCTTGACGAACTCGGCCGCCGGCCGCGCATGCAGCCCGTACTTGTTGCGGATCGCAACGGTCCGTTCATGCTCCGTGACCGACGAGCTCATTCGATGATCCTCCAGAGCGAGCCGAGGAGCAGGAACGCGGCGAGTGCGAGGAAGATCGGAAGGCGAACCGCGCCGCCGAACCGGAGCCCGAGCAACGCGGCGGCGACAGCCGCCGCCATCCAGGGAAGAGGCAGCGCGCGCTCGGCCTGCGCCAGCAGGCCGCTGAACGCCTCACCGGCCGCCGCGAGAGGTAGGAGGAGTCCCGTGAGGAACGCGCCGGCCACCGCGAGTACCTGCTGCGCGGGTCCGATGAACGAATGTCGCAAACGCTCGCCCACAGCCCTTCCCTCGTGCAGGCCGAGCCGATAGCCCCAGGCCCGCAGGAAGAGGTGTCCCGCGTTGTACGCGAGCAAGAACGCCAGGACCGGGACCCACCAGGGTGCGCCCGCGAAGGCGAGGGCGAGGGCGAAAAGCAGGCAGACCGGCCTCAGGCCGACCCACACCAGACGGTCCCCCAGGCTGCCGAGGGGGCCTCGCACCGCTGCCTTGAAGCGCTCGACGATCGCCGCGTCCTCGCCGGCCGTCTCGAGTCGGACGACGGCGCCGAGCGCGATGGGGGCGAGGTAGGGATGGCTGTTGAAGAGCGCCGTGTGACGCTCGAGCGCCTCGCGCAGCGCCGCCGGGTCCCCACGATGGCGCGCGCGGAGGACGGGCAGGAGCGCGAAGCCGAAGCCGGCGCCGATCAGGGTCCGGTAGTTCCAGGAGCCCTGGATCGCGAACGAGCGCAGCAGGACGGCAGCGCGGGCGATGCGCGCCGGCGCGCTCAACGAAAGAGCAGGAGCGTGCAGCCGCATAGGACTCCGAGAAGGAAGGCGAGCCGCCGTTGGCTCCAGCCGCCGAAGAGATGCAGTAGCGCCGCGATGACGGCGGCAGTGGCGACGATCAGGACGCCGACGGGTGACCCGGCGCCGAACCCCCACCGCGGGCCGATCCACTGCAAGCACAGCGCGCCGATCCAGGCGCCGCCGGCGGCGATGGCCGCGCCCCGCAGGTAGTCGAGGACCATGGCGAGCAGGTGGCGGCGCTCGATCTCGCGATCCGGGCGGCGGCGGCTCGCGGTCCACCCGGCGACGAGGCGCTCGTTGAGGCGGCGCTGGAGATGGACGGAGGCGCCGCCGACGCGTTCCCAGGCGAGGGCGAAGACGACAGCCGCGAGCACGAGTGCAGGCTCGATGCCGGCCGGGGCCGCAGCGAGGTATGCGGCGGCAGCGGCCACAGCGGCCGTCCCCGACTCCGGGTACCGCGCCGCACCCACGGGAAGAGTGAGCAGCGCAAACGCCTCGAGCACGATCCCCAGCGCGAGGCCGTCCGCTGGCCGGCCGGCGATGAGCCCGGTGACGGTGGCGGCGACGAGTGGCCGCGAGATCATGATCTGGGGGAACGAGGCGGCATCGAGGCCCACCAGCCCACCCCAGAGCGCAACGGGGAGCAGAGTCATTTCTGGCGATGCTTCTCTCCGAGAAGCTGGTTGAGTTCCACCTTGCGGGAGCTCGGGAGGTCGCGCGCGGCCACCTCGACGCCCTCCTCGGCAAGCCGCTCGAGCTCGCGCCGCTCCTCGTCACTCAGGTAGACGTAGGGCAACACGGCGGTCCGGCCCGCTGCGTAGTGGATCCCGCCGATATTGACCTCGGCTCCGCTGAGCGAGCCGCCCTCCGCGAGGCGCCGCATGGTGGCGATGTCCCGCGTGAGCACGATCGTGCGGGCGGATCCCTCGCGCCAGTCCGCGAGGTGACGCCGCGCCGTGGCGACGTCCTCGAAGCAGGTCTCGATCCCGGCGGGCAAGCCGAGGCCGTACAGCTCCTGCTCCCACGTCGAGGAAGCCAGCTCGTCATCCACGACGACGATCCGATCGGGCCGGAGATAGGCGCCCCACCCCACCGTGACCTGGCCGTGGATCAACCGCTCGTCTACACGCAGGAGGACGATGGGCATCGCTACGCGCCTCCGCGCTCCTGAAGGGGCGCCTTCGCCGTTCGGTCGACCGCGTCCGTGCTCGGGCGGAGCCCCTCGGGAGCGTAACACAGCGTGGGGCTGCCCCGCGTGAGGAGGCGCCCGAGCAGATCCGCTGGCGGCAGATCGCGGTGCAGGACGAAGTCCAGCAGCATCGGGAGATTGACTCCCCCGATGACCACGACCTCCGGATGCGAGCGGGCGAACCGGCGGGCCGCGTTCGTGCAGCTCCCGCCGTACATGTCCGTGAAGATGATGGCCGGCCGGCCCGCGGCGGCCCGCTCGGCCTCCTCGGCCACGGCCTCCGGCGCCAGCCCGCGGTTGCTCAACGGGATCAAGACGTCGGCGCCGACGCCCGTGATCTGCCGAACGGCATCGACCAGGCCATCGGCGAGCGCGCCGTGGCCGATCACGATGCCGATCAGCGGCTGCGCCTCACTCATAATCCTCGCGCAGGTACTCGCGGACCGGGCGCATGGCTTCACGGAGCCGCTGGTCGAAGAGGGCGGCGGAATGGACGCCCGTATACTTCAGCAGGTGGTTCATCGCGACCACCTCGGAGATCACCGTAATGTTCTTGCCCGGATTGAGCGGGATGATGACCTTGGGCACCTTCACCCCGAGGATCTCCACCTCTTCGGCGACGAGGCCGGTGCGATCGTA
>DATCLK010000004.1:0-12844 GCA_036563975.1 Longimicrobiales bacterium | reverse complement strand
GGCGTTCACGTTGATGTTCGACGGCCCCAGCTCCACGGCGGCGGAACGCGTGAGGCCGAGCAGCCCCGCCTTCGAGGCCGCGTAGTTGGAGAGGCCGAACTCGCTCCGGATCCCGTGGATGGAGCTGATGTTGACGATCTTTCCGTACTGCTGCGCGCGGAACAGCGGCGTGACGGCGCGGATCATGTTGAACGCGCCCGTCAGATTCGTCTCGATCACGTCACGCCACTGCTCGTCCGTCATGCGCCAGAGCGCCCGGTCCCTGGCGATCCCGGCGTTGTTGACCAGGATGTGCAGCCCGCCGAAGGCCTCCTTCGCCCGGCGCACCATGCGCTCGACGAGGTGGGGGTCGCGCACGTCACACTCGACGCTCAGGACCTGCACCTCGAGGAGCCGCAACTCGGCGGCGGTGCGCTCCGCCTCCTCCCTCATGCGGCCGTCGCCCTCATCGACGTAGTTGAAGGCGACGTGCACGCCGTTCTGTGCCAGCTCGAGGGCGACGGCGCGACCGATACCCGTCGCGCCGCCGGTCACGATCGCGCCCAGGCCGCGGAGGTCCGCGTACGTGCGGGCGGGGGCCGGTCGCGTCTCCTCGACGACCTCGACCAGCAGTTGTTCCAACGCCTCGTCCACGGCCTGCGCGGGTGCCCGCCCGGCGGTGACCGGCACATGTGGCCCTTGCGGCCGGTTGGCACTCACGGACAGCTCGCTGGAAGCACCATCGCTTCCTCTTTTGGGGAACGGGGCCGGCCCGGCCGATGGTGTTGAATGTGTCAGAATGCGACGGGGAGCCGTTTCTGTCAAGTCACCGCGTCGTCCCGGCGCGCGGCCCCGTCAACGCTCCTGCTCGGGCGCGACCTCGCCCGCCCGCCGCTGCTCCGCGTGGTGCTTGATCGTGCGCCCCTCCACGAGGAAGACGACTTCCTCGGCGATGTTGGTGGCGAGGTCCGCGATCCGCTCCAGGTTGCCGGACACGATGTAGAGGTCCATGCCCGTGCTGATGCGGCGGGGATCCTCCATCATGTGCGTGAGCAGGATGCGGAAGACGTTCTGGTGTAGCTCGTCGACGCGGTCGTCACGGCGCAGGACGTCACGCGCGAGCGCGGCATCGCCGCGGACGAAGGCGTCCAGTGCGTCCCCCAGCATGCGGTTGGCGATGCGCACCATCTCCTCGATCTCGGGGAGCGGCGGCAGCGGCGCCGAGCCCAGCATGTACTCGACGGCCTGGGCGATGTTGACGGCGTGGTCGCCGATGCGCTCGAGGTCGGTCGTGATGCTCAGCGCCGTCGTGATGAGGCGCAGGTCCCGCGCCATGGGCTGCTGGAGCGCGAGGAGCTGGATGGCGAAGTCGTCGATCTCGAGCTCGAGCTCGTCGATCTCGCGATCCATGCGGATCACCTTCTCGGCCTTGCTGCGGTCCCGGCCGAGCAGGGCCCCGACGGCGAGGCCCACGGCCTCCTCGGCGCGGCCGGCCAGGGCGACGACCCGGGACTTGAGCTCGTCCAGCTCATCCTGGAAGTGGCGCGGCGGGTTCATCCGAACCTCCCGGTGATGTAGGCCTCCGTGCGCTCCTCGCGCGGGTTGGTGAACAGGTCCTGGGTCGGGCCGTACTCGATGACCTCGCCCATGTACAGGAAGGCGGTGAAGGCGGAGACGCGCGCGGCCTGCTGCATGTTGTGCGTCACGATGACGACGGTGTACTGCTGCTGCAGCTCGTAGATCAGCTCCTCGATCTTCTGCGTCGCGACGGGGTCCAGGGCGGAGGCCGGCTCGTCCATGAGCAGGATCTCCGGCTCGACCGCCAGCGCACGCGCGATGCACAGCCGCTGCTGCTGCCCGCCCGAGAGGGTGAGCGCGCTGTCGTCCAGACGGTCCTTGACCTCGTCCCAGAGCGCGGCCTGGCGCAGCGAGCGCTCGACCAGCTCGTCCAGGTCGCCGCGGTAGCCGTTGATGCGCGGGCCGAAGGCGACGTTGTCGTAGATGGACTTCGGGAACGGGTTGGGTTTCTGGAAGACCATGCCGATGCGGCGGCGGACCTCGGCCGGGTCCACGCCCGGGGCGTACAGGTTCGCCCCGTGGAACAGCACCTCGCCCTCGACGCGCGCGCCGGGCACGAGATCGTTCATGCGATTGAAGCAGCGGAGCAACGTGCTCTTGCCGCAACCCGAGGGGCCGATGAAGGCGACCACGCGCCGCTCGGGGATGCGGATCGAGACGCCGCGGAGGGCCTGCGCGCCGTTGTAGTAGACGCTCAGGTTCCGCGCCTCGAGCGCGACCGGACCGGGCGGCGTGATGATGGATCCGGGCATAGGATCAGATTCTTCGCGTGTACTTGTTGCGCAGCAGAATGGCCGCGGCGTTGAGCGCCAGCAGGACTGCCAGCAGGATGATGCTGCCGGCCGCGGCGAGGCGATGGAACTCGGGTTGTGGGCGCGCGATCCAGTTGAAGACCTGGATGGGGATCACGGTGAAGCCATCCAGGGGGCTGTCAGGCACGAACGGCACGAACGCAAGCGCGCCGATCATGATCAGCGGCGCGGCTTCGCCGATGGCGCGTGAGAGGGCGAGGATCGTGCCGGTCAGGATGCCGGGTAGCGCGAGCGGCAACACGTGGTGGCGGACCGTCTGCCAGCGCGTGGCGCCGAGCGCGTAGGAGCCGAGCCGGATCGAGTTGGGGACCGCGCGGATCGCCTCTTCGGCGGCGATGATAATGACGGGCAGGATCAGCAGGGCCAGCGTGAGCGCGGCTGCGAGAACGCTGCGGCCGAGCGCCATCGCGCGCACGAACAGGGCGAGCCCCAGGATGCCGAAGACGATGGCCGGCACGCCCGCGAGGTTCGCGATGTTGGCCCTGACCAGCGTGGTGATGCGGCTGCGCGGGGCGTACTCTTCGAGCCAGATCGCGGTGCCCACGCCGAGAGGGAACGAGATGAGGGCCGTGAACACCAGCACCCAGAGCGAGCCGACGAGCGCGGGCCAGATCCCGGCGCGCGAGGCGAACCTCGAGGGGTAGGAGCGCACGAAATCCCAGGACAGAACGCCGGCGCCGTCCCGCCACAGGTCCACGAGGAGGACGGTGAGGAAGACGATGCCGACGACCGTCGCGGCGAAGCAGAGCGCGGCGAAGCCGAAGCCGAGGATGCGCCGCCAGGTGGGGCGCGGCTCGAAGCGCGACTCGGGCGACCCCGTGGTCACGGCGCCCTCCCCTTCGCGATCCGGTGCCCGGGTCCCGATCACTCGTACACCTCCCTGAATCTGCGGACCACCAGCATGCTCACCAGGTTCATGAGCAGCGTGATGGCGAACAGGGTGAGCCCGACGGCAAAGATGGTCCGGTACTCGATGGTGCCGAACGGCGTCTCGCCCAGGCTGACCTGCGCGATGTAGGCGGTCATCGTCTGCACGCCCTCGAGCGGGTTCAGCGTGAGGTTGGGCGTGGCCCCTGCCGCGATGGTGACGATCATCGTCTCGCCGATCGCGCGGGAGAGCGCGAGGATGAAGGCGGCGAGAACGCCGGAGAGGGCGGCGGGCACGACGGTGCGCGTGGAGACCTCGAGCTTGGTCGCGCCCAGGGCGTAGGCGGCCTCCCGCAACGACCGCGGCACCGCGCTCATCGCATCTTCCGCCAGCGACGACACCATCGGGATGATCATGATGCCGACGACGATGCTGGCGCTCGCGGCGTTGAACACCTGCGTCCCCGGCCAGACCTGGCGCAGCAGGGGTGTGACGAAGGTGAGCGCGAAGTAGCCGTAGATGACGGTCGGGACGCCAGCCAGCACCTCGAGCGTGGGTTTGAGGATGCCGCGCACGCGCGGGCGCGCGTACTCGCTCAGGTAGATGGCGCTGGCGAGGCCGATGGGCAGCGCGACGAGCGCGGCGCCGACCGCGACCAGCAGCGAGCCACAGAGGAGCGGCAGCACGCCGAACTCCCGGGGCCGGAACAGGGGCATCCAGCGCGTGCCGGTCAGGAACTCGAGGGGCGAGACCTCGGCGAAGAAGGGCACGGCTTCGACGACGAGCACCGCGACGATGCCGATCGTCGTCAGGACGGAAACGGCGCTGCAGAGGGCGAGCGCCACCGCGACCGCACGCTCCTGCCACCGCCGGCGCGGCGCGGCAGCAAACGGAGTGGGTGAGGTGACGGACTCGGCGGGCGTCGGCCCTGTGGCCACCGCGGCCGCCGGCGTGGCCGGCGCGTGGGGCAGGCTGCGGAAGGGCGGGCGCGCGGCGTCCGCCGCCCGGGCGCGTCCGGCGCGCGGCGACCCGTCCGGGTCCTCCACGCTCGACCGGCCGCGGGCTCCGGGACCTCCCCGGCTCAGCTCGTCCTCACGCTCCGTCACCGGCTGGCCTCCGCGATCCTCTGGAGGTTCGCCTGGTAGTCCGGCTCGCCGAGCGGCACGTAGCCGACCTCGGCCGCGAGCTGCGGCGCGCTCTCCATGTAGAACCGCACGAAGGCCGCGACCTCCGGCCGCGCGAGCGACTCGCGGTTCACGTAGATGAAGAGCGGGCGCGACAGCGGGGCGTAGGTGCCGCGGCGGATCGTCTCCGGCGTCGGCTGCACGCAGCCGTTGCCGGCGTCCACGCCCAGCAGCTTCACCCGGGCCCGGTTCGCGCTGTAGTACGCGTAGCCGAAGTAGCCCAGCGCGCCGGGGTCGCCGGCCACGCCGGTGACGAGCACGTTGTCGTCCTCGCTCTGCGTGTAGTCCGGGCGGCTGGCACCCGGCTCGCCCACGATGGCCTCCGTGAAGTAGTCGAAGGTGCCGGAGTCGGTGCCCGGGCCGTAGAGCCGGAGCGGCTGCTCGGGGAAGCCCTCCCGCACGTCCGCCCAGCTCCGCACGGTGCTGCCCGGCTCCCAGATGCGGCGCAGCTCCTGCACGGTCAGGCAGTCCACCCACGTGTTGTCCGGGTGCACGACCACGGACAGGCCGTCGTACGCGACCGGGAGCTCGAGGAACCGGACGCCATTGATCATGCACTGCTCACGCTCCGCATCATCGATCGGGCGTGACGCGTTGCTGATGTCCGTCTCCCCGGCGCAGAAGCGCTGGAACCCGCCGCCCGTGCCGGAGAGCCCGACCGTGACCTCCGTCGCGCCGCCCTGCGCGATGCCGAACTCCTCGGCGACGGCCTCCGTGAGCGGGTAGACGGTGCTGGAGCCGTCCACGATGATCGCACCGCCGCCCGCGCCCTCGCGCTCGCCGCCGCAGGCCGCGGCGAGCACGGCGAGGGCAAGGATCGCGGCGAGGCGACGCGCGCCGATCCCCCGGCCCCGCGTCGTCCGCCTGCGCCGTACGGTCTCAGCAGCCATCATCTCGTCTCCGGGCTCGGGCCGCCCGCAGCGGCGGGCCGGCCGTTCAGAAGTAGAGTTGCGCCTGCGCGCGCAGCGCGTGCGCCGCATCTCCCAGGTCTCCACCCGGCACGTACACATCCCAGTCGAGCGACACCTTGTTGCGGCGGAAGAGGTAGACGTTGATCCCGGGCGTGAGGAGCCAACCGTCGTCGCCTTCCGCAGCCGAGGCGTTGCCGTAGCTGATGCGGGCGACGGGCTCAATGGCTTCGACGCGGCCGCCGTCGCGCGCGCGGAACAGCGCGAGCCAGACCTGCGCGCCCCACAGGCCGCTGCCGTCCACCAGGTTCTCGCCCAGGACGACCTCGCCGAGCACGTGCAGGCCGGGCCGGAAGAAGTCGCCCCACTCGCCATCGACCGAGAAGACGATGCCCTCGAGCCCGCGCGGCAGGCCGCCGAAGAGCGACGCCCGCGTCTCGCGGTAGCTGGCGGCCAGGCCCACGCGCGCCGGCCGCCCCTCGAGCCGGTACTCGACCCGGCCGGCGACGGACTTCGGGTCGTTCCCGTCCAGCTCGTCCTCCCCCTCGCCGTTGAAGACGCCGGCCTCGTAGCCGAAGCGGCCGAGCCGGCCGTGCAGCGCGGCGCCGATCTCGCGGCCGAGGTAGCCGAGCGCGTCCAGCATCTGCTGCTCCTCTCCCAGCACGGCCGCCTCGTCCAGGATCGTGCCGACCCTGCCCTCGGCGAGGAGCGCCTCCGGCAGCCGGCGGATCCGCAGGCCCCGCTCGATCGGCAGGATCAGCGAGGAGCTGGTGAGGAAGAGGAGACTGAACGGCTTCTTGAACTGCCCGACGCGGAGCTCGGCACGCTCGTCGAACGCGAAGTTCAGCCAGGCGTCGGCGAGGTCGAGATCGCCGAGCGCGAAGTCCGGCTGGATGCGGCCCGTGATCCAGTCCGCGACCGCGGCCTCCACGCTCAGCCGGATGCGACGCGTCTCGAAGGTCGAGCCGGGGACATCCTCGTCCGGGTCGAGGAAGGGAGCGACGTCGTCCTCATCCACGCTCGTCGTGTTGAACTGGATCTGCGCCTGGCCGCCGAGGCGGACGCGCAGCGGCACCGGCGCTTCCTGTGCCGCGGCCGGCGTTGGCGCGATGGTCGTGAGCATGACGGCGAGTGAGCCCAGCAAGCCCCTTGCGGAGCGGTGCATGCGTCAATCCCGGCTCCGGGAACGCCATCGACAGCGTCGTGGATCGTGCTCGAACATCGCACGGCCGCGTCACGGCCCTGGTCACACCACCGTAACGGTCGTGTAACGGCCGTTACGGCCGGCGCCGGCTCGGAGAGCTCGGAGAGGCGCCGGGCCGGTGCGAGGCCGTCATCGAGCCGGCACGAACGGGGCCACGGTCGGCGGAGCAACCGGCGGGTCAAACCCGGCGGTGATCCGGGCGGTGGGCCGGTTTCAACGGCAGGAGTGTCGGATCGTCTTCCAGTCGGCGATGGAGGGCCAGGCCGCGGCGGGGTCGGCGGCGGGCGCGAGCGTCGCGAGCGCGGTCACGCGCTCGCGGGTCGGCGGGTGGGTCGAGAAGTAGGCCGGCACGCCGGTGTCTTGCCGCTCGAGGCGGGCGAGAAACGCAGCGAGCGCGCCCGGGTCGGCGCCCGCCGCGGCCAGCATCGCGGCGGCGGCGCGGTCCGCCTCGCGCTCCGCCTCGCGGCTGAAGTGGAGCGAGCGGAGCGTCACGGCCGCGTGGAGCGCCTGGCCGAGGGCGGGCGCATCGCCGGTCAGGCCGGCGATCAGGATGCGGACGGGCAGCTCCCGCAGCAACGCCTGGGTGGAGTGGCGCAGCGCGACGTGCTGCATCTCGTGGGCGAGCACGCCGGCGAGCTCATCCGGCGTTTCCGCACGCTCGATCAATCCACGGAAGAGAATGATGGTGCCGCCGGGCAGCGCGAACGCGTTCACCAGCGAGTCGTCCGCGACGTGGAAGCGGAACGCATCGGGCGAGAGGCCGGAAGCTCGTGCCAGCGCCGCAGCCATCTGCTCGATCGCCCGCTGCAGCGCCGGGTGCTCGCATCGGCCGAGGCCGGCGGTCAGCTCGGCGGCGGCCTGCTCGCCGATGCGCTCCTCCCAGGCGAGCGGAACTCTGTCGGCCAGGTGCGCGGCGAGCGCGGGCACGCCCCAGAGATAGCCGGCCAGGGCGGCGCCGAGGATGGCGACCGTCCCGGCGATGGCGAGCCGGGCCTGCCGCCCGAGCTGGCGGGGCTGCCGGAAGTGGCCGAAGTGCCGGGGCGCGGCCGCGCGGAGAGCGCTGAGGAACGTGCGGTCATCCACGACGACGGCCTCGGGCGCCTCGTCGCCGCGCTCGAGGCGGACGGGCTCGTGGGCGAACGCGCCTTGCGTCACGCGCAGCTCCTCGAACGGCCAGAACCGCACCCGGCCATCCTCGCCCATGAGCCCGATGCCGCCGGGGCCGATCATCACGGTGACGGGCTCCCGGCGGGCGGTGCGGCCGTCGTAGTACCAGCCGGGCCAGCGGGTTTTCTGAGAAGGTTCGTCCATGGTCGGTGGTTCGACTCAGAGCGAGCAGGGAGCGGCGGCTCACATCGCGAGGCCGAGCTCCATGTCGAAGTCCAGCGCAGCGGCCACGCCCTCGCCCGCGGCCGAGGCCTTCTGCGCGTCCTGCACGACGGCGTCAAGGTCCGGCGCGCCGACGACGATCAGGTGGCCGGTCATGAATTCGAGGTTGCGGATCGTGACGAACGGCCAGGCGACGCCGAGCGTGACGATGAGCAGGAGCAGATTGCCGAGCCACAGGCCGAGCAGGCCGCCGCCATTGACGGTCGAGACGAACCGGGCGGCGCCGAACCGGGTGTGGCCCCACACGTAGCGGTGCCGCTCGGCGGCGAACCAGAACCAGTAGAGCCCGAGCGTGAGCGGCGTGAGGATCAGCGCCTTGAGCCAGGGGCCGAAGAGGCCACGGCCGTCGCCGTCGAAGGCGAAGGGCCTGTTGCCGAAGTGCGTGCGCGTGATGAGAAAGCGCCTCTCCCGGATGTAGACGAAGGGATAGGCCAGGCCGAGCGTGAACGGCACGAGTGCGCGGCTCAGGAGGATCGGGAGGTACTGCCTCCAGCTCCCGCGGAACGAGAACCGGATGCCGCGCCAGGATGTGCGGCTCATGCGGTAGCGGCGCGCACCGACGATCGCGACGGAGAACAGCACGGCGAACCCCGCGGCGAGCAAGGGCCAGAGGATGAGATCGATCACACCGCTCTCGACCGCAGCGGGTCCGAGCGCGAGCGCGACGCCCGCAGCGACCGCTGCCGCGAGGAGGAAGAAGCCCCAGATGAGGAGCGTGCCTTTGATGCGGCCGATGAAGAGCTCCTTGCCGGTTCCGTGATACACGAGCGGCTCACCCGCGAACTCGACCGCGCTCCACAGGTACCTGCGCACGCGCGTTCGGGCCCAGGGCTCGTAGATGCCGAGCGTCAAGATCGTGCGGAGGAGATTGCCTATGGATAGGAGGAAGAGGTCGGAGCCGCGGCCCCGACATCCAATGCGGTGGACGGCGTTCGGCATGGCTTAGCCTCCGGAGCGGTTCGGCACGGCGCGCCGGCAGGCGGAAGTGTCTTGGTCGCTGACCGGCAGGCGCGGTGGGGGAGAGGGCATCCAGCCCGGGAGGATCGCTGTCAACGATAATCAGGACGGGGCTTTCGGGGCAAGGTCTGGTCCACGGGTCGGGTGGTCGCACTGTTGGCCGCCGGCTGCGTGCCGCCGATCTTGCCAGGACGGTGTGGCCGGCGTCAGATTTGTTGCGGCGCGGCCGTATCGTGGCCCCCGTCGGCTGGTGTCCGCGCCGTGCGTGAGGCCGCCTCCCTTCCCCGGCTCGCCGCAGTCATCACCGCGGCGAGGAGAACCCGTCGGCCGCCCTCGTCTCAATCCATATCTCGCCCCGAGGAGACCACGATGTTTCGACGCATCCGGCCGTGTCTCTGTGCGTTCGTCGTGTTGCTGGCCGTGGCACCCGAGCTCGCGGCGCAGCAGGCACCCGGCCGGAGGCAAGGCGATGACGACGTTCATGCTCGCGGGTTTGCGCTGGGATCCATCGGGACGGATATCGATCGACTGCACTACGCGGGCGGCGGGCTCCTCCAGGTCGGTTACCGTCGCGTTTCGGTGCTCGGGTTGGGGATGTTGGGCGGTGGCGGCGACTACGAGTCCCTGCTCGCGGGCGGCGGACTGGCCGTCCGCCTCGTCACGGCCGGCCCGCTCGACCTGACCGCGTTCGGCGGCTACGGCCTGTATTCCGAGGAGGGTTGGTCTGGCATCGAGCGGGATGCCGGCGGCGTCCTCGCGGGCGCGATGGTGGCGGTCCGGTTGGGCGCCTTCAGGGTCGCGCTCGCATTCAGCGATCTCACGGGCGAGTACGGCGAGGACGACGTCCCCGAGCCGTTCCGCTTCCACGTGCCGCGGCTCTCGCTCGGCCTCGGCTTCTGAACCAGCGTGCGTCAACCACGCGTGATCCGCTACCCGCACGCGCTGGAGCGAGACCCATGTTCCGAACCACGAAGCGACCGCTCGAACACACGATGGCCGTCATCGCGCTGCTCGTCCTGGGCGCGTGCAGCGAGGAGTCTTCTCCCCTGAGGGTCGTCCCGGTCGAGCCGGCGGCGAGCCGCATCGTGGCGGGCAACGACCAGGTCGGCACCGTGGCGGCGCCTACGCCGGAGGGGCCGGCCGTGCTGGTCACGGACCGGTTCGGCAACCCGGTCCCGGAAGTGGAGGTCGCGTTCGCCGTCGCAGCCGGCAACGGTTCCATCGAACCGGCCGTGACGCGAACCGGGCTGGACGGCATCGCGCGCGCGACCTGGACGCTCGGTACGAGGGCAGGCCCGCAAACGGCCACGGCGACCGTGCCGGGGCTCGAACCGCTCGTCTTCTCGGCCCAGGCCCAGCCGGGGCCGGTGAACTCGATCAGGCGGATCTCCGGCGACGGCCAGGCGGCGACGGTCGGTGAGTCGCTCGCGGCGCCGCTGGTGGTCGAGGTCGTGGATGCGCACGGCAACCCGATCGAGGGCGCGACTGTGAGCTGGGCCGTCCAGGAGGGCGGCGGGAACGTCAGCCCGAGCAGCGGGACGACCGACGCGAACGGCCGGGCGCAGGCACTCTGGACGCTGGGCACGCGCGCCGGGGAGCAGCTCGTCAGGGCCTCGGCCAGCCCGTCGCTCTTCACGATGTTCACCGCGTCGGCGGCGCCCGGCCCGCCTGCGGCTGCGTCCCCCGCGGGGGGCGATGGACAAATCGGACCGGCCGGCTGGCCGCTCGAGCAGCCGCTCGTCGTGAAGGTCGCGGATGCGTACGGCAACGGCATCGCCGGGGTCGGCGTCGAGTGGGAAGTCACCGGCGGCGGCGGTTCGGTGGATCCGGCCACGTCCACCACGGACGCAAACGGCATGGCCTCGACCCGGCTGACGCTGGGGCCGACGCCGGGGCCCAACAGCGTGACCGCGCGCCCGGCAGGGTTGCCGGCCGTGGTGTTCGGCGCGACGGCGCTGGATCCCCTGGACCTCTCCATCGCCGGCGTGTACCTCGTCCAAAGCACGCAGACGCTCGCGCGCGACGTGCCCCTCGTCGCCGGCCGCGATGCCTACCTGCGCGTGTTCGTGGTCGCGAGCGAGGCCGAGTCGGTGCAGCCCAAGGTGTACGTCGAGTTCTTCCACGGCACAACGCTGGTCGCCAGAGACACGATCCCGGCGCCGTCGGCCACGGTGCCGACCGCGGTGGACGAGGCCCTCCTCACCAACTCGTGGAATCTGCGGGTGCCGGGCGACCTGATCGAGCCCGGGCTGGGGATCCGCGTCACCGTGGACCCGGACGATGAGGTGCCGGAGGGCAACGACGATAACAACACCTTCCCCTCCGACGGCGGAGTGTTGCCGCTGGATGTGCGGTCGCCGCCGGCGTTCAACGTCCGTCTCGTCCCGGTCCGCATCGTGGGGTCGACCACGGTCACAGGGAACGTCAACGACGGCAACGCGCAGAGCTACGTCGCCAACGCCCTGAAGGTCTTCCCGCTGCCCGGAGCGGACGTGGATGTGCGCGAGCCGTTCACGAGCAGCCAGACGACGACGGGCACGACAACGGCCTGGGATGCCATCATCAACGAGATCCGCCTGCTCCGCATTGCCGACGGGCGCGAGGAATACTACTACGGCGTGCTCCCCAACACCGGCGGCTCGCCGTATTGCGGCCTCGGCTACCTCGGGTACCCGGTCGCGATCGGGCTGGACGTCTGCGGCGGGTGGACCGCGGCGCACGAGTGGGGGCACAACTTCGACCGGCTACACGTGGCGTGCGGCGGCCCGTCCAACCCGGACCCGAGTTACCCGTACGCGAACGGCTCGATCGGCGTATACGGGATGGATGTGGCCACGGGCGAGCTCAAGCGGCCGACACTCCATGTCGACCTGATGTCGTACTGCACGCCCGAGTGGATCAGCGACTACACGTTCCGCGCCGTGCTCCAGTTCCGCGAGAGCGAGGCGGCGGTCCGGCCGGCGTTCGCCGCAGCCCGCGAGCCGGCGCTCATTGTTTGGGGCCGGATGGACGGCCGCACGCTCGTGCTCGAGCCGGCCTTCGAGGTCGAGACGCGGCCCGCGCTGCCCGCCGCGCCGGGGCCCTACACGCTCCAGGGCCTGGACGAAGCGGGCGCCGTGCTGTTCGAGCTCTCGTTCGCCGGCGAAGCACTGGGGCACGGTCCGCCGGACGCGCGGCACTTCGCGTTCGCGGTGCCCGCCTCGCTGGCGCAGCCGCAGCGGCTCGCGCGGCTGCGACTGACCGGCCCCGGCGCGCCCGCGGCCGAGCGCGTGCGCACGCCGGCGCTGGCGCGCGTCTCACCCGCGCCGACGGCGGAGGCGGTGACCCCCCGCGACGTCCGCGTGCGCTGGAACGCCGCCGCCTACCCCCTGGCCGTGGTCCGTGACCCGGCGACGGGCGCGATCCTCTCGTTCGCTCGCGGTGGGACGGCGCTGGTGCAGAGCGGCGCCGCCGAGCTCGAGCTGGTCTTCTCGGACGGGGTCACAAGCACGCGCCAGCGTGTGGCCGTGCAGCGGTGAGACGAGAACGCCGCCCGGCACATACGGGGCGGCGCGGTGCGGAACGGCGGGCGGGCGGCGTCAACTGACGCCGCCCGCCCGTCTCTTTACCGCACGACGGTGAACGGCAGGAACGCCTCGGTGCGGTCCCACTGGAAGCGGAGCACGCCGCCGCCGTCCGGAGTCTCCTCGGCGAGGATGGTGAACGCCTCCACGACCTCGGGCAGCTCGCGTACCTGCATCTCGACGCGCACGAGGTCTTGCTCGGGGTCGTACGCCTGCCCGTTGATGTTCGTGCGCTTGTTGATGATCAGCGTCCAGCCATCGGGCCGCGGGATCGTGAACAGCGTGTAGGTGCCCGCGGGGATCAAGGCATCACCCGCCCGCAGGTCGCGGCTGGTGGTGAAGTGCGTGGCCTCGTTGGCGCCGGTGCGCCACACGCGGTTCCAGGGCACCAGCGCGCCGAAG
>DATCLK010000003.1:0-2295 GCA_036563975.1 Longimicrobiales bacterium | reverse complement strand
CGGGTGCGGAGAGCTGGCGCGAGCTCGGCCTGCTGGCGCACATCGGTCAGACGGAGTACGAGGCCGGGTACGCGGGCGGCGAGCGGCTGGCGGCGGCCGGCGCGCGCAACGTGCTGTGCGTCAACCACGAGGTCGGCAACGTGGCGCTGGACGAGCGCTGCCGCGGGTTGCGCGATGCCGTGGAGGCCGCGGGCGGCACGGTGCGCACGCTCGCCGTCGACCTGGCCGATCCGGACGACGCGCAGCAGCGCGTGCGCAACGCACTGGCGAGCGGCGAGCCGGTGGACGGCATCCTGACGCTCGGCCCGGGCGGCGCGGTCCCCACGCTGCACGCGTTGCGGGCGGCGGGGCAGCTCGGCCGCATCGCGTTCGGCACGTTCGACCTGGACGCGCAGATCCTGGAGGCCGTCGCGGCTGGCGAGGTGCTGTTCGCGATCGACCAGCAGCCGTACCTCCAGGGCTACCTCGGCGTCGTCTCGATGGTCAAGTACCTGGAGACGGGCGCCATTGCGGGCGGCGGCGAGATCATCCGGACCGGCCCCGCGTTCGTGACGCGGGAGAACGCCGCAGAGGTGATCGAGCTGGCCGCACGGGGGATCCGGTGAGCACAGGCATGGTGATGTCGCCGTGCCCAGACGCCGTGCATCGAACCGCCACATGACGGTCGCACCGGACCCGGCGGACGCGCCGGTCCGGGCGGCAGCCGACCCCGATGCGGTGGCGCGCGCATCGGGTCGCACGCGTCGCGCGGTCCGGTTGTTCACACGCCCGGAGATGGCCGCGGCGGCCGGCGCCGTGCTGGTCTGGATCGTCTTCGCCATCGCGGGAGGCGAGGCGTTCCGGAGCGCGTCGGGTCTGGCGGCGGTGCTGAACGCTGCCGCCCCGCTCGGCATCCTCGCCGTCGCGGTCGCGTTGCTCATGATCGGCGGCGAGTTCGACCTCTCGGTCGGCTCGATGATCGGACTCGCCGGCATGCTGATCCTGATGCTGACCACGCACTGGGGCTGGGGCCTGTGGCCCGCGCTCGGCGCCACGCTCCTCCTCTGTCTGGCGATCGGCTTCGCGAACGGCTACCTCGTGGTCCGCACCGGCTTGCCTTCCTTCATCGTCACCCTCGGCACGCTGTTCATCCTGCGCGGCCTCGCCATCGCGGTGCCGCGCATGGTCACGCGCCGCACGCAGCTCGGCGGCCTGGACCGCGTGCCCGGCTACGACACGGCGCAGCTCCTGTTCGCGAGCCAGCCGTTCGGCGAGTTCCGCATCTCCATCGCGTGGTGGCTCGCGCTGGCCGCGCTCGGCACCTGGATCCTGCTGCGCACCCGCTGGGGCAACTGGATCTTCGGCGTCGGCGGCAACCCGGATGCGGCCCGGCGGGTCGGCGTGCCCGTGCACCGTGTGAAGATCGGGCTCTTCATGGGCACCGCGTTCGCGGCGTTCCTCGTCGCGGCGATCCAGGCGGTGCGCTACACGGGTGCAGACTCGCTGCGCGGCGAGCTCCAGGAGTTCCGTGCGATCATTGCCGTGGTGATCGGCGGCACGCTGCTCACAGGCGGCTACGGCTCCGTGATCGGCGCCGTGTTCGGCGCGCTGATCTTCGGCATGGTGCAGCAAGGGATCGTCATCACCGGCGTGGACGCGGACTGGTTCCAGGTCTTCCTCGGCGTGATGCTCGTGCTCGCGGTGATGGTGAACAACTACATCCGGCGTAGGGTCGCCGAGTCGGCATGACCGGGCAGCACGACGATCGCGGTGCTGGCCGGAACGCCGGCTCGCTCGCGAACGCGACACCGCCGCTGCTGCGCGTAGAGCACGTGTCGAAGCGGTTCGGCAACATCACGGCGCTCGAGGACGTGAGCATGGTGGTCGAGGCGGGCAAGGTCACGTGCCTGCTGGGCGACAACGGCGCGGGCAAGTCCACGCTGGTCGGCATCCTCTCGGGCGTGCACCGGCCGACGTCGGGACGGTTACTGGTCGACGGCCGCGAGGCCGTCTTCCGCTCGCCGCGTGAGGCGCTCGAGGCGGGCATCGCGGCGGTGCACCAGGACCTTGCCCTGATCCCCCTCATGTCGATCTGGCGGAACTTCTTCCTCGGCCTCGAGCCGACGCGCGGGTTCGGGCCGTTCCGGCGCATCGACGTGAAGCGTTGCCGCGAGATCGTGCGGGAGAACCTCGCCGCGATGGGGATCCAGGTGCGGAACCCGGACCAGCCGGTCGGCACGCTTTCGGGCGGCGAGCGGCAAGCGGTTGCGATCAGCCGGGCGCTCTACTTCGGCGCGCGCGTCCTGATCCTCGACG
>DATCLK010000002.1:0-6370 GCA_036563975.1 Longimicrobiales bacterium | reverse complement strand
GTTCACCAACACCATGGCCCAGATGCTGCGCCACGTGGTGAACCACTCGACCTACCATCGCGGCCAGGTCATCACCATGCTGCGTCAGCTCGGCGCGGAGACCGTGAGCACCGACCTGATCGCGTACTACCGCGAGCACGCTCCGGTCCGCGCGTAGGAGAGGCCAGGGCGAGGGCGTGGGCGGAACACAGGCGAGCGTGTTCTCGGGAGGGCGGCATCATCGCGCGAGACGAATCGCGCAGAGGAGGGCACATGAGACGCCTCTGCTGGCTCGCCGTCCTCGCCGCGTGCGGCGGCGCAGGCGCGCCGAACCCGACGGTCCGCACGGACTCCGCTGGCGTCGAGATCGTGGTCGGCCCCGCGCGGGACCGCATGCTGCCGTGGCACATCGAGCGCGAGCGCGTGCTCGGCGGCGCGCCGGATGGCCCCGAATCGTTCTACCTCGTGCGCCCGGGCCTCGTCGAGGCCGACGACGACGGCAACCTCTACATCCTTGACCGAACGAACGCGCGCGTCGTCTCGTTCGACTCCGCCGGCCGCCTGCGGTGGACGGCCGGCCGCCAGGGTGGCGGCCCCGGCGAGCTGCAGGACGCGAACACGCTCTCCCTCGGCCCCGACGGCGTCGTGCACGTACACGACCTGACCAAGGCCGCCCTCGTCCGTTTCGGCCCGGACGGCACCGTGCTGCCGCAGGTCGCGTTCCCGTTCCCGCCGATCCTGGTGGGCGAGGCGATCATGCACGTGCTGGCCGACGGGCTCGCCGTGATCGACCGCGCACGGTACAGCGGCTCCGACGAGCGGCCGGTCAGACTTCTGCACATCGCGGGCGCGGACACGACCGTGCTCTTCACCCGCGTGCTCCCGCTCTCGAGGACCGCGCACTACCCGAGCTGTGGGATGACCCTGACGCTCCCCACGCCGTTCGCGCCCCGCATCCGCTGGACGCGGCGGGGCAGCCGCATCGCGATCACGACCGGCGCAGCCTACGGCGTCGAGATCTACGAGAGTGGGAGACTCGTGCGCAGCGTGCGACGCCCGATCGAGCCGCGCCAGATCACCGCGGCCGACGTGCTCGCTGTGCTGCGCGAGCGAGCCGTCGGCGGCCCCATCGCGCCCTGCAACGTCTCGGCCGCTGAGATGATCGAGAAGCACGGCTACGCGCCGGAGCTCCAGATCGTGTACGCCGTCGCGCTGGCGCCGGACGGCTCGCTGTGGGTCCGGCGCTCGGCCGGGCTCGACGGATCGGCCGGCCCGATCGACGTGTTCGATGCGAGCGGCGAGTACACCGGCTCGCTGCCGCCCGAGACGCCCTTCCCGCTCGTGTTCCTGCCCGGCGACCGCATCGGCTTCGCCGAGCGCGACGAGGTGGATGTCGAGCGTCTCGTCATCGCGCGGGTGGTGCGGCCATGAGGGTGGCGAGCCGCTCGCCCGCGCGCGCTGCGATGCGCCGGCGCGCGCGCCACCCTCGAGGCCCGCTTCGGCGAGCCCCGCCCGCTCCCGCCCGGCCGCCGCGGCGCGGTGACGCGGCACGGGCGGGCCCGCGCGCCGGCCCGTGCCGCGTTGTGCCCGGCGGGCGTTCCCCCTAACTTTGGAACGATCACGGAACACGTGTCAGCTTTCGCAAGGGGACGACATGTCTCGCACCCTCTCCATCCCCGTGGCCGCACTGCTCGCCGCGGCCACCCTCCCGGCCGGCGCCGCGCACGCGCAGAAACCGGACGCCGCGCCGACGGTCCACAAGTCGCAGCACCACGACTTCCGCGTCGTCACCGTCGCCGAGGGGCTGGTGAACCCCTGGTCGATCGCGTTCCTGCCCGGCGGGGACATTCTCATCACCGAGCGCCCGGGCCGCCTGCGCGTCGTGCGCAACGGCGTGCTGCTGCCGGACCCGATCGAGGGCGTGCCGGCGGTGCGCGCGCAGGGCCAGGGCGGGTTGCTCGACGTCGTGCCCCACCCCGACTTCGCCAACAACCGGCTGCTGTACCTCACCTACTCCAAGCCGAACGAGGACGGGAGCCAGGGCACGACCGCAGTCGCGCGCGGCCGGCTCGAGGGCAACCGCCTCGTCGACGTGCAGGACATCTTCGTGGCGAAGGCGTGGAGCACCACTGGCCTCCACTTCGGCTCGCGCCTCGTGTTCGACGGCCGCGGCCACATCTTCTTCACCGTCGGCGACCGCGGCGCGCCGCCCGTCCGCGCCACGGCCGAGCGGCACCCGGCGCAGGACCTCTCGAACCACCAGGGCACCGTCATCCGCTTGAACGAGGACGGCAGCGTCCCCAAGGACAACCCGTTCGTCAACCGCGAGGGCGCGCTGCCCGAGATCTGGAGCTACGGCCACCGCAATCCGCAGGGCCTCGCCATCCATCCGGAGACCGGCGAGCTCTGGGAGAACGAGCAGGGGCCGCGCGGCGGCGATGAGCTCAACCTCATCCGGCCCGGCCGCAACTACGGCTGGCCCGTCATCGGCTACGGCATCAACTACAGCGGCGACACGATCCACGTCTCCACGCACCGCGAGGGGATGGAGCAGCCCGTGCACTACTGGGTCCCGTCCATCGCGACATCGGGTCTGCTCATCTACACGGGCGATGCGTTCCCGCGCTGGCGGGGCAGCTTCTTCGTCGGCGGGTTGGCCGGCCAGCAGCTCGCGCGCCTGACCATTGAGGGCCAGCGCGTGACGAACGTCGAGGTCCTGCTCCAGGGATTCGGCAGGATCCGCGATGTCCGGCAGGGGCCCGACGGCTACATCTACCTGGCCCTCGACGACCGCCGCGGCGGTGCCACGGCCGTCGTCCGGTTGGAGCCTGCGAGCGCGAGCTGAGCCCGGCAGCACCGAGCAGCCCGCGCCGCCTGGACCCCCGCATGCCGACCGCGACACTCGCCGCCGCGCTGCAGTTGGGCCAGACGCTCAATGACCAGCCGCTCCTCGCGCTCGCCTCGCTGTTCGGCGCGGGCGTGCTGACCAGTCTCACGCCCTGCGTCTACCCGATGATCCCGATCACCGCCGGGCTCATTGCGAGCACGGCGCGGGCGCAGGGCGAGGAGCCGTCGCGGCTCCGGGTCGCCGGCCTCACGCTCACCTACGTCAGCGGCCTCGCGCTACTCTACGCGCTGCTCGGGCTCGTCGCCGGGCTGACCGGTCAAATCTTCGGCACCGTGTCATCCAGCCCGTGGGCGTTTCTCACGATCGGCTGCCTGCTCGTCATCTTCGGGCTCGCCATGCTCGACATCATCCCGGTGAGCGCGCCTCGCCGCCTCGCCGCCTGGGCCGGCAGCCTCCGCGGCGGGTCCTACCCGGCCGTCTTCCTGCTCGGCGCCACCTCCGGCCTCGTCGCCGCGCCGTGCGGCGCGCCCGCGTTCGCCGCCGTGCTGACCTGGGTCTCGACCACGGGCAGCGCGGTCCTCGGCTTCACCTATCTGTTCGTCTTTTCGCTCGGGATGACGGCGCTGCTCGTCGCCGTCGGCCTGTTCTCCGGCGTCGTGGCCGTGCTGCCCCGCTCCGGGCCGTGGATGGTCTGGATCAAGAAGGCGGGCGGTGCGATCATGTTCGTGATGGCCGCGTACTACTTCTACCAGATGTGGAAGGTGCTGTGATGATCGGCTTCCGCTCCACACACCGAGAGCGCCGCGTGCCGCGCACGGTTGCGGTTGCCGCAGCGCTTGTCGCGCTCACGGCGTCCGTGCCCGCCACGCTCCGCGCGCAGGACATCGGCCTGCCGATCGGCGTCACCCCGGAGCCCGTGCAGGTCGAGGACCTGGACGGCAACCCGGTCGACCTCGCGCAGTTCATCGGCAAGAAGCCCGTCGTCATCGAGTTCTGGGCGACCTGGTGCCCCGTGTGCAGAGCGCTCGAGCCCGAGATCCACAGGGTCCACGAACGCTGGGGCGACGACGTCGAGCTCATCATCATGGCGATCGCCGTGAACCAGTCGCAGCGCGCGGTCAAGCGCCACCTCGAGCGCCACCCCCTGCCCGGCCGCGTGCTGTGGGACACGCGCGGCCGCGCGACCCGCGCCTTCCAGGCGCCCACCACGTCGTACATCGTCGTGCTCGACGCCCAGGGCCGCGTCGTCTACACCGGCGCAGGCGAGGAGCAGGACGTGGTGGCGGCGGTGGAGAAGGCGGTGGGTGGGGTGCAGGGCCAGGGCGAGGGCGAGGGCGAGGGCGGGGGTTGAGGCGGCACCGAGCGCTGGAAGGCCGCGGCTGGACACCGCTGGGGACGGCGCGGATCGCGCCCCGGCATCCTGCACAGACGGGCGTCCAATCGAACCTGCACGCCCCTCCGCCGCCATCGGGAGGACGCGCGCCCGGAGCCCGCACTCGCCGCACGCTGCCTTACTCCGGCCTTGGCCACTGGCGGGTCACTCTGCGAGAATCCAATTTGGGCCGCCGCCCCTTTGGGGGATCACCCCTGGGCAGTCGGCGCGCCGGTCTGGTGCCCCGGTGTCCCTCGTCTCTTAGCCGACGAGGATGGCGGGTCCTGATCCTCCTCCTCGCCTGATCAAGGCGGCCCTTCCGAATCCCGGGAGATCTCAGCGGACGCGACGCGGCATTGGAACGGAAACGACTGCGTGCGCGGATCATTCGCTCTCTGCGGCAGCAGGGCTTTCGGCTCCGCGATCGGCTTCTTCTGCCGCCTGATCCCTCCGACAAAGACCAGATCGGGCGACTGCACGCAGAGGCCGTGCGCCATCGAATAGCCCGAGCGCGCGCAGGCCTTGAGCGTCACGAGGACCGGCTCCTCGGCTTCATCGCGAAGGGCAGCGAGGTCGTTCCGGAGCGTGTGCGCCCGCGATTGGTCGTGGTTCGGCCTGACTCGGAGGACGAACTCCCCTTCAGGTACGCGCGCCTTCACTGGAGCGTCCCTGTTTCTGCTGGCTACGGACGCCGCCTGCGCTTTCTGGTCTGCGACGAGTACAACGAGAAGCTGATTGGACTTTTCGCTCTCGGTGACCCGGTGTTCAGCCTCGGGCCCCGCGACCGATGGATCGGCTGGGACGCCAAGCAGAAGAGAGCGCGACTCCAGTGCGTCATGGATCTCTTCGTGTTGGGTGCGGTACCGCGATATCCACAGCTTCTCTGCGCAAAGCTAGTAGCGCTCCTGGCGACCAGTTCGGAGGTGCAGCAAGCGTTTCACAAAGAGTACCACGGCAAGCGATCTTTCATCCGTCGAAAGGCCCTGGACGGCCGTCTCGCGCTTCTGACCACCACCTCGGCTCTCGGGCGGTCATCGCTCTACAACCGCCTGACGTACCGTGGGCAGCCGGTGTTCCAGAGTGTAGGCTTTACACACGGCTCCGGGGAGTTCCATTTCAGCAACGGCTTCTATGAGGACCTGCGTGAGTATGCTGGTCTGTCCCCCGAATCGTGGGACACTCAAGGAGAGGCGGTGAGAGCCTGCTGCCGCCGGAATTCGGCGGGTGATTTCATCCCGAGTGCCGAATGCGGCGCCACCTCGTTGTAGTCCATGAACCAGCCCTCGAGCTGGCGGATCACGCTCTCGGCACTCCACAGCTCGGCCGCTTCCACATCGTCGCGCTTGAAGGTGTTGACGAAGGCCTCGCTCATCCCGTTCGACTCCGGACTTGCTTTCGGGGTGGTGACCGGGACCAAACCGAGCTGCTCGGCGTGAAGGATCGTCTCCAGCGCCGTGTAGATGCTGCCGTTGTCGCTGAGCCACTGGACGGCCTCGCTCGCCTTCCCCTCGGGGAAGCGGGCCCGAACAGCCCGGCTCATGAGTTCCCGCACGTCCTCGGCGGTGAGATCCCTCGGAGCCGCCATGAAGGCAATGGCCTCGCGGTCGCAGCAGTCGAGCGCGAAGCCCACGTGCACCTCTTCCCCGTTCCAGCAGGCGATCTCGAAGGCATCCGAGCACCAGCGCACGTTCGGCCAGTCGGTCTCGATCTTTCCTGTATGCGCCCGGCCCGTCCGGCGCCGGTTCCTGGGTGGGATCCGGAGGCCGTGCATGCGCATCACTCTCCGGATCCGCTTTCTGTTGTAGCTCTTGCCCGTGCGGCGCAAGAGCGCGGTGACCCGCCGGTGACCGTAGCTGCCGCGCCGCCGGATCACGCGCCGGATCTCCTCCAGCACGACCTCATCCTCCTTCCGGCGGTAGAAGCGCGGCCGGTCCTTCGTCTGCCGGTACGCCACAGACCGGCTCACGCCCAGCGCGCGGCAGATCGCAGAGAGTGGGTGTCCCGTCATGGCTTGGACACGCCGCACCAGTTGGGTCTTTTTTTTACTTCCGCCTGCGCCGCCTGGAGGATCTCCACCTCCATGGTCTTTCGCCCGAGCGCCCGCTCGAGCTCCCGGATCCGGGCTTCGGCCTCCCGGAGCAGCCGGGCCGGGACCACATCCTCGCCAGCGG
>DATCLK010000001.1:0-58445 GCA_036563975.1 Longimicrobiales bacterium | reverse complement strand
CTCTCGCCGATCCGCTACGCGCACCGGGTCAAGACGCCCACGCTGATCGTGCAGTCCGAGGAGGACCACCGGACGCCGATGGGAGAGGCAGAGCAGTGGTTCGTCGCCCTGAAGAAGCACGGCGTGCCGGTCGAGTTCGTGCGCTACCCTCGCTCGACGCACGACCTCTCGCGCACCGGCGAGCCCTGGCTCCTGGTGGACCGCCTCGCCCGGCTGCGGCAGTGGTTCACCCACTGGCTCATCGGGCCGGAGGCCGAGGCGGCGACGACCGAGGCCGGCAGCAACGGCAGCGGCACTCGCTGACCCATGATCCTCACGCACGCGGCGGGGCCGGCCATCCTCTGCCGGCCCCGCCGCTCATCGTTCCCCGAACGCCGAGCCCGAGCCCGGAGCCGAGCCTGCACCGGGGCGGCCCCGGGGATATCACGCTTCGAAGTACAGCCCGTAATGCAGTGCGCACCGCGGATTGAAGCCGCGGCCGCACGCGGGGCAGCGATGCCCGCTGTCGAGGTACTCCCGGATCGTCAGCACGTGGCCGCACGCGCCGCACAACACCGCGGCCGTGTCGAATCGCTCGCGCGGCCAGCGTTCGGGCGGGTGCGTCTCGTGTTCGGCGTGGCAATCGTGGCAGGCGTAGAACTTCCCACAGCAAGGGAAGCGGATGGCGATGATGTCCAGCGGCCCGTGCCAGTGGGCGCAGCGCGTCTCGGCGTCCAGCAGCCGACCGTGGACTTCGGGGCGCGAACCCGACGAGGGCGCCAGGCCGCGCTCGGGGGCGTCGTCTCGAGACCCGGCGTCGCCGCGAGCCGGGCCGGACGCCTCCGGGCCCGACTCGCGCGCCGTCGTCGTCAAACCCCGGTGTCCGGGCCGCGCACCGCGGCGATGATCTTCCACGCGACGGGCAGCAGCGTCGCGGCGAGCACGAGCTTCACCGCGTCGCCCGGCAGGAAGGGGAGCAGCCCCGCGCCGAGCGTGCGCTCCCAGCCGACGAACGCGGACAGCCACGTGACGCCGCAGGCGTAGATCACCGCAGTGCCCGCCAGCATCGCGAGCGCCGCCGTGCCGAAGCGCCGGTCCCAACCCCGCTCCGCGAGCCGGCCCGTCACCCACGCCGCGATGGGGTAGCTCCACAGATAGCCCGCCGTCGGGCCCAGCAGCCACGGCACGCAGCACGCGCCGCCGGAGAAGATCGGCAGGCCGGCAGCACCGGCGGCGAGGTACGTGGCCATGCTGGCCCCGCCGCGCGCGCTGCCCAGCGCCGCGCCGACCAGCAGCACCGCGAACGTCTGGCCCGTCAGCGGGACCGGCGTGAAGGGCAACGGGATCGTGATCCGGGCTGACAGCGCCACCAGCGCCGCGCCAGCCGCGACCAGGACCACCTCCGCCAGGGCGCGGCGCGCCGCCGTCGCGCCCCACGTGCCTGCCACCAGCGTACCCGCGATCGTCATCGTCCCGTCATCTCCCCTGGGTGTGACCGTCACAAGCCGCGCGGCGCCGCCGCCGCGCTGCTGCGAAAGAATGCGGCCGCGGGCGGCGCTGTCAAGGCGCGGGTCGCGTCACCCCCCAACCCGCGCCTCGCCCGCCAGGTGCTGCCGGAACCACTGCACCGTCCTCGGCCACGCCTGGCGCGCGGCGGCGAGGTTCGCGCCGTCGCGCCCGTCCTGCTGCCGGAGGAAGCCATGGCCCGCGCCCTCGTACATGACGTACTCGAACGTCTTGCCGAGCGCCTTCATCGCCGAGTCCGCCGGCGGCACCGTCACGTTCACCCGCGCATCGTCCCCGCCGTACAGCCCGAGCACCGGCGCGCGGACCGCGGCCAGCTCGGACGGGTCCGGCGACGTCCCGTAGTAAACCACCGCCGCCCCCAGCTCGGGCACGCGCACCGCGTGCGCGAATGACACCGCGCCGCCCCAGCAGAACCCCACGATGCCGTAGCGCTGCGTCGCCGCCGGGAGCCTCATGCCGTAGGCAGCGACCGCCCGGAGCTGCCGGTGGATGTCATCCGGGTTCAGCGTGCGGATCGCGGAGACCGCCGCCTCCCGCTCCGGATCGCCATCCTGCCCGGTCGGGACGTTCTTCATCGTCAGCAGGTCCGGCGCGATCGCGATGAACCCGTCCGCCGCGAGCTGGTCCGCGACCGCGCGGATCCAGTGGGTCAGCCCGTAGATCTCGTGCACGAGGAGCACCACGGGCGCGCGCTCGCGCCGCTCCGGGTAGACGACCCACGCGCGCACGCTGTCCTCGGGGCCCGTCTGCACCACCACCCACTCGCCGTGCCGTGGGGATGCCTCGAGGCGCGCGCGTGCAGCCGCCGCGCCTGGTGGCATCCCGGGCTCCTGCGCGGCCGTGCTCGCGGCCTGGGTCCCGCGCTCGTTCATTTGCCGATCCTCCGCTGCGTGCGCCGAGTGGTCCTGCGCCCTCGTCGCGGCTGGCGTGGCCAGGAAGAGAGCCGCCGCGAGCGCCAGCGCCGCGCCGCGGCCGTGGATCCGGTCCGAGATCATGGCAACCCTCACCAGGTGGGGGGCTCCTGTGTGCGCCGGCGTCCCGCACCGGCGCGTCCACCAAACGCAAACGCGCGCGTCCCGGCGGCCGCGCGCGTACGCCGCGATCCTACGTCCGCCCGCGTCCCGGTGTCAAGGACCACGGGCGAGGCCGCCGGCTTGACCCGCGCCGCCTGCGTGGATTACCCTGACGCGGCCCACACACGCGGACCCGCCCAGGACACGGCTGTGGCCTCGACCGTCGACCCGCGCGCTCGCTTCTCCGGTCGCGCGGCGGATTACGCCCGCGCACGCCCGCGCTACCCCGCCGCGCTCGTGGCCACGCTGCGCCGCGCGATCCGCCTCCGCCCCGACCACGTCATCGCGGACGTGGGATCCGGCACCGGCCTCTCCGCCGAGCCGTTCCTCGAGAACGGCAACACCGTCTATGGCATCGAGCCGAACGCGGAGATGCGCCGCGTCGCCGAGCAGATCCTCGCCTCCCATCCTCGCTTCCGCAGCGTGGACGGCTCTGCGGAGGCGACCGGGCTCCCCGACGCCAGCGTGGATGTCGTCCTCGCCGCACAGGCCTTCCACTGGTTCGACCGTGAGCGCGCACGCCGCGAGTTCCACCGCATCCTGCGCAGCCCCGGCTGGCTGGTGCTCATCTGGAACACACGCCGCACGGACGGCACCCCCTTCCTGCGCGCGTTCGAGGACCTGCTGCGCCGGTTCGGCACCGACTACGCGCACGTCCGGCACGACAACATCTGCGCCGGGGAGATCGCCGCCTTCTTCGGCCGGCCGCACCGCCGCTACACCCTCCCCAACCAGCAGGTCCTCGATCTCGACGGCCTCCTCGCGCGCGTCCGCTCCACCTCCTACATGCCGGCTCCCGGACACCCGCGCTACGCGCCCATGGTCGCCGCGGTCGAGCGACTCTTCGCCGACCACGAGCGAGACGGGCGCGTCACCATCGAGTACGACACCGAAGTCTTCGTCGGCCGGCTGCGTTGAACCCGCGCGTTCGCGGCGCGCTGCCGGCTCCGAGCCCCTTCAGCGCTGTCATCCTCCGCGAGCGCGCCGCGATTTCCGGCATGCCCGTTGCGCCGTGATCGGCGGCAGCAGCTGTGCTACGCCGCGAGCGGACGGGCAGGGGATGCTGGAGGCGAGCGTGCGCGCGCCGTCCATCGACGTGACAGAGATCACGGATCCAGCGGCACTGGAGGCCCTCCGGCCCGAGTGGGCGCGGCTCTGGGAGCGGTGCCCGGACGCGACGCCGTTCCAGTCGCCCGATTGGCTGCTCGCCTGGTGGAATGTGTTCGGTCACGGCCGACTCCTGGCCCTGATCCTGCGTCACGACGATCGTCTCGTAGGACTGGCGCCTCTCTTTCTCGACGGCGACAGACCCAGCGGAGCGGAGCAGCAGGGGTCCGTGCGCCGGGTGCTGTTCCTCGGTACCGGCGTCACGGACCACCTGGATTGCCTTCTGGAGCCTGGCTTCGCCGAACCCGGCGGCGAGGCCATTCTCGCCTACCTCCACGCCCACGCCTCGCGTTGGGACGTGCTGGACCTGCACCAGTTGCGGCCCGGCTCGGCCCTGTTGCGAGTCCGTCCGCCCGCCGGCTGGTCCGAGCGCCTGGAGCAGCAGGAATCCTGTCCGGTGCTCGCGCTACCCTCGCGCAGTGAGGATCTTGCCGCCGCGGGTGCCACGCTCGCCGAGCGCGTACGGTACTACCGCCGCCGTGCGGAGCGCATCGCGCCGCTGCGGTTCGAGACGGCGGAGGGCCGCGATGTCGAGCCGCGGCTCGAGGATCTCTTCCAGCTCCACGGCAAGCGGTGGGCGATGCGGGGGCAGCCGGGCGTCCTCGCGGATGCGGCCGTGCGCGCGTTCCACCGGCGTGCCGCCGCCGGGCTGGCGGAGCGGGGCGTGTTGCGCCTGCACGCGCTCTGGCTGGGCACGGACCTCGCCGCGGTCTTCTACGGCTTCATGCATCGCCGCCGCGCCTACGTGTACCTGGCCGGCTTCGAGCCACGGTTCGCGTCGCTCAGCGTAGGAGCCGTCTTGCTCGGCTACGCGATCGACGAAGCGATCCGCGAGGGCGCGATCGAGTTCGATTTCCTGCGCGGCCGCGAGGAGTACAAGTACCGCTGGGGCGCGCGCGACTGCTGGAGCCGGCGCCGCGTGCTCCGTCACGCGGGCGCTCAGCCGTCGGCACGGCCGTGAGTCGGTTGGCGGCCGGCGCTGCCTTCACGGTGCCCGTGCCCATCACGATCCGCCCGTGTCGCGAGGAGGACCTGCCGAAGCTCGAGTGGTTCGGCCTGTTCACGGAGCACCGCGAGCTGATCCGTAACGCTTTCGAGCGGCAGCGTCGCGGCGAGATCGTGATGCTGCAGGCCGTGGCGGAGGCCAACGGGTTCCCCATCGCGCAGCTCTGGATCGACCTCGAGCGCAGGCGCGCCGACTCCACGGCCCTGCTCTGGGCGCTGCGCGTCATCGACTGTTACCAGCGCATGGGCATCGGCACGCGGCTGCTGCGCACCGCCGAGGCCGAGCTCCGCCGTCGCGGCTATCGCTGCGTGGAGATCGGCGCCGAGCGGGACAACCCGGACGCGCGCCGGCTCTACGAACGTCTCGGCTATCGGGTCGTCGGCGTGGATCAGCACTCGTACTCGTACACCACGCCGTGGGGGGAGTACAGGCGCGTGCCGGTGGACGAGTGGATCCTGCGCAAGGATCTGCGCGACGAGCGTCGCACGCGCACACCGCGCGCCGCGTAGGGAAGGGAGGTACTCGTGGCCGATTCACGGCGCGTGGGCATTCGCTGGACCATCGGCGACGTGAGCCCGGCCGGCTTTGAGGCCCTGCGCCTCTCGGTCTGGGGTGCATGGAAGCTGTTCGGCCCCCATGCGGCGTACGCCGTGTGCGTCAACAGCGTGCCGCTCGAGGAGGCGCGCCGCCGCGCGGGCGAGCTGCCACCGCGCGTGATCTGGTGGCGCTCGACCGGCCGTCAGCTCCCGGAATTCCTCGCCGCGCGCATGGACCCCGGCATGGCCGAGGGTGCGGGGTGGAAGCTCTCCCCGCTCCGCCTCTTCCCCGACCGCTGGGAGCTCTCGCTGGACAACGACTGCATCCTGTGGGAGATGCCCGCCGCCCTGCGCGCGTGGCTCGAGGCCGGCGACCCGCACGCCACGCTCATGGCCGAGGACGTGCGCACCTGCTTCGGCCGTTTCGCCGCCCAGTGCGGCAGCGAGCCGCGCAACGCCGGCATCCGGGGCATGCCGCCGGGCTTCGATTTCGGCGCCGCGCTCCGCGCCGTCCTCGAAGAGGAGCCCGGGCCCATCGAGTCCGAGCTCGACGAGCAGGGCCTCCAGACCGCCGCGCTCGCGCGCACAGGCACGATGCGCGTCATTACACTCGACGACGTCTCGATCTGCTCGCCGTTCCCGCCGCACCTGCCGCGGCCGGGACGCTGCGGCGCCCACTTCGTCGGGCTCAACGCGAGGCGTCTGCCGTGGAGCCACGAGGGCCTCCCCGCCACCCACCACATCCGCGCGCACTGGCTGCGCCTGCGCGGCCTGGTCTACGAGCGCGTCGGCATCCACCGTGCGGAGGCGGCCTGAGCAGCGCCCCCGGCGCGAAGGGCCAGCGGCGCTGCTCGAGCGGCTGTGCGCCGCATCCGAGACGGCGCCCGGCCCCCGCGCGCTCGTCCTCGTCGCGCATCCGGACGACGAGGTCGTCGGCGCAGCGGGGCGGCTCCGCTTCCTCCCGGACGCACACATCGTCCACGTGACCGACGGCGCGCCCTACGACCTCCGGGACGCGAGAGCGGCCGGCCACCGGACACGGGAGGCGTACGCCGCCGCGCGCCGGCAGGAAGCCCTCGCTGCGCTCGCCCTCGCTGGCATCCCGGCGGATCGCGTGCGCTGCCTCGGGCGCGTGGACCAGCAGACCGCGTTCGACCTGCCGGGGCTCACCCTCGATCTCGCTGCGCTGTTTCGCGCGCTCGCGCCGGACCTCGTGCTCACCCACCCCTACGAGGGCGGCCACCCGGATCACGACGCGATCGCCTTCGCGGCCCGCGCCGCGCTACGCATCCTCGCGCGCGACGGCGCCCCGTGCCCGGCCCTGCTCGAGCTCTCCTCCTACCACGCGGGCCCGCGCGGCATCGCGACGTCGTGTTTCCTGCCCTACGCCGGCCACCGGCCGCGCGTGCTTTCGCTCGACCCTGCGGCCCTCCTGCTGAAGCGCCGCATGCTCGCGTGTCACGCCAGTCAGTGGCGCACGCTCCGCTGGTTCACCGTCGCGGTCGAGTGCTTCCGCGTCGCGCCGCCGTACGACTTCACCGCGCCGCCGCACGAGGGACGGCTCTGGTACGAGCGCTACCCGCTGGGCATGACCGCGGCGCGCTGGGTCCGTCTCGCGCGCAGCGCGCTCGAGGATCTCCAGCTCGATCCCACGGAGGGTGGCGAGGAGGCGCCGCCGTGCCCACCATCCTGAACGTCGCCTACCCGCTCGCCCCGGTCGGCCCCGATGCCGTCGGCGGCGCCGAGCAGATCGTCACGCTCCTCGACGACGCGATCGTCCGCGCCGGCTGGGAGTCCATCGTCATCGCTGCCGAGAGCTCGGTGACGCGCGGCACCCTCGTTTCCACGCCGCTACCCGACGGCCCGCTGGGCGAGGACGCGCGCCGTGCGGCGCAGGAGCGGCACCGCGCCGCGATCGAGGCGGTGTTGCGCGAGCGCTCCGTGGACCTCGTTCATCTGCACGGCGTCGACTTCCATCGCTACCTGCCGCCGCCAGGTGTGCCCGCGCTGGTCACGCTCCACCTGCCGCCGTCCTTCTACCCGCCGGAGGCCTTCCGCCCCGACCGGCCGGACACCTTCCTCCACTGCGTCTCGCGGGCGCAGCACGCAGCCTGTCCGGCGGGCGCACGGCTGCTCCCCCCGATCGAGAACGGCGTTCCCGTCGAGGACTTCGCCGCGCGCGTGCGCCGGCGCGACTTCGCGCTCGCGCTCGGCCGCATCTGTCCGGACAAGGGGTTCCACCTCGCCCTCGACGCCGCACGCCGCGCGGCGGTGCCGCTGCTGCTCGCCGGCCGCGTGTTCGGCTACGCCGAGCACGAGGCCTACTTCCATCGCGAGATCGCGCCCCGCCTCGATGCGCTGCGCCGCTTCATCGGCCCCGTCGGCCTGCGGCGCAAGCGCCGGCTGTTGGCCGCTGCCCGCTGCCTCGTGGTTTCCAGTCTCGTGCCCGAAACCAGCTCGCTCGTCGCCATGGAGGCGCTCGCTTCGGGCACGCCCGTCGTGGCGTTCCCCGTCGGCGCCCTCGCGGACATCGTCGAGCACGGCGTGACCGGTTTCCTCGTGCGCGATGAGCAGGAGATGGCGGACGCGCTGCGCGCCGTGGCCGCCCTTGACCCCGCGCGGTGCCGCGAGGCCGCACGGGCCCACTTCTCCGCCGAACGAATGACCGGCGAGTACCTCGAGCTCTACCGGCGGATCATCGCGGGCCGCGGATCCATGTGACCGCGGTGGTGCCGGCGGCGCACGCCGCGGTTGTGGCGCCGCACGCCGCGGTAGGGGCGGCGGCGCACACCACGGCTCCGCGTCATTCGGCGGATGGAGGTGATCCGCGCCGCCCGGAGGCGCGCCGATCGGATGGATGCGGCCGTGGATGAGGCGCTGAGGAGCAGGGCGGGGCGAGATCCGCGGCTACTGCGCGGCCATCCGGTCCATGAACGCCCGCTCGTCCGGCGTCAGGCTCGCCGCGCCGGATTCCCGGATCTTCGCCAGGATGCGATCGACTTCCGCGCGGTTGATCTCGTGCAGCGCCTCCCGCCGGATCGCTTCCCAGCGCGAGGTGTCGATGCGCAGCTCCGCAGCGTAGCGCTCGACGACGGACGGCTTCGCGGCCCCCAGCACCCGGCGCCGCTCGCGCCCGGCGCGCAGGCGCAGGAACACGTAGCCGCCCACGAACCCGCCCAGGTGCGCGTAGTGCGCGATGTCGTTCGCCACGCCGACGCGTGCCGCGTACAGAGAGAACACTGCCAGAATGATCACCAGCAGCCGCGCCGGCACGGGCACGACCGCCCACAGGTAGATCGGCTCGTGCGGCCAGAACATCGCGAACGCCAGCAGCACGCCGAAGACGGCGCCCGACGCCCCCACGATCTGCGCCGCCGGTGGGAAGAGCCCGAGCATGGCGGTGAAAACGGAGAGCAGCGCGCCGCCCAGGCCGCTCACCACGTAGAGCCCCAGGAACGCGCGTCCGCCCAGCCGCGTTTCGAGCCGCGGCCCGAAGAAGAACAGCCCGAGCATGTTCATCAGGAGGTGCATCAGGCTCGCGTGGACGAACATGTAGGTGAGCAACGTCCACGGCCTGGCGAGCACCAGCGCCGGCACGAACGCCAGGTCGTAGCGCAATGCCGGGCTCGCCCCCAACAGGAGGTGAGCCCCGATGTTCAGCAGCAGAAGCCACTGCGTGACAGACGTCATCCCTCGGCTCTCAGTGCGTGTCTACCGCCTCGGGCCGCCACACCGCCGCCGCCTCGGCGGGCGGCGGCCGCACTCGCCCGGGGTGGAGCAGCCCCGCCAGGATCTCCAATCCATCGGCCACGCGCGGGCCGGACCGGTTGAAGTACGACGAGCCGTCCACCACGTACGCTCGCCCTTCCGTGATCGCGCGCGGCGCCGCTTCCACGAGCCGCGCCGCATGCCGGTCCGCTTCCGCCCGTGATTCTGCGAGCCCCATGCCGCACGGCATCACGATCAGGACGTCGGGGTCCAGCCCCGTGATGTCCTCCCACGAAACCTCTCGGGACCGCTGGCCGGTCGCGCCGAGCAGGTTCTCTCCGCCCGCCCGTTCCACCATCTCCGGCACCCAGTGCCCGGGCACGAACGGCGGCTCCAGCCACTCGAGCGCCAGCACGCGCGGGCGCGCGGCGCCCGCCACCGCCGCCGACACCTCAGCCATGCGCGCCCGCAGCTCGCCGACGAGCGACTCCGCCCGCGGCTCCGCACCCGCCGCGCGGCCGACCGCCAGGATCGAGTCGAGGATGCCCTCGATGTCGTGGGCGTCCAGCGAGAGCACCTCCGCGCCGAGCCCCAGCCGCTCCACCACCTCCCGCACCCCGGGCGCGGGCACGGCGCAAACCTCGCACACCGCCTGGGTCAGGACCAGATCCGGCGCCACCCGCCCGAGCGTATCCGTGTCCACCTCGTAGACGCTGCCGTACTCTGCTAGCGCCTGCCGCACTGCGCGGTCCACCTCCCCACTCGTCATGCCCGTGGGATCGAAGCGCGGCCGGCTCACGCGCGGCCTGTCCAGCGCCTCGGCCGGATAGTCGCACTCGTGCGAGATCGCGACCAGCCGGTCGAGCAGGCCCAGCGCGCAGACGATCTCCGTTCCGCTCGCGAGGAGCGACGCGATCCGTGCCTTCATGGTGGTGTCCCCCACGAATAATCCCCGCCGCACGGCACGGCAACCCGGCGGACCCGCAGGCGCGTCCGGGAACCGCGACCGCGGCATCGCCCAGGCGCACGCGCGCCGGCCGTTGCTTCTCGCATCCGATCCGCTCCAGGCCCGCCAGGGCCGGGCCCGCACGCACGGCACGGAACCCCAGCGCACCCGCCGCTCCCTGCTACACCATCCCACCGCCGCGGTGTCTCCGCCCGCGCCGCAGCCAAGCGCGTGTCGCCCGGATGCATCACCCGCCCCGCCTTGCACGAAACGCAATGGGCCCCTGCACGCAGGGGCCCGACGATCCGTTCCCGCTCCTGCTCGGGGCGCCGCCGTTCACGCCACCCGTTCAGCTCCCCGTCGCTCCCGCGCCCTTCGCGGCGGTGCGCGCCGCCTCGACCTTCGAGCGTATGAGCTGCTCCAGCTTGCCCAGCAGCGAGTCGCTCCCCGCCAGGCTCGCGCCGAACAGCCCATCCTCGCTGTGCGCAGCCGCCTGCGCGGCGCCGTTCAGGTTCAACCACAGGTCGAACCGCTCGCTCAGCCGCAGGACCGTATAGAACCGCGTCGCCGGTTCGCGCCGCAACAGCGCCAGGTCCACCAGCGCCGCGATGATCGATGCCTGGAACAGGACCACATCCTTCAGTCCGTCCAGCAGGAGCTTCAGTTGGAAGATCAGGGCGTCCCGGATCAGGACGCCGGGCGAGCTGACGGACTCGCGCTGCATGCGGTCTCCCCCCGGCTATAGAGCTGTGGCCACTGGAACATCGAACCGCGGGCGATCCCTCCGGCGCCGGCACGGCCACCCTACGCAGCCCGCACTCGCCCGGTTTCACTGCCGCGAGCGCAGCACCTTCTCCACCAGCTCCGCGTTGGACCGCGTCTGCCGCATGAGGGTCAGCAGCTCGTTCATCGCCTCCACCGGTGACAGCCGGGCGAGCTGCCGGCGAATGATATGCGATGCTTCCAGCGCCTCCGGCGAGAGCAGCAGCTCCTCGCGCCGTGTGGCGCTCGCCGTCAGATCGATCGCCGGGAAGATGCGCCGCTCCGCCAGCTCCCGGCTCAACACCAGCTCGCTGTTCCCCGTGCCCTTGAACTCCTCGAAGATCACCTGGTCCATGCGCGAGCCCGTGTCCACCAGCGCCGTCGCGATGATGGTCAACGAGCCACCGCCCTGCGACGCGTTGATCGCCCGCGCACTGCCCAGGAACCGCTTCGGCTTTTCCAGAGACGTCGCGTCCAATCCGCCCGAGAGCGTGCGGCCGCTGCCTTGCTCGATCGCGTTGTACGCGCGCGCCAGCCGCGTGATCGAGTCCAGGATCAGCACGACATCCTCGCCCATCTCGACGCGGCGCCGCGCGCGCTCCAGCGTCAACTCCGCCGTCGCGACGTGCTCGTGAGCCGGCTTGTCGAAGCTGGACGCGATCACCTCCCCGAACCCGCACGCCTCCATCTCCGTCACTTCTTCCGGCCGCTCGTCCACGAGCAGGATCAGCAGCGAGAACTCGGGATGGTTGCGCGTCACGCCTTCCGCCACTGCCTGCAACACCATCGTCTTGCCTGCCTTGGCCGGCGCGACGATGAGCGCGCGCTGCCCCTTTCCGAACGGGCAGAACAGATCGATGATGCGGTTGGTGTAATCCGGCTGGCCACGACGCGTGAGGTCGCACTCCAGGACCAGGCGTTCCCGCGGATGCACGGCGCTCAAGCGGGTGAACTCCGGGCGCCGCATCGCTTCCTCGGGCGGCCGGCCGTTCACGCTCTCGAGCGTCGTCAGCGGCGGCCCCTTCCCGCGGCCGGGCGACCGGCCCACCGACCCCGCCAGCTCGTCCCCCGTGCGCAGCCCGTACTTCTGCACGAGCGCACGGCTGACGAACACATCCTCGGGGCGCGCCAGGTAGCTCGCCTCACGCCGCCGGATGAAACCGGTGCCGTTCGGCTGGAGCTCCAGCACCCCGAGCACCCCGTTCCTCATCGCCCCGTGCTCCGGTGGGCTCTCTCGTCTCGCTTTCTGTTCTCTCGTCGCCATGCCTCCGCCGCTCGCAAGCAAGTCCCGCGCCCGCCCTCCTCGCGGTGCGCCAATGCAGTTGGAATGCGGCCCGAACGCGATGCGGTCACGCCCGCGCCGCGATCCCGGCTCCCGTGTGCAAGGGTGGTCTCCTCAGTCGTCATCTCGAGGTGGACCGACCACGGTGGGTTCCGATGAGCGCCTGGAGCAGCGCGCTCCCGCTCGCGCCGCGCACCGCACGCCCGCCTGGCGCTCGGCGTGCGCCGCGTACCGGGCCGCGAGGCCGCGACCCCATGCTTCTTCGATCGGGGGCTGCGCGGCGAATCGCTCGTTGCGGATCGCAGCCGCGCAGGTCATCGGGAGATTCACGCGCTCCGGGCGGGGGCCCGCTCTCATCGGGCTCGCCGCCGACCACCCCGTCCACGCCCGCGCCCGCCGTGGCGCGCCCGGCGAGCCGCCTCGCGTCGCGCCCGGACGGAGCCGCGCGCCGGCGCGAACAGCGGATGCCCGCACGCGCCGGAACGCGGCCGCCGGCCGTATGCCGCCGGTCGGCCCCGCCGCGCGGGCGTGCCAGGGCCCGCCGGACCATGCGCGTCCCCGCGGCCGAACTGCCGCGCAACGTGACGGTGAATGACGATGTCTCGGGTTCCGTGGTCCGCGCCCGGCTGGAGCGGGCGCGGCTGGCGGTGTACCGCCACCTCGGTACGCCTGAAGCCGGCGATCGGTTCCGTTCCTTCGCCGCGAACGCCCGCGCGCCCTGCTGTCGGCGCGGATGCATCGCCGTCGCCGCTGGTGCGAGGCCGATGGACCCGGGGCCGTCACCTCGCCGCGCCGGGCGTTCGCGGAACCCTGACGGCCGCCGGTGTACGGAACGACCTGACCGGGCGCCGCCCGGCAGGGCCGGCCCTTGCGGGCACGGCCCCCGACGCCGCCCCAGCACCCGCGCCGGGGCGCTCCACGCGATCGGAACGCCGATGCACGCCATCCGCGCGAAAGATCCCGGTGCCTGGCCCGAGCGCAGGAAGCCGGGGACCGCGACCCGGCGGCGTCCGCCCGCCGATCAGGACGGGCTCCGGGCGGCCCGCGCCGCGCGATCGGGCGCACGCCCACCGGCGCTCCTCGGGTCGCCCGGTCGCCCGCCTGCGTCCTCGAGCGGCCACACCCCCAACCGAGACCGCCGCCCACCTTGCGGGGGCGGCGGCGAGCTGCGTGCCCGTGGGCGTCGACTGGGCTGAAGTGTACCGCGAGACCTACCGCGGGCTGGTCCGCTTCCTCCACCGCAAGGTGTGGGACGCCGAGCGGGCGCAGGACCTCGCCCAAGAGGCCTTCGTCCGCGCGCTCGGCCAACAGCCGGAGAACCCGCGGGCTTGGCTGTTCACCGTGGCGGCCAACCTGGCGCGGGATGAGGCGCGCACCGTCGTGCGCCGCCGCAAGCATCTCGCCCTGATGCGCACCGAGCGGCAGGTACGCGCGGCCGAACCCGCCGCGGACGAGGCGCTCGAGCGCGCCGAGCGCCTCGAGGCCGTGCGCCGCGCCCTCGACACGCTCTCCGAGCGGGATCGCGACGTGCTCCTGCTCTGGGACGCAGGGCTCAGCTACGCCGAAATCGCGGAGCAGACCGGCCTCGCGCTCGGCGCGATCGGCACCACCCTGGCCCGCGCGCGCCGCCGGCTGGCAGAGGCCTACGCGATGCTGGAGGAGAGGCATGTCGCACGTGGATGAGGGCACCCTGCACGCCTACCTCGACGGCGAGCTCGAGCGCGTCCAGCCGGGCGCCACCGCCACGCTCGAGGGGCACGTGGCCGGCTGTGAGGAGTGCCGCGCGCGCCTGGAGGAGGCGCGTCGCCTGCGGGAGCGCGCCAGCCGCATCCTCGAGCAAGCCGGGTCTCCGCCGGTGGACGTTCCGCCGTTCGACGTTGTTCTGCGCCGCGCCCGCGGCGCCCGATCCGCTCCGGGCGCGGCCGGCCCCGGACACCGCCGGCCCTTCCTCCCGCTCGCCTGGGCCGCCAGCATCGCGCTCGCCCTGCTCGGGGGCTGGTGGGCGCACGACATGGCCAGGCGCACGCCGCCGGCCACCGTTCTGTTCGAGGCCGCGGTGGAGGCGGCAGGCGACGTCGCCCCGCAGCCGGGTGCCGCTGCGCCGCCGGCCACGGCGGGCCAGGACGCGCCCGCCTCTGCGCCGCCGGCCGCGCCCTCCCTCCCGGCGCAGCGGCGCCCGGCGCAGCGCGCTACCGGGTCGGACGAGGTCGCCGTACAGGACAGGCTCGCGGAGCCCGCCGCCCGGAGCGTGGCCGCGTCGCGCACGGCCGCTCCCGCCGTGGGCGCCGTCCAGGGCGAGCGGGTCGAGGCGTTCATCGCACCGCAGACCGCCGCCGCCCCTGACGCGCGGCGCGGCGAGGCGCCCAGGATTGCCGGCGGAGTGGACGTCGCCGCCCCACTGGTCGCAGCCGATGTGTCCGTGGCCGGGGCCGATGCCTGGACCCCGGTGGACCGGGCCGAGGCCGAACGCCGCCTGGGCGGCAAGCTGATCCTGGTCGAGGGCCTCGATGTCGCCTCCATCGAGGCCGCCGACTCCGCCGGCGCCCCTCGCGTGCGGGTCCGCCAGCCCCTCGGGGCCGGCGTCTTCCTCGAGCTGGTGCAGCAGCGGGCCGTCGCGGAGAAGACGGCTGCGGCGGCCGGGCGCGCCGCCGCCCCCTCGGCGCCGCGGCAGGACACGCTCGCCGGCCGGCCGCCGGAGGCCGTGCCCGAGTCGCTCGTCGTCGAGCGCGACGGCTTCACGGTCACGCTCCGGGCCATCGTCTCCACCGATTCGCTCCGCGCGCTCGCCGGCCGGCTCAGGTGACGGCGGCCGTTGCCGTGGCGGTCGAACTGGCCGCCGGCGCAGGCCGACGCGTCTCACCTGGGCTTGATACGGACGGGCCGCTCTCCGCCCGCTTGTCGGCTTCGCTCGCTCACGCTAGATTTGTTTCCGGACATTCGAGGGGCCGGCTCGCCGACCGGACGGCCATGCCGGGCGCGATCGCGCCGGGCGCCGCTCCGGTGGCCCGCGCGGCCCCTTTCGTTTGTCCAGCCCCGGCGGAAGGACCGACGGGGTCGCTGGCAGGACGGAGTAAGGAATGCGTTTCGACGAACTGGTATCCAGCCCGCCGCTGCTCCGCGCGATCGCGGACCTCGGCTGGGAGAAGCCCACACCCATCCAGGAGCTCGCCATCCCGCCCGCTCGCGCCGGACGCGACATCGTCGGGATCGCACAGACCGGAACCGGAAAGACGGCGGCGTTCCTCCTGCCCGCGCTCGAGCGGCAGGTGGACAAGGAGGGCCTCCACACGCTCGTCATCTGCCCCACGCGCGAGCTGGCCCAACAGGTGGCGGAGGATGCACGCGCTCTCGCACGCTACACGGAGCTCTGGGTCGGCGTGATTTACGGCGGCGTGCCGATGCGCCCGCAGACGCGCGACCTGCGTGCCGGCTTCGACGTGCTCGTCGCCACGCCCGGCCGCCTGCTCGACCACCTCGAGCGCGGTAACGTGGACCTGAGCTCGGTACAGACACTCGTGCTCGATGAGGCGGACCGCATGCTGGACATGGGGTTCCGCCCACAGATCGAGCAGGTGCTCCGGGCCTGCCCGCCGCAGCGCCAGACCCTGCTCTTCTCCGCGACGATGCCGCACGGCGTGCACGCGCTCGCGCTGCGCATCCTCCGTGATCCGGAGTGGGTGTCGCTCACGCCTCGCACGACCGTCGCGGATCGTGTGGAGCAGGCCGTCTACCCGGTCCGTCCGGAGCGCAAGCCTGCGTTGCTGCTCGAGCTGCTCTCGCGCCCCGGAATGGACCAGGTCCTCGTCTTCACCGCGACCAAGCGCGGCGCGGACCTGCTCCTCTCCCGCCTGCGCGCGGCAGGGATCGCCGCCGCGGTGCTGCACGGCGACCGCGACATGAAGGAGAGGCAGCGCGCACTCGAGGCCTTTACCGAGGGCCGTGTCCCCGTGTTGGTCGCGACCGACGTCGCGCAGCGCGGCCTGGACATCGAGGGGATCAGCCACGTCATCAACTACGACGTGCCGCGCAACCCCGAGGACTACGTCCACCGCATCGGCCGTACGGGCCGTGCGGGCGCCAGCGGAACCGCGATCACCTTCATGACGGCGAGCGAGGTGGGCGCGTTGCATGCCATCGAGCGAACGCTGGGCTACAAGCTGCCGCGCGTCTCGCTCGAGGGCTACGACTACGCGGGCGCGCCCGCCCCTTCGCGCGGGGACGAGCCGGCCGCGGTCCGTGCCCGCGGCCGGTTGGGCGCCCGCCGCGCCGACGAGCTCTCCCCCGAACAGCTCAGGGAACTCCTGCGGGTCGGCTGAAGGCGGAGGATGCGACGGGGCACGCGGCCCCGTCGTCCCCGTTCGCTACTCGCCCTTTCTCCGCGTCTTCGCCCGCGGCGACTTCCACCGCTCGCCCCGCAGCTCGCCCTCCGCCTCTTCCGCGCCCTCGCCCACGTTCGCGAGCACCCGTTCCGTCACCGGCGCCGGCTCGAGCGCGCGGATGCGGACGTTGCGGAACGCCATGCGGCTCCCGGGCTGTACGCGGAACCCGATGAACGTCGGCGTCTCGTCCGTCGAGGGCAGCCCGCGCGCGGGGTCGTTGTTTCGGAACCGCGTCACCCGCTCACCGTTTAGCAGGACCGTGTACTCCTGTCCCTCCACGCGGATCTCGAACTCGTTCCAGAGTCCAGGCGGCCGTGCGGCGATCAGGGTCCTCTCCTGCTTCGGCTCTCCGTTGATGGCTCCCGTGCGCCGCGAGACGGAGCCGTCCGGCGCGCCTACCTCGTCGATCCGTACCTCGAACCCGAAGTCCACCGCCACGTAGGCCGCGTTCTCGTAGCCCCGGCTCTCCGGATGCGGGAAGCGCAGGAACACCCCCGACGTGTCCTCCTCGCGGAAGCGCTTCCACTCGAGCCGCAGAACGAAGTCCTGCGGCGTCGGCACGCGGCACCACACCAATCCGAGGTCGTCTCCCGGCACCGTCTCGATGGCGCCGTTCACCACCAGGAACCGGCCCGAGCCCGCCATGAGCCAGCCACTCGTGTCGATGCCGTCGAACAGCGCGCGGAAGCCGCCGCTCGGCGTGTACGGTGTGGGCGCGGGCGCGAGGTGCCGCGCCAGTCTCCGCACCAGGGCGAGGCCCGTCAGCATCGGCGTGGCCGCGCCGACGGTGGGGAAGAGCGCCGGCCCCACCACGTAGGCGTTCGTGAGACCGTGGAAGCAGCCGTCGGGATCGGTGACGGACGTCTCCGGGTCCGGTCCCATCCACAGCGTGCCCGCCTCATCGTGCGAGGACCCGATCCCTTCGCGCCGCCGCTCGAACGGCAGGACCTCCGATGGGACGCGGCCCGCCGGCACGGGCACGGCCCTCCCGCCCACCAGCACCTCGTAGTCCCGGTCACCCGCGAACGCGCGCGCGACTTCGTCCGCCGCGCGGTCCATCGCGTTCCACAGCGCCAGGTCCCGCGCACTGCCGTCCGGATGGCGCGGGTCCGCGAACTGCACGAACGCGCGCCTGATCCCGAACTCGTCGACCTCGGAGTCCAGCACGATCCGGCTGTTCGGGTTGTGCGGGCTCATCTCCCCGATGCCCCGGATGTTGATGACGACGTGCTCGTCATCGATCGCTCCGCGGAAGTGATCCAGCAACTCGACGTCCGGGATCGTCTGGAAGAGCTCCGGCTCCACCTCCGGGCCCTCCGGCCCGAGGCCGGCAGCCGTGATCTGCAGATGGAAGTGGCCTTCGCTGCCGTCCTCGTGCACGTGCCGGCCCCTGACGAACAGCACGGACGCGTCTAGCTCGTCGGGCAGGTCGTCCGGCAGCGCTTCACGCGGGATCCGGATCGTCAGGTTCGACCGGAGGTGCGCCATCAGGTTGCCGCCGATCCGCTCGTATCCGGGCAATCCCTCGAACGACGCCAGCGCGATCCGCGTGTTCTCGATCGTGCCCAGCGCCAGCACCACCACGCCCTCCGGCGGAACCGGCACGTTGCCCTGGTTCGTCCGCACCTCGACGACGCGGTCGCCCGCCGTGATCAGTTGAGTCACGTGGCACCGCGGCACCAGCATGAGGCGCTTCTTCACGTCATCGCCCCCGGACTCCACGTGCGCCGCGCGCACCGCGCGAATCGCGAGGGGGACCGTGCTGAACTTGTTCAGCAGGAAGGTGCCCTCGCGCGGCGGCCGCGCCTGCACGGCCAGCGGCGCGTCCAGCTTGTACAGGTCACGCTCCTTCGTCGGCGTATCCTCGATCGACAGCGGGACCTCGGACAGCGGGAGCGCGTCCGAGACCTGCCCCGCCTGGAGCGCCTCGAAGAGTCTCTGACGCAGCACGCGATGCAGCGGCCCGGCCAGGAAGTCGTTGGCCGCGCTCACGCCCGTTTCGCCGGCGGCGCGCCGCAACAGTCCTTCCTGCGCGAAAAGCTCCCGGACCACCTCGGGCGGCCACCGGTCCTGCGGGAGCTCGGCCGGCAGCGGCTCGGGGGCCCAGCCGCCCCAGAAGAGCGAGCGCCCACCCACGCAGTACGCCAGGCCGGGGAATTCGACGTTGGAGTGCCACGGCAGACCCCACACCTCGTCTCGCGGTGCGCCGTCCTGGCCAGCCGCCCGCTGGTTCGCGATGCTCGTGGCGCCCGGAACCCCGAGCCCGAGCAGCGGAAGGTTCTGCACGTGGTCCGGCAGCAGCATCGGGCCGGCCTCCAGCACCAGGATCCGATGCCGGTGTGCGACGTCACGGACGAAGAGATCGTGCGCCAGGGCGAGGCCGAAGGTCCCGCCGCCCAGCACGATCACATCGAACGGTCGCGCGTCCGGCCGCTCCGTCGTGCTGCGCAGCGCCTCGTCCAGCCCGTTGCATACGTAACGGCCGAGCACGTCGCGTGTGAAGTCGGTGACTTGCGGAGTCGCGGCGGTGGGCATGACCTCCTCCTCTTGCGGTGGGTCAAAGTGACCGGACCCTGTCCCGTCCGCCCTCTGGCGTGCGGGGCCGGACCGGAACCGGCACCGGTGCGGCGGAGAGCCGGAGGGCCGCCCGGTCGTCGCGACCACACCGCCTCCGCCCCCGGCTTGCGCTCGAACGCGTGCTGCCCCGAAACGAAGAGACGGTGGCCGGGCTTGCCGCCTCGCCACCGTTCCGGAAAAGGACGGCGCCGCGGACCTCCCGCGGCGCCGCTGACAAAAATGACGATGCCGCCCGGGCGGGCCCCGGCGGCATCGTCCGTGTTATCCTACACCCGGCCGGCGCCCCCGTCAAGCCGTCCGATCACTCGATCCGCCGCCCGATCCGGTCCCACCTCACGTCTCGCAGCCACGCGAACGGGTGCCCGGCCGTGGGGTCGAACGAGAAGTAGATGAACAGCGCCTCGCCCTTGATCCTCCGCCCGTCCACGAACCCCCAGTAGCGCGAGTCCTGGCTGTCATCCCGGTTGTCTCCCAGCACGAAGTACCGGCCCGGCGGCACGACCAGCGGCCCCCAGTTCCACAGGGTCGGCCGGTATGTCGCCCGGTCCACGCCCGGCGCCAGGTAGTCCGCCTGCCACATCATCCAGGGGTGCGTCGCGTCCTCGCTTCCGGGAGGCATGCCGTCCGCGTACGGCTCCACCTGCGCCTCGCCGTTCACGAAGAGCACGCCGTCCCGCATCCACAGCGTGTCGCCCGGCAGCCCCACCAGCCGCTTCACCAGGTCCAGGTCCGGCTGGTGCGCGACCCGGAACACGATGACGTCGCCCCGCTCCAGCTCCGTGTAGCCCGGCAACCGGAGGTCCGTCCCCGGGATGGTCGCCCCATACGCTGCCTTGCTCAGCATCAGGAAATCGCCGACCAGCAGCGTGTCCTCCATCGAGCCGGACGTGATCGTGAACGTCTGGACAATGAAGGTCCGGATCACGAGGAACAGCACGAACGCGATCGCGAGGGACTTCGCCCACTCCTTGAGGCCGCTCACCCAGTCACGCTGTTCGTGCTTCCGCGCCGGCCGCGCCGCCTCGCGCGTTCTCTCCCGCGGCTTCTGCGGCCGTACCCGCGTCTTTCCCATTCGCGTCATCTCCCCGGACTCGGTTCCCCGTCCCTAGCGCGCTCGCCGCCTCAACACTGACACGTCCAGCGCGAACAGGCCGTTCAGCATGTCGGACGCGTACAGGCGGCCACCGGCGAGCTGCACTCCCCACACGAACACCGGCTGCCCCACGTCCTGGAGCCCACGCCCCACCTGCCGGCCCATGGCGCCCAGATCGCACCGCCCATCCGGCGCCCGCGCCGCAGGTGCGCACGAGCCGAGATCGCCCCGGACGTCCAGTGCCACGACGCCGTTGTTGTAGTACGCCGCGTACAGGATCCCGTTCGCCTCGTCCATCACGAAGTTGTGCGTGCCCGCGCTGTCCACGTGGAAGAACGCGACCTCGCGGGGCGCCCGGATATCCGTGATGTCGACCACGTGAATGTCCCCAGCCGACGAGTGCCCAAAGCTCAGCGGCACTTCCTCTCCCACGAACACGTATCGCCGCGCGCCGCCATCGTCAAACCACCAGATGTTGTGCGCCGAGCCACCGACCGTGCGCACGTTCCCCAGCTGCACCGGATCCGCCGGCGAGCCGCCGTGCGGCGGGCCGATGCCCCAGATCGTCACGCCATCATCCCACAGCGCGGTGAACAGCAACCCGTCCCGCACGAACACGTCGTGCACGAACGGCCGGCCCATCGGCCGGACCAAGACCTCCTGCGGCGCGGCCGGGTCTGTGAGATCCACGACCACGAGCTGCGGCGGGCTCGGGTTCACGGACAGGAACGCGTATAGCCGCCCGTCCACGCGTCCGAGCTTCACCGTGTGCACGCCGTTCAGCGTGCTCGGCGCCTGGAAGCGCGAAAGCTGCCGCGGCCGCGCCGGGTCGCTCCGGTCGAAGACCACGATGGACCCGGGTCGGTACTCCGTCGCCACCACCAGCAGCGCGCCGTCATCTGAGATCTGCACGTCGCCCGTCGTCAACGCCCCGTCAATGATCAGCGAATCCACGAGCACGGGGATATCGCCGGAGACGTCCCAGATCTTCACCGCGTTGCCCGGCAGGCGGCTCGCCCCGCCCCACGTCGTCGTGTACGCCCAGCCGTCGCGCACCGCCACCTCCGCCGTGTACCGTTCCGGCACCGGCCCCAGCCCGAGCACCGGGAAAACGGCGACCTCTCGCTCCTCACCAGGGTCGGGATCGGTGCTCCCGTCCCTCGCGCAGCCCGGCCCCAGGGCCAGGACCAGGGCGGCGAGCGCCGCCTGCGTCGTTCTTCGCATGGACGTCAGCCTCCTGCTCCCTGGGGGATGCCCGCACGGCCCTCAGTGCCCGGCGCTCGGACCAGGCAGATGCCCGCCACGCGCCTCCGCAGCGCCGTAACGCCCCATCCGCGCGTGCGGCTCGCCCGCCTCGACGCGCACTCCCGCGGTAAAGCTCCACAGGCGCTCTGCGCCGTAGAACTCGCTCGGCACGAACAGCGATGGCCGAACCGCCTGCGTGGGTCTCGAGGACGCGACCTCGACGAACGGGCGCACGCGCAACCCTGCGAGCTCGCCCGCATCCGCGTGCAACTGGATCGTCGCGATGTCCCAGCGCGTCTGGCCGATGATGTTGAAGTCCGCGTGCGGCCGCGGCGAGCGGAACGGGTCCGCGAGCCGCTCCTCTTCCGGCCGCGTCGTCCGCTCCAGCCGCAGCGCCGCCCCCCAACGGCCCGTGCTGGCGCTCGCCTCCACCAGCACGCTCTCGAACCGGAACCGCCGCTGCCCCCGGTGCAGCTCATCCGCCCGCGCCCATTCCGCGAGCGCGTACAGGCGCCTGCCGCCCGCCTCCGCCTCCCAGCGCGCCGCGGCGCTCCACAGCAGCCGGTCCAGGCCGGCGCCGCCGGGGTCCTCCGGCGAATTCAACCACGCCCGGCTCGCAGAGAGCTCGAGCCCCGGACGCGGCCACACCGTGGCGCGTGCTGCCCAGGAGTCGCCGAACCGATCCACGGCAGGCATGTGCTCCGGACCCTGCGGCTCGTCGCCGTTGAACAGCCCGGCCTCCAGCGCGACCGGCCCGTAGCGAACCGCGCCGATCGCCACCGCACGCTCCAGGATCTGTGCGAGGTGGTGGTTCACCGGGAATTTTACGAACGGCCGCGCGGCCGGGTCATCCGTCCCGTACGGAGCGAAGCCCTTGCCGACCGTCAGCGACGCGGCGGCCTCGCCGCGGCCCACTTCCAGCGCGCCCACGAGCTCGTGCACGTAGGTGTGCGGATGCCGCCGGTCCACGAAGCCCTCGCCCCATGCGCCCGCATTCAGCTCGCCGCCCGTGAGCGTGAGCCCCTCCAGGTTCCCCATGCCGCGCAGTCGAACGCGCCCGCCCCACGCCCACAGGTCCAGGGTGATGATCGGCTGCGTGACGTACGCCTCCGTCATCGCATCGCCTTTGAGCGCAGGCGAGGCGTGGGTCGCCAGGCCGATCGCCCGCGCGCCCCACGTCCAGCGGCGGCCGGCATGCTCGGCGCCCCCATGCTGCTGCGCCTCGCCTCCCGGTGCGCCGAACGCGAGGAGCGCGAGCGCCACACAGGGGATGCGGATCGCGTTGGAACGAGAGCCCACGCCGCCTCCGGGCTCGGGACCCGTGATGCCGGGGCCTGCCGGTGGGATCGCGTGATGTTGCCCCGGCGCGGGTCTCCTACACGGCAGGCGAACGCCCGGATCCCGGCGCCCGGGGACGGCCGCGGCCGGGGCTCGATCGGAAGAGCGAGATCGTCGCCAGCGACGACGTCGCCCGCGACGTCACCGGTGACAGCGCCGCAGACTTCGTCGCCGAGGGCAGAGACGGCGGTGTCCCTACGACGCGGGTGCTACAGCGCCCGGCCCACGTCCCTACGACGCGGGGGCTGCCGCGTCCCAGCCTCCGCCTCCGGGCGTCCTCACGCTGATCACGTCGCCGGCGCGCGCGTGGAACGTGACCTTCGCCGGCAGCCGCTGCTCGGCTCCGTCCCGCAGCAGCCAGTTCTCTCCCGGCGCGCCCGCCTCCCCGCCTGCCAGCCCGGCCGGGCCGCGGGCGCGCCGCTCCGTGAGGAGACTCACGTCCGCGTCCGCCAGCAGCTCGAGATCGCGCCTCAGGCCGTCCCCGCCGCGGTACAGACCCCGCCCGCCGCTCCCGCGCCGGATCTCGTAGCGCCGCACGCGGAACGGGTAGGCGTGCTCCAGCGCCTCGATCGGCGTGTTCAGGGAGTTCGTCATGTGCACGTGCACGCCCGAGAGCCCGGCCGCCCCCGGGCCCGCGCCCATGCCGCCGCCCACGGTCTCGTAGTACGCGTACGCGCTGCCCGTCCGCGGGTCCATCCCGCCCACGGACAGGTTGTTCATCGTTCCTTGCGACTGCGCCGGGATCCAGTCGGGCAGCGCCTGCGCGAACGCCAGCAACAACACATCCGCGATCCGCTGCGACGTCTCCACGTTCCCCGCCGCCACGCTCGCCGGCGGCCGCGCCGCGATCAGGCTCCCCACCGGCGCCACCACCCGCACCGCCTCCAGGTCCCCACCCCCGGCCGGCAGCGGCTCGCCCAGCAGCGCCTCGACGACGCACCGCACCACGTACCGCACGCACGAGAGCGTGATCGCTTCCACCGCGTTGATCCCGCCCGCCGCCTGCGCTGCGGTGCCCGTGAAGTCCACCACGGCCTCGTCGCCCCGCACCGTGACCCGGACCCGGATCGGATACGGGCCTCCGCCGAGCCCATCATCCTCCATCCAATCCTCCGCCTCGTATACGCCGTCCGGGATGCGCTCCAGACCCGCCCGCACCAAACGCTCCCCGTACGCCCTCAGCTCCGCCATCGCCGCCACCACCTCCGCCTCGCCCCGCCGCGCCACCAGCTCCGCCAGCCGCCGCTCGCCCGCGACCAGCGCCGCGAGCTGCGCCTCCAGATCCCCCTCGCGCTCCTCCGGCGTCCGCACGTTCGCCAGGATCAGCCGCCACACATCCTCCTGTCGCTCCCCACGCGCCACCAGCCGCACAGGCGGGATCCGCAGCCCCTCCTGGAACACCTCCCGCGCCAGCGGCATCGAGCCTGCCGCCATCCCGCCCACATCCGCGTGGTGCGCCCGGGCCGCCAGGTACGCCAGGGGCCGGCCGGACCCGGCCCTGGCTCGCCCGACCCCGCGCGCATCCGCGTACACCGCCTTCACGACGGTGATGTCCGGCAGGTGCGTGCCCCCACGGAACGGATCGTTCAACGCCACCACGTCGCCCGGGCCCGGCTCCAGCTCCAGCGCCGCCGCCACGCTCAGCGGCATCGCGCCCAGGTGCACCGGCATGTGGTCGCCCATCGCCACGACCCGCCCATCCCCGTCGAACACCGCGCACGAGTAGTCCCGCCGCTCCTTGATGTTCGGCGAGTACGACGCCCGCCGCAGCGCCACTCCCATCTCCTCCGCCAGCGCCGCGAAGAGTTGTCGGTAGATCTGCAATCGGACCGGGCCCAACGCCTGCGCACCTGGCATTTGACCCCTCGCCCGGCTTATATTCCAGCTTTTGACACGAACATTGCGCAGGTCTTCATCCTGCTACGCGTGAGCCGCTCCGGCAACCGGCTCAAAAGGAGGAGTTTTGGCTCGAAAGACACACCAGCCCTCTCTTTTCGACCGCGCTCGCGACGAGCTCTTCAGCCATATCCACCGCTGCGGCGTCCTCCAGGCCACTGAAGAGCAACAGCGCGAATGGATGGATGACACCCTCGAATACATGGCCCAGCGCTACCCCGATCTCTCGCCCGAGCAGAGGCGGCAGCTCCGGGACCTCGGACTCCGCTTCTGCAAGCCCGTGATCCCCCACGGCACGAAGCGCGCACCGTTGCCCGAGGAGGACGCGACCGCGGCATGACGCCGCCCGCCACGGCCCGGCGCTGCATGGTGTCGGGCCGCGGTCGGCCGCTGCGGCCCGGGTCGAGGGCGATGCCGACCTGGCGCGCGTGGCGCCCCATGGCGTCGCGCCGCGTGCGGCCGCTGCAGCCCGCGTGACCGGCGGCGGCCGCGTCGCCGGGACCCGCTCCACGTCCAGAACGCCGCCGCGCTTCCCGGTCCATCACCAACGACGGACGTCTAGCCGGCCGCGCGCGTGGCCGGCCGCGCTGGCGTGGCGTGCGCGGGAATGGCGGCGTGGCGCGTCGCGCGTCTCCTCCCATAAACATCTGTTCTTGCGGAACGGCAATTGCGCTCCTCCCACGCCGGGAGGTGACCATGGCGTCCAGCGCCGAGAACTCGACTCGACCTACGCGCAACGCCACGCGCCGCTCCGGCACCGATCGCTCGCCCCTCCACGACGCGACTCTCGGCCGCTTCTACGCCGGCGAGCCCATCCCTTGCCCCGTCGGCTGCGGCGGCAACGCAGACGTCGTCCGCGTCGGCACTTCCGAGTCCGGAGGCGGCGAGCTCTGGCTCGAATGCGCCAGTTGCGCGCAACGCCGGCGCTACGACGTCCCCAGGGCCGCTCTCGCCGAGAAGCTCACCGTCTCGAGCGCGCTACGGGCCCGGCGCACGACGTGTTGCCCCCGTCACGCCACCCCGGTCGCCCTCACCCCCCGGGGCCGCCAGCTCGTCTGCCCCGCGTGCGGCGTCATCTTCCGGGATTGAGCGATGGGCACACGGCCTCGCACGGAGCGCCCGCGCCTCGATCGGCAGCGGATGGGTCAGGTTTCCCGCGTCGCCCTCGCCGTGTCCGTCGCCGCGCTCACGTTCGCGCTGGGCCGGCTCCAGATCCTCGCATCTGACCAGTACGCCATCATCGCCAAGGAGAACCGGGTCCGGCCCATCGTCGTGCCCGCGCCGCGCGGCACGATCTACGACCGCCACGGGCAGGTCGTGGCCGAGAACGTCGTGGGCTACCAGGTGCTCCTGATGCCCGCGCCCATGGACTCGATGCTCGCGCAGCTCGCGCGGCTGAAGCCCGTGCTCGGCCTGACCGACCGGGAGATCGGGCTCGCGCTCTCGCGCTATCGCCGCGAGCCGCACCTGCCCATGGTGGTCACCGCCAACGCCTCGCCCGGGGGCGTGGCGCGCCTGCAGGAGCGGCGCTTCCTGTTCCCCGGCGTGCTCGTCTTCCAGTACCCGAGGCGCCATTACCCGGCAGGAGACGCCATCGCGCACCTGGTCGGCTACGTCGCGGAGATCAGCAAAGCCGAGCTCGAGCTGCCCGAATTCAGGGGCTACCGGCAGGGGCGCTGGATCGGGAAGGCTGGGATCGAGCGTTACCACGAGCGCCTGGTCGGCGGCGAGCCCGGCGTGCGCTACCTCGAAGTGGATGCACTCGGGCGCATCAAGCGCTGGTTGCCGGAGGAGAGCGACCTGCCGCCCGTCCCGGGGCGCGATCTCACGCTCTACCTCGACCTGGATCTCCAGCGGTACGTGGCGGAGATCTTCCCCAAAGGCATGCGCGGCGCGTTCGTCGCGCTCGATCCGACGACCGGCGGCGTGCTCGCGCTCTACAGTTCGCCGTCCTTCGATCCCAACCGGTTCGTGGGGGGCATCGACCCGGAGGTCTGGCAGCGGCTCGGCAGCGATCCGGGCAAGCCGCTGCTCGACCGCGCCACCGGTGCATCGCAGCCGCCGGGCTCGACGTTCAAGCTCGTGACGACGGCGATGGCGATGGATCTCGGCGTGCTCGAGCCCGATGACGTCATGCCGATCCCGTGCACCGGGGGCATGCGCTACCAGCGGCGCTACGCCCGCTGCTGGTACGGCCGGGGCCACGGCCACAAGGACCTGGTCGGCGCGATCAAGAACTCGTGCAACGTCTACTTCTATCAGGTCGGCATCCGCGTCGGCCTCGAGCGCTTCCTCGAGCTCGGCAGCCGGCTCGGCATCGCCGGCCCCACCGGCATCGACCTGCCGAGCGAGATCGGCTCCACGTTCCCCACCAGCAAAGACGACTGGCAGCGCCGCTTCGGCTACCGGCCGTACGACAACGAGATCATGTCGCTCGCCATCGGCCAGGGAATGGTCACGCTCTCGCCGCTCCGCCTGGCGCAGCTCTATGTCGCCGTGGCGAGGCCCGATGGCCGGGCGCCGGTGCCCCGGCTCGCGCAGCTCGAGGACCCGCCGCCCATCGGCATCGACCTGCGACTCCCGCCTGAGGGCATTACCGCCATCCGTCGCGGTCTCCGCCGCGTGCTCGGCCCGGGCGGCACGGCTCATCTCAGCCGGCTCCCTTTCTGGGATTTCATGGGGAAGACCGGGACCGCGCAGAACCCCCACGGCCCGGATCACGCCTGGTTCGTCGGCATTGGCGGCCGGCCCGGGCACGAGCCGGAGATCGTCGCCGTGATGCTGCTCGAGCACGGGGAGCACGGCTACACCGCCTCCGGATACGTCGCCAACGCCGTGAACTTCTACCTCAGCCGCAAGTACGGCATGCCGTTCGAGCGGTATCCCACGCCGCGGGAACGCTTGAAGCACGATCTCCCCGTGGACTGGGCGTGGCTCTTCTCGGAGGTGCAAGACGGCGCAGAGGCGGAACCCTGAGCGTGTGGCGGCCGTACCACTGCGAAAGTGACTCCCGCGCCTGGCACGGAGTTTCCCGCCGGCGCCCGCGCATGGTCCCTGCCGCAGAAAGGAGGCGACCATGGCCACACGCTCGTCTGCGGCGATCCTCGGGCTGATCGCGCTCTGGCCTGGGGGCGTGTTCGACGGTGGTAACGTGCTCGAGGTGGGCGGCGCCCCTGAACCGGCTGCCGTCTTCGCCGCGCAGGACACCGCCCGGCCGGTCCGGGTCGTGATCGAGAACCGCTCCTATTCGGCGCTCCAGATCCTGATCCGGGACGAGCAGGGAAGGGAACGGCGGCTGGGGCAGGCTCCGCCGGAGTTCACCAACACCCTCTTCATCACGCCGCCCTTGCCCGCGGGGCCCGTACGCTTGATCGCCCGGCTGGCGGGCGAATCCGATGACCTGTACGTCTCGGCTCCCACTCGCCTCGAGGGCGGAACGCGCATCCGCTGGCGCTTACCCGAGAACGTCCTGGAACGCTAGGGCGCTTGCTCCTCGCGGCTGCGCGGGCGTCGCCGCGGGCGGCCGCCTCGCGCCTCCTCGCCCATCTCGAGCCGGGCCAGCACGCGTCGCGCGATGATCGTCGCGCGTGGCTCGCTCGGCTCGAGCGCGTCCAGGTAAAGGTCCAGCAGTCGGTCGAGCGGGATCTCGTCGCCGACCGCATCGATGATCTCCAGCACGTTGGCCACGTGCGTCTCGATGAGCGCCTCTTCCGCGCGCGCGAGCGCGATCAGCAGCCGCTTCCGTCCGGCCTGCTCGCGCTGGCGCCGGCGCCAAAGCCAACGCAACACACCGCCCTCCGTTCCCGACTGCGGTCCAGCCCGCAGAGGCGCGGGTCGTCCACCGCGGGCCTGGCAAGATGCCGGCGCCCGGCAGGCCGAGCAACCCGCTGCGCCGTGAGGGGCCGGGCGGGCACGTGCCCGGGCCGTGCTGCCCGGCGCGGCCCGCTGTGCCGCCGAGCGTGCTCGGCCTGCCGGCGCCCGGGTGCGGCGGCAGGGGTGGTCCGGGTCCGTGCGAGGCGTTAGATTGGGGGCGCCGCCGGGCGGCGTCCGCCGTTCCCCCACCACGACGACCGGTTCCGGGCCTCGATGCAGAGAGGAGGCGCTGAGCATGGCCAGTCAGTTCCTCAGCTCGGAGGAGTACGACGAACGTGCGCATGATCTGTTCAACGATGGCGACTACGACGCCGCGCTGAACACGCTCAAGGAGGGCCTGCGGCTGTACCCGCACTCGGTCGAGCTGTACGTCGGCATGGGCTACACTCGCCTGGCGCGCGAGGAGATCGCCTGGGCGAAGCAGGCCTTCGAGAAAGCGCTCGTTCTCGATCCCGACCACGAGGACGCCCTCGTGGGGCTGGGCGAGGTCCTGCTCCGGCTGGGGCGCCACGAGGAAGCGCTCTCCCTCTTCGATCGGGCGCGCCGGTCGGGAGGCGGCGACGACCTGGATCTTCTCCTGTCCATGGGACGCGCGCTCTACCGGGAGCGGCTCTACGCCGAGGCGCGCGAGGTCTTCCTCGACGCCGCTTCGCTGCAGCCGGACAGCGCCGAGGCCGTCGCCGCGCTCGGGTACACGTTGCACCGGCTCGGGGACGAAGCCGGCGCGCGTCGCAATCTGCGGCGCGCCCTCAAGCTCGACCCGGAGCACCACGACGCGCGCATCTATCTCGGGCACCTGCTCTACGACCGTGGCGATTGGGAGGGCGCGCTCCAGGCCTTCGAGCGCGTGCCGCCCTCAGAGCATTGGGACCCCGTCGCGCTCTGGCGCCTCATCGAGCTGAAGCGTGCGCTACACGGCGTCGAGCCCGGCGACCCGGAGCTCGTGCCGTGGGAGGCGCGGCTCGAGGAGCTCGAGGTCGAGTCGGACCCGCTGGACGAGTTGCTCGGCGAGCTCGAGAACGGGGCGCTCGAGCCGTCCCAGCTCGAGCTGTTCTCCCGCGCGGGAAAAGCGGATACGCGCCCGGGCATCCACCGCGTACGTACGCCTGATGGCAAGGTCTACGTCGGAACGTGGGTGGACATCGTCCGCCAGCTCCGCGATGCGCGCGGCCGGCCTGGCGAGTCCATCGCACAGTTCATGCGTCGTGAAGCCGAGGAGGAGCACGCGCGCAGCGGGATCGGGATCCCGAGCGACGAGCCCGAGGCGTTCATTCGCGCGAGCGCGCGTGCCGGTCTCCTGCGCATCGAACGCTGATCCATGATCGACCCGCCTCGCGTCCTCCAGCCCCTCGACGAGGCGGAGGACGCGATCAGGATCCTCCGCGACTACGAGACCCCTGACCAGCTCGCGGACGCCGTCCGGGTGGTGGAGGGGGCGGTCGAGCGCACGCTCCGCCTGCTCCTCCGCTCGGACTCCGGCGCGCCCGACGCGCTTCGCCTCGCCGCGCTGTCGCCCTCCGACCTCCCCTTCGAGGAGGTCGTCCACGCCCTGCGGCAGCGCTCCCTCGTTTCCCTCGAGCTGGCTGGGCTCGTGCACGAGCTGCGGCAGGCCGCCGGTCGCGCCACTGCGCAGCAGCCCCGCGCGGCCGACGCCGACGTGGCGCAGCGCGTCGTGAGTCGGCTGCGCGCGGAAGTCCACGCGCTCGGCGAGCAAGCCGTGCGGAGCGCTGCGCATCACGCCGTCGAGGAGCGGGCGGTGGGAGAGGTGGCGAGCCCCGTGCCCCCGCCCCCGCGGCGCGGCCGCGGCCTCCTGGTCGGCATCGCCGTCGCCGTCGCCGCGCTCGTCCTCGTCTTCCTCGTCATCGGCCGGCTCACCGATGGCACGGCCGAGGCGATGGACCGGGCCATCGCGGATTTTCGCGCGGGCCGCCTGGACTCTGCCGAGGCGGGTTTCCGCGCCGTCGTCGAGCGCGATCCGGAGAACGTCTCCGCGCTGCTCTACCTCGGCCGCATCCACCGCCGCCAGGGCCGCTTCGAGCCGGCAGCCGACCGGCTCCGCGAAGCGGTCCGCATCGCGCCGGACGACGCGGACGTCCGCCGCGAGCTTGGGCACCTCTTCGCGGATCTCCGGCGGCCGGAGCAGGCGATCGAGCAGTACCGCCGCGCCGTCGAGCTCGAGCCGGAGGCCTCCGCCAACTGGCTGGCGCTGATCCGCGCCCTCAAGGCCGCCGGCAGTCCCGAGGCCGACGAGTGGCTGCGCCGGGCGCCGCCCGAGGTCCAGGCCGCGCTGGGCGGACCCGCCTAGCGCTTGACGCTCCCCCGGCCCTCCCGTATCTTCGGCGCGCTCCGGCAACGGGGCGCCACACTGGTTTCTCGCGTCATCCTTAGTGGAACGCAGCAGTGGCCGTCCGTCACTTCCGTCTCGATCTCAGGAGGACGCCGATGCGCAGAACTGCCTGGACGACGCCTCTCGCGGTGCTGGCCCTCGTCGGGCTGGCGTCGGTGGCGTGCCAGACGCAGGATGCACAGCAGCAGCAGCAACCGCCCGCGGAGCAGCCTCCCGCCGCGCAGCCGCCTGCCGGCCAGCAGCCGGCCGCGGCCGCGGAGCTGCCGCCGGGCGTGACCCCGGAGATGGTGGCACAGGGCCAGCAGATCTTCACGTCGACCGGCCTGTGCTTCACCTGCCATGGCCCGGATGCGAAGGGCATGCCCAACCTGGGCCCGAACCTCACGGATCAGCAGTGGCTGAACACCGACGGCTCGTATGACGGGATCGTCGAGATCGTGAGGAACGGCGTGCCGCAGCCCAAGCAGGCCGCCTCGCCCATGCCGCCCATGGGTGGCGCCCAGCTCACGGATGAGCAGGTGCGCGCTGTCGCGGCGTACGTCTATTCGCTCAGCCACGGCGGCGCGTGAGCCCGGTGTCCCGTCTCGCCCGGGGGCGCCTCCCATCGAGGCGCCCCTTTCTTTCTTGTTGGGCCCTTTGTTGCGCTCTCGCCGCGTGCGAGGCGCCGCCCATCCCCGAGCAGACGCCCATGCTCGAACTCGGCGCGGTCGTCGCCCGCCTGCCCCCCGGGACGCGCATCCACGATGTCCGGATCGGCTCGGCTGCGTCCGCGTCGGAGTTCGACCCGGACACGATCCGCGTGCGGCCGGGAGATGTGGTCCGGTTCACCGCGAGCGCGACCGGCACCCACGCCATCGCGTTCGATGCACCCGCGCTCGCGCCCGCGCAGGGCGACTTTCTCTCCAGGACGCACCAGCTCCGCGGGCCGCCCCTCATCGCGGCGGGCGCCACGTGGGTCGTCTCCCTCGCGGACGCGCCGCCGGGCGCCTACCCCTTCGTGTGCCTGACCCACGGGACGCGCGGCGTTCTGCACGTCGTGCCGTGAGGCGCGGCCTGGCGGCCTACCGCCCCGCGCCCGTATCTTGCCGGCATGGCAAGAATCGCCGTGATCCCCGGTGACGGCATCGGCACGGAGGTCATCCGTCAGGCCGTCAAGGTGCTCCGTCTGTTCATCACCGAGTCGCACCTTCCTCTGGAGCTGGTCGAGTGGGACCTGGGCACTGAGCGCTACCTGCGCACGGGCTCGGCCATCACCCCCGAGGAGATGGACGACCTCCGCACCAACTACGACGCGATCCTGCTCGGCGCGCTCGGCGACCCGCGCGTGCCGGACAACCGGCACACCCGCGCGATCCTCCTCGGCCTGCGCTTCCATCTCGACCTGTACGTCAACCTCCGGCCAGTCCGCCTCTACGATGCCGCTCTCTCGCCGCTCCGCGACGTGAAGCCCGAGGACGTCGACATCGTCATCGTCCGCGAGAACACCGAGGGCGTCTATGCCGGCATGGGAGGGAACTTCAAGCGCGGCACGCCGGACGAGGTCGCGATCGAAGAAGACATCAACACGCGCAAGGGCGTCGAGCGCATCGTGCGCGCTGCGTTCGAGCACGCGCGGGCGACGGGCCGGCGCAAGGTCACTCTCGCCGACAAGGCCAACGCCATGCCCCACGCGGGCGACCTGTGGCGCCGCGTCTTCACCGAGGTCGCCGCCGAGTACCCCGAGATCGAGCGTCAGGCCGCCTACATCGATGCGCTCGCACTCGATCTCGTCCTCCACCCGGCGCGCTACGACGTCATCGTCACGTCGAACCTGTTCGGCGACATCCTCAGCGACCTCGCCGCAGCGCTCGTCGGTGGGCTCGGCCTCGCGCCTTCGGCCAACCTGCATCCGGGCCGCTATGCCATGTTCGAGCCGGTGCACGGCTCCGCCCCGGACATCGCCGGCACTGGCCGCGCCAACCCGCTCGCCGCCATTCTCACGACGGCGATGATGCTCGACCACCTCGGGTACGCGCGCGAGGCTGCACGCGTGGATGCCGCCGTCCGCCGCGCCATCGCCGAGCGGCGCACCACCCCCGACCTCGGCGGTTCCCTCACCACCGACGACGTCGGCGACTGGATCTGCGACGCGCTGCGGGAAACCTAGACTCGCCCCCCGTGTAGGACGCGACGACCGATTCCTCCAGGAGCGATCCCATGGGAACCCAGGGGCAGCAGACCGACGTCGTCTTCCTCTCCGGCCGCCGCACGCCGTTCGGCAGCTTCGGCGGCAGTCTGAAGGGCTTCAGCGCAACGGACCTCGGCGTCCACGCCGCGCGCGCCGCCCTGGAGAGCGCCGGCGTGCCGGCCGATGCCGTGGACCACGTGATCTTCGGGAACGCGCTCCAGACTTCCGCGGACGCGATCTACCTCGCGCGCCATGTCGGCCTGCGCGCGGGCGTGCCCATCGAGGTCCCCGCGCTCACCATCAACCGGCTCTGCGGCTCCGGCTTCCAGGCCATCATCAACGGCGCGCAGGAGATCCTGCTCGGCGAGGCGAAGGTGGTGCTCGCCGGCGGCACGGAGTCCATGAGTCAGGCGCCGCACGTCGTGCGCGGCGCGCGCTGGGGCGAGCTGCGCCTGGGCGACGCCGGCGGCATGTTCGAGGACGCGCTGTGGGCCGCTCTGACCGACACGCAGTGTCGTCTCTCCATGGCGCAGACGGCAGAGGAGCTCGCGTCTCGCTACGGCGTCACCCGTGAGGAGGCGGACGAAGTCGCCTACCGTTCCCAGATGCGCGCGAAGAAGGCATGGGACGAGGGGCGCTTCGACGCCGAGGTCGCCCCCATCATGCTCCGCACGCGCAAGGGCGAGGTCGAATTCCGCATCGACGAGCACATGCGGCCGGACACCACGCGCGAAGGGCTCGCCGCGCTCAAGCCGTACTTCAAGGCGGATGGCCTCGTCACGGCGGGCAACGCCAGCGGCATCGGCGATGGCGCCGCCGCCGTCGTCATCGCGAACGGCGACTGGGCGGCAGCCAACGGCCTGAAGCCGCTCGGCCGGCTCGTCTCCTGGGGGATCGCCGGCGTCGAACCCGCGATCATGGGCATCGGCCCCGCGCCCGCCAGCCGCAAGGCGCTCGAGAAGGCGGGACTCACGCTCGATGACATGGACCTCGTCGAGGTCAACGAGGCGTTCGCCCCCCAGTTCGCGGCCGTGGCCCGCGAGCTCGGGCTCGACCCGGAGCGCACCAACGTCAACGGCGGCGCGATCGCGCTCACGCACCCGCTCGCCGCTTCCGGCGCGCGGATCACCGTCCACCTGCTCCACGAGCTGCGCCGTCGCGGCGGCCGCTATGGTCTGGGCACGGCATGCATCGGCGGCGGACAGGGCATCGCGGTGATCGTCGAGGCGCTCCCCTGACCCTGGCGTCCGCCCCCGGCTGGCACGGAGCTTGACCCGGAGAGGAAGGCGGAGTCTCTGGAGTCTTTCGCCACGGCCGGGATGCGCATGCGCCTTTCGCACCCGCTCCTGTTGTTCCTGGGGATCGTCGCGTGCCAGGCGGGTCGCTCGGACGAAGGGCGTGCGCCCATGGGCGGACCCCGCTCCGCCGACGTCGCCGCAGAGTACCCGCTCGCCCCAGACCTGCGCGGGATCGACAGCCGCGGAGGCTCGTTCGCGCTGGAGGCGCTGCGTGGCGCTGCGGTGGTCCTGGTGTTCTACCGCAGCCATGCGTGCCCGCTGTGTCGCGAGCGCCTCGCCGCGCTCGGCGCGCACCTGGACGCGTACGCGAGCGCCGGCGCCCGCGTCGTCGCGATCACACCCGATCCGCCGGACGTCGCGCAGCGGACCGCTGCCGAGCTCGGCCTGAGCCTGCCGGTGGTCTCTGTGGACCGGGCCGTGCTCGAGCGCTGGGGCGTCTGGCCTCCGACTGAACACGCCCCCAGACCGGCCGCCGTGGTCCTCGACCGGGATGGCCGCATCCGCTTTCGCCATCTCGGCCGGACCGCGGCCGACCGCGCCAGCGACCTCCAGCTCCTCGCCGTCCTGGAGCGCATGCGCGCCGCGGCCGGCGGCCGGGGCAGCCGATGACGGGCTGCCCGATCCGCCGGGCGAGCCCGTGGCTGCTCGCCGTGACCAGCGTTCTGGCCGCGTGCGGGGCGCCGGCAGGGCAGCCCGGCGAGCCGGAGCTGGGCCCGCCGCGCGAGTGGCGGGTCGGGCTCGCGGAGCACGTCGCGCTGTGGTATCACGGCATGGCCTACACCGCCGCAGGCGTGGGAGCCGATACCGCTGCGCAGCCGCCGGCGCCGCCGGCCCCGCCCGCCCCGCCTGCCGACACGCTGCCGCCCGTGCCGCTCTACCGGCCGGGCTACGTGGACAGCATGACCGCGGCCAAGCGCCGCGCCGGCGTGTACCCCACGGAGCTGGACCGGCGGGCCGACGAGTTCGCGCGCGAGTTCGAGGGCGAAGCAGCGTACGCCGCGCTCCACTTCCTGCCGCTCTACTTCCGCAATGCGGACGCGCTGTTCGGCGCCATCCGCGTCTGGCACCAGGCCGGCGGCGATCCCCGGCGCGTCGGCGGCTCCGCCGCGGCCGCCGTCGCGTTCCTCTCGTCCCTCTTCCCGACGGCGCGGCAACGGAGCGTCGTCGCGGCGTGGGCGGAGGTCCTGCAGGCCGAGTCGCGCGCCTTCTACCACGCGCACTGGCAGCAGCAGCAGCCCGCACTCACCGAGCTCGCGGCCGCCGTGCAGGCGGAGTGGGAGCCGCTGGCGGACTCCCTCGCGGACTTCCTCCTCTACGCCCAGCTCCGGGGCGGCGACCTGCTCCTCGCGCCTGCGCTCGGCGCCGAAGGCCGCATCGTCACGCGCGGCGTGCAGCGGCCCCGCGTCGCCATCCAGACGCCGCCGGCCGACCGCCCCCGTGACGCGCTCTGGCCCTCCCTCCACGAGCTCGTCTACCCGCTCGCGGCGGAGACCGTGCGCGAGTACCTCGCGCCCGTCCGCATCCGCGAGCTGGGTGAGAACGCCATCACCTCCCGCGCCGCCATCCGCACCGGCGCGCTGCTGCTCGACCGCGTCGCGCCCGGCTACGCCGCCGACTACCGGCGCTTCTTCCTCGTCAGCGCCGGCCGCGACACGGCCGACCTCGAGGCCACCTTCGACCGGGTGTTCTCCGTCCCTCCGGAGCTCGAGGCGGGCTTGCGCGAGCTCGTCCGCCAGGCCCTCGCCGGCATATAGCCCGCCGGTGTATCTTTTTGCCGTCATGGATGACCACATCCCCGCGCCCGCGGACCGCTCGATCACGCGCCGGCAGCTCGAGGCCGTGATCCGCCGCGCGATCGAGCTGTACACCGCCCGGGCGGATGCGGAGGAGCGCGTCTCGGAGGAGGAAGTCCTGCGCATCGGCGCCGAGCTCGGCCTGCCGGCGGACCTCGTGCGCCAGGCGCTCTACGAGACGCCCGCAGAGATCGACCCCTCCCTCGCGGACCGCTTCATCGGCCCCGGGACGGTGTCCGTCGGCCGTGTGCTCCCGCTGGCCGACCGGGATGCCGCCGCACGGCTCGAGGAGTACCTCTCCACGCGGGAGTATCTCGTGCTGCGCCGCCGCCAGCAGTCCGTGGCGTACTTCGAGCCGGCTGAGGACACCATCTCCAAGATGGCGCGCGCCCTGAGCCGCCCCGCCCGGAACTGGTACCTCGCCCGCGCCCGCCGCGTCACGCTCGCCGTGCGACCGCTCGAGCCGGGCCGCTCCCACGTCCGCATCGACATGGACCTCGGCAACCGGCGCAGCGAAGCCGCGGTGAACGGCCTCGTCGGCGGCGGCGTGCTCGGCATCGCGCTGGGCGGGGCCGGCGCCCTCGCGGCGAGCCTCGGGCTCGCCGACACGCTCGGCACCACTCTCGCGACGGCGGCCTCCGCGTTCGCCGCCGTCGCGGGCCTCGGCGGCGGCCTCTGGGCGGGCGTGGCCGCCGCGGCCGCCGGGTACCGCCGTCGGCTGGCCGCTGCCCGCGTCGAGGTCGAGGGCCTCCTCGACCGGCTCGAGCGCGGCGAACGGCTCGAGCCGCCGCCCGCGCCGTGGCGCCGGCTGCTCCGGTCCCCGGCGCAGGCGCCCCGCAGCCGCTGACTTCTGGCTTCGGTCCCCGGCGCAGGCGCCCCGGAGCCGCTGAGCGCGTAGCGCCCGCCGCTTCCGGTTGAACTCGCCGGCGGCGCCGCGCATATTGCCGCGTCCTGATACGAGCGTCGGTCGCAACGGAGGAACGATGGCGGAGATCCGGACGGTGGCCGTCTTGGGATGCGGCCTCATGGGCAGCGGCATCGCCGAGGTCGCGGCGAGGGCCGGGTACCAGACCTGGGTGCGGGAAGTCTCGAAGGAGCTCTGTGAGCGCGGCCTGAAGTCGATCACGCGCAGTCTCGACCGCGCGGTCGAGAGGGGCAAGCTCGAGCCCGCGCTCCGCGATCAGACACTCGCGCGGATCCGGACCACCACCGCGCTTTCCGACCTCGCCGGTGCCGACCTCGTCATCGAGGCGGTCACCGAGGATCTCGAGATCAAGAACTCGCTGTTCCGCGAGCTGGACGAAATCTGCCCGCCGGCGACGATCTTCGCGAGCAACACCAGCTCGCTCACCATCGCGGCCATGGCCGCTGCCACCCGCCGTCCGGATCGCGTGGTCGGGCTGCACTTCTTCAACCCCGTCCCCGTGATGAAGCTGGTGGAGGTCGTGCGCACCATCGCGACCAGCGAGGAGGTGTTCCGCACCGCCTTCGAGTTCGCGAAGTCTCTGGGCAAGGAGCCCATCGTGGCCAAGGACACGTCCGGCTTCATCGTCAACCGCCTGCTCGTGCCGTACATGCTCGATGCGATCCGCGGCCTCGAGGCCGGCCTCGGCTCGATCGAGGACATCGATCGTGGCATGACGCTCGGCACCGGTTACCCGATGGGACCATTCACCCTCAGCGACTTCGTCGGCATCGACACGCTGTACCGCGTTGCCGAGATCATGTTCGACGAGTACCGCGAGCCTCGCTTCGCTCCGCCTCCTCTGCTCAAGCGGATGGTCCAGCTCGGGTACCTGGGAAGGAAATCGGGCCGCGGCTTCTACGACTACAGTGGCGAGACGCCCGTCCCCGTGCAGCTCGGCCTGTGAGCCGGCCGCGTGCGGCGAGGGCCGGGCCGCCCGACAGCGGCCCGGCCCTCGCCGCACGCGGCGCCGGAGACGGAGCGCGGCCGTGCTGCCGGCGCGGCCGCGCATCACACGGGCAGGAAGTAGAACGCGATCGCGAGGATCAGGTACACGGCCAGGAGCTGGACGCCTTCCATCCAGTGCGACTCGCCGTCGCCCGCGATGAGCGCCATGATCAGCACGGAGATCCCCACCGCCACCACCTCGAGCGTCGTGAAGAGCAGATCCATGGGCTGTGGCCCGATCACGTAGCTCAGGAACACGAGCAGCGGCGCCACGAACAGCGCGACCTGGATGGATGACCCCATCGCGATCGTGATCGCCGCATCCATCTTGTTCTTGCCGGCCATCAGCACCGCCGTCGAGTGTTCGGCCGCGTTGCCGATCAGCGCCACCAGGATCACGCCCACGAACACCTCGTTCATCCCGAACGCCTCCGCCGCCTCCTCCACCGTTCCCACCAGCAGCTCGCTCATCAACGCCACACCCGCCGTCGCGGCCAGCAACACCAGCAAGTTCTGGCCGACCGAGCCCACGGGCTCGCCGAGTTCCTCGAGCGCCTCCGCGCCGGCCGTGCCCACGTAGAGGTGACGGTGCGTGCGGAGCGTGAACAGCAGACTCAGCAGGTACGTCGCCATCAGCACGATCGCGATCTCGAGGCTGAGCTCCTGCTCTGCGGGAGTGGGGGCGCCCCGCACCAGGAAATGGAAGATCGCCGGGATCACCAGCCCGATCGCGCTCAGCACCAGCAGCGTCCCGCTCAAGCCCGCCGCCGTCGCGTTGAACCGCTGCGTCTGGTGCTTGATCCCGCCGTACAGGGCGCCCAGCCCGAAGACCAGCAGGATGTTGCCGATGATCGATCCGGTGATGGACGCCTTGACTAGGTCGTGCAGTCCCGCGCGCAGCGCGATGATCGCGATGATCAGCTCGGCTGCGTTGCCGAACGTTGCGTTGAGCAGTCCGCCCACGCCTTCCCCCAGCCGCGCCGCCAGGTGCTCCGTCGCGCGACCCATCAGGCCCGCCAGCGGGATGATCGCCAGCGCGGAAGTCAGGAACACCCACAGCCCGCCCACGTGCAGGACGTGCTCCAGGATCAGCGCGATGGGAATGAAGACGAGGAGGAGAAGCAAAGCGTTCTGTTTGAGCCAGCTCTCTCGGGCCACGCCCACCTCCGCCGGTACGCCGGTGTGGATGAGTGGATGATGATCGGTGATGTCCGCGGCGGGCGGCCGGTTCCGGGCGGCTACGGAAGCACCGCCTCGCGGTGCAGCGCGTGCGCGTACTGCCGGTAAACCTCGCGATGCGCGAGGTAATCGCCCACCCAGTGCTCGAAGGGCGGGAGAGGCAGGTGTCGCTCGATCTCCTGCACGACCAGCATCGCCAGTTGGTACCGGTCGCGCGAGCGGAAATCGATCTCGCGACCTTCCAGCAGCCGCGTGACCAGTGCGCGGAAATCTTCGGGGGCGATGAGCGCGACGAGATGCGCCACCTGATCGAGCCGGTACGACTCGTACAGCGACCGCAGGCGATCGAGCGAAAGGTGCTGCTCCGCTTCCGTTGACTCGTCCGCTGCCAGCTCCGCCGCGCGCCTCGTCAGGATGTCACGCAGCGACTTCTGCGCGTTCGCCGCCGCCAGCGCGCTCCGCTCGTGGGTGTGGAGTGCCGACTCGAGCAGCGCCTGGATCAACGGCCGGCCGAGCCCCCGGGCACGCTCATCGATCTCCTGCTCGGTCCGCTCCACGAACAGGTCGGCGGTCCGCACCTCCAGCTCGGCGCCGTCGTCGCCTACGGCCCGGAACACGAAGTAGCCGCGCCACTGCCGCGGCCCGGCCGGATACGTGACCAGGAAGACGGTGTACGTCTTGCCCAGACGTTCGATGAAGCAGTACGAGCGGGAACGCGCGCCGAGCGCAAGGGCGGAGGCGTTCAGCTCGCGGTCCTCCCGCTCCCGCGCCGTGGTGGCGCCCACGATATCGCGCGGCGTCGCGCCCCTACCCGGCTCCTCCGGGCCGCGATGCTGTCGCTGCGAGCTGGAGATCACGAGAACGCTCCGTGCGCCGGCTCCGGCACCGTGCGTCGGTGCGCGGACGGATCACCGCCGGGCCACGCTCGCGTCGCGTCGTTGCCCGGCGCCGGCGTGCCCGTGCACGCTAGCGGGCCGGTCCGGCCACTGTCAAGCACGGGCGCCGCCACCCGCAGCCGAGTCCCTCGGCTTCGCGCAGTGCGTCTCGACTGCAATGCGCGATACACGATCCTTGACCCCGCGACGCGGCCGCGTTATGGTAACCGCTACGCGACGCCCGCCGGCTGGCAACCGGCGGGCGGCGTTTCCCGGAGACCCGTAGAGGGTCTCCCACGCGCGGTGCGACGCGGCTGGCAACCGCGATGCGCCCGCGAGTCGTCGGGGCGGCAACCCCGGTGTCTTCGGTTCTTCGCGCGCAGTAGCGTCCCTCTGTTGTCGCCTCCCTCTCAAGGTCAACGGTATCCTTGACCGGGCGGCGATTTTCGTTGCTGGCGGGAACCGGCCGGGCATCGGGCGCCGGGCTCGGCGTCACGATCCGGCCCTGGAGGTCTGCGGGGCCGCACCTCGCACCGGCGCCAGCCGGCCCGCGCAGGTGGGATCGATAGCATGAAAAAACGAGAGCCCCCGGCTGGCAACCGGGAGCTCTCGCGGTCGATGCGGGTGGCGGTCCGCTCAACCTCCGTGGCTGGAGACCAGTGTAAGAGCGAGCCGCCCTCGTGTCAAGGGTGTCATCTACCCTCGATGCGAGGGCGCTTCTCTTCCAGGAGCCACGCGAGGCGAGAGCCGGTCCGCCGGGCCCGCCGGCCGGCGACAATGAGAAAGGACCCCGGGAGTTGGCCGCTCCCGGGGTCCCCTCAAGCCGCGCCGCAGGCGGTTTTCGGCTTCGTTGGGTGGCACCACGAAGATTAACGAAACCGGGTTTGCGGCGCAAGGGACTCGTGTGCGCCGTAAACCCGGTTCTGTTCTTCCGGACGGCGCCCGGTCCCACGGCCTTCTCACCGGGTGCGTCGCCGCGCCCTCGGCTGTGCCGCCGCGGCGGCGGCCTACCGGACGGCCTCGAAGGCGAGGTCGGGTCCCCCGGGCGCAGTGCGTGCGCCGGGACCGGCGGGCGCGACAGCGGATGTCGCCGGCGACCCACCCGGAACCCGATACCGGTGTCCTCGGGCGCTCCACGCCCGACGACTGCTCCTAGACCACGGCGCCGGCAGCCGCGCTCGCCCGGCGCCCACACTCGGGGGAGGACGGAATGGGTTTGGCTCTGCGCACCCGGCCGGAGGCGCTCGCCGACGTCCCCGGCGTCGGCGACCTGCCGCTAAGCCGCGCGATCATCCAGTACCGGGAATCGCACCAGATCGAATCCAGGGGCGGCCGCATCGAAGACATTGGGCTCGGCCTCGTCCTCGACGGCGAGTACGCCGCCTCGGCCGAGGTGCTGGATCTCGGCAGCGCGGAGGTGCGCCATCTGGACCTGAGTGCCGAGCTCGTCATCCTCGACTGGGTCTACGAGCCGACCCTCGACCACGTCCGGCTCCTCCTCCGGTCCCCCCGCGACCTCTCCCTCGCCAGCGGCGAGGTCGTGTCCGGACCGCTCCGGCAGTACTGCCAGGCCATCACCATCAGCGTGCTGCGCCGCACGGGGTTCACGCCGCTCTCCCGTCCGACCATCCTGCGCATCGGCTTCCGGGACGTGGTGCGCGACCTCGACCTCAACGAGCGCACAGCCGCGCGGATCGTCCTGGCGCCCGGAGACATCGCGACCTTCCACTTCCGGTATGACGACGCCGTGCTGCGCATCGAGCGCGGACGGCCCGGGCCCGACCCGGAGTTCGAACGCCTGCTGCTGGACGCGTTCCCCGGCGCCGACAGCTACCGCCTCCCGCACCACGAGGGCACGGCGTACGACCTCCGGTTCCCGTTGCCCCTCTCGCTCGCCGAGGCGCGGGCCCTGATGGACGAGATCCGCCTCGGCCTGCTCATGCTGTACGCTCGCTACGAGCCGCAGCGCTACCAGGTCGTCCGGCGCGCGCTGGACGTCTTCGGCCACGCGAACACGCTCGAACAGCTCGAACGCGGGGAGGCGCGTGCCCCGGTCATCCGGTTGCGCGACGTGTACCCGGCGCCGGCGGCGTGAGGCGGATCCGCCGGCACCGGATTTTTGCGATTTTCGACACGAGCGCGTGCCCGCCGCAGGCCGTTGCATGACCCGCCGGAACCCCTCTCCAGCGCAAGAGTTCGGCGTGCTCGGGCGTGGGGGCGCGAGGCGTATGGAGCTGGCCGGAAACGGTCGGCACGGTGATCGTGGTGTCTCTGTAAGTCGTTGTGTTGCAATGACATCTGCGTAAGGCCTTGGCGTGACGGCGGTTACGGCCGGGCCTTGACGGGGTCGACCCGCCCGCCTATCTTGGCGGCCGTTCGCCGCTGACGAGGGCGGCGCCGCGCGGATGTGGAGTGGCCCGGGCCGATCCAGGCAAATTTTCGAAAAAACTCTCGCGAGGTGCTCGAGGCGGAGCGATGTCAGAGACGCGTGCGGTGGAGTTGCGCGTGCGCCTACCCAGGGCGGTGGCGTCCGAGGTGGAAGAGGTGCAGAGGAGTGATCCGGAGGTGCTGAGCCGGATCCTGATGTATGGTGTGACGCGGCGGGCCATCTTCGAGCACCTGCGAGCGAGGGAGGAGCTGGGTCGGGAGCAGCCGTGAGGAGGCGCGCTCCGAGGGGAGGAGCGGGCCGGGGTTGACGTGGCGGGGTGCGCGGCCTACGGTAGAAGCGGATGGGCCAGGCCGGTCTGCGGCGCGGGTGTGGCGCCGCGGCGGGCAGCCGGCCGCATGACGTGCTCCTCCAGCAAGGCCTTGCGGAAATGGTTGCTGAACCCGCGGACGAAAGGATCCTGCGGGCGAAATATCTCGACTGGTGCTCGGCGCAGGTGGCGGACCGCTTCCTGCGGTTGACGCCGGACGAGATCTACGAGCTGGCACACGGCGTGCCGCCGGGGGGCGGGGATATCGGACCGTACCGGGCGCTAGGCGCGTCCGGGGGGCCGGGCGCCGAAGGGTCGCTGCCCGGGACCGCGGTGTCGCCGGCGGCCGTGCTTTCCCTCCCGGAGCCCGAGGCTCCGGGTTTGTCGTATCGGGCGCTGGTGCAGCGCGTGACCGAGGCGCTGACCGCGAGCATGTCCTTGCCCCCGTTCGAGCAGTGGGTGGCGATCTACCGGGAGGCGCCCGAACGGTTCGAGAGCGAGATGCTGGGGTTCTGGGAAGACGACCGCGAGCCGCGAGCCGATCAGTGACGCGTGGCCGCGCGGTGGTGTAGCCAGGACCCGATCAGCGCCGAGAGCCCCGCCCCGAGCAACAGCACTCCCACCAGGGTCCAGCCCAGCGCCCAGTCCGGCCGGGACGCACGCGCGCCAGCGGCTGCGCTGGCCAGCGCGCCGAGCGCCAGGAGTGTCCACAATACCCCCACCGTGATGCCCGCCAGGAGCCCGAGCGGCGCGGCGCCGCGCACTGCATTCCTATCCAAAGAGTCCTCCTCCTCTCCCTGAAGTCGGGGTTCCGGCCCGGCAATATCGGGAGCGGGGCCGCTGGCTGCAAGGGATTGCGCGGCATGCACCTCCCCGTCATCGTACGTGCCGGACGCCGAACGCGACTTCAGCTGGGAGACACAGATGGCAGTCACTGGCGCACTCATCCCCGAAGGCACGCGTGTGCGCATCCAACGCGGCATGCTTCCCCTGGATCCGGCAGCGGTCGGCCGCATCGGGACCGTGGTGGATGCCAGCGAGTACCGCGCGCACTCCTACGGCGTCCTCCTCGATGGGGACCGGGAGACGCGCTATTTCGCGCCCGACGAGCTCCAGGTGGTCGAGGCGCCTGCGCTGCTCCCGCCGGACCGGGACGCGGCCCGGCAGCGGCGCGCGCTGCCCTGATCGACGCGAGAGGGGAGCGGAGCTGCGGGCGTTCCAGCGGAGATCCAGCCGCCCGCGTCGCGCCGCCCGGCTCCACGCCGTAGGGAGCGCCCCTCGTCGCCGATCGGCCTGCCGGCGGAACGATTAGTGCAGGACCGGCAGGAGGGAACGCGATCGGGAGGGGACGATATGGCGCGGGAGATTCGTGTGGCGCAGCGTGGGGGGCAGCCGGATGTGACGGGTGACGGCCGGGCGCGGCCCGACGTCCAGGCCACGACGATCGAGGAGGCGCGGCGCGAGATCGAGAACACCCGGGGCCGTATCTCCGGGACCCTGGACGCCATCGAGCTCCGGCTGCGAGAGCAGAGGGAAGAGCTGCGCAACCGCCTGGACGTGCTCCGGGCCCTGAGGCGGCGGATCCGGTCCAATGTCTGGCCGAGCCTGGGGATCGCGTTCGGCGCCGGCGCCGCGCTGGGCATGCTCCGGCGGCGCCGCGGAAGGGAAGCCCGCCGCGAGCTGAGCGCAGCGGAGCGCGAGCAGCTCCGGCGCTGGCGCGCCGAGAGGCGGCAGCGGCTCGAGCAGCGCGCGCGGGCCACGCAACGGCGCCGCGGCGGCCGCTCGATGTTCGCGCAGCTCCGGTCCGCCCTCGGCCGGGCCGTCATCGACGGGCTCACCGACCGCACCCGCCGGATGCGCGGCTGACGCGGAGCGCCGCCGCGCCCGGCCGCTGCCGCGCGGCGTCGCTCAGAACGGGAGGTCGTCGTCCTCGTCGAACGGCGACACCGGCGGAACCGGCTGCCGGGGCCCGCGCTGGGGGCGGCCGCCCTCATATGCGTTGCCTGTTCCGGCCCCAGCGCCGCCGAGCATGACCATGTCCCGCACCACGATGTCCGTCCAGTAGCGCGGCTGGCCGTTCTCGTCCTCGGTCTGCGAGTACTCGATCCGGCCCTCGACGTAGAGCCGGTCCCCCTTGTGGACGTACTGCTCGACGAGGTCCGCCAGCCGGTCCCAGAAGGTCAGGCGGTGCCACTCGGTCTTCTCCTGCTGCTGGCCGCTACGATCCGTGAACGTCCGGTTCGTGGCGAGCGAGACCTTGGCCACCTTGGTGCCTGACGGGGTCTGCCTGATCTCCGGCTCCGCGCCAACGTTCCCGATCAACATCACCTTGTTGAGTGACCGACTCATCTGATCCCACCTTTCTGGTCCGTCGAGCCGCCGGAGCAGGTCCGGTGGCACGGTGAGTACCCCGTGTGAGGCCGGGTGTTTCGGTACTCCTTCGGTTTTTGCGCGCGAAACCCGGTCGCCGGGGGTCAGCCTACCGGCCGGCAGGGCCGAAGGCAAGATGGGAGCTCGCCGGGGACAGGGCCATAGAGAAGGGGGCGAGGTGGCACGCGCCGTGCGCCGCCGTTGCTTGACCGGGAATGGAGCGGCGATGGCGACGGCGGAGCGGGAAGGCGGGCGTCTGCCGTGGGGCACACCCGCGGTGACGCTGGGGTTCGTGGCGCGTGCGGCGCTCGTGGTGATCCTGCTCTGCGCGCTCGCGGGCCTGGTCTGGTTGGGCCGCGACGTCGTCTTCATCGCCTTCTTCGCGGTCCTGGTCGCGTCGTTCCTCTCGATCTTCGTGGGCTGGCTGGAGGCGCGGGGCGTTCCGCGCGCGGCCGCGGCGGTCAGCGTGCTGCTGCTCGGGGTCGGCATGGCGGCTGCGGCCGGGGCGCTGCTCTGGCCGACGCTGCGGGAGCAGGCGCTGGAGCTGCGGGAGCGACTCCCCGCGGCGCTCACGGAGCTCGTCTCCTGGGCGGACGGGCAGTACCAAGTGCTCAGCGGGGAGTTCGGCGCGCCCGCCGAGCCGATCCAGGAGCACGTTCGGCAGCGCGTGACGATGGAAGCCGCGCGGCTGTTGACGGGCGCGCTGCCGCTGCTGAACTCGCTGGTCGGTGCGGTCGGTGGCGGGCTGGTGGTGCTGTTCGCGGGCCTCTACCTCGCGATCGAGCCGCGACTCTACCTGGACGGCCTCGTCTCGCTCGTGCCGCGGCGCAACCGGCCTCGGGTCCGCCGGGCACTCGAGGACGTTGGGAGCACGCTGCGGCGCTGGATCCTGGGGACCGCCCTTAGCATGGCACTGATCGCCGTGTTGACATCGGCGGGGCTGTGGTTGCTGGACATTCCCGCCGCGCTCGCGCTCGGCCTGCTCGCCGGGTTGCTCGAGTTCATCCCGTACTTCGGCCCGATCCTGAGCGCAGTGCCGGCGCTGGTGCTGGCCCTGGTGATCTCGCCGACCAAGGCGCTGTGGGTGCTGCTGCTGTACGTGGGGATCCAGCAAGCCGAGTCGAACCTCGTCCTGCCGTTGCTGATGAAGGGGATGGTGCAGCTCCCTCCCGCGCTCACCGTGCTCGTGCAGGTGCTGATGTCCGTCCTGTTCGGGTTCCTCGGCCTGCTGCTCGCGGTCCCCGCACTGGCGGCGGGCAAAGTGCTGATCCAGACGCTCTACGTCGAAGGCGTGGCGGACGCGGGCTGAGCCGGCTCTCCCTCGCAGGCCCGATGGATCAGATGGACTCCCTGAACGCGCGCTGTAGCCGCTGCGTGATGGGGCCGGGCCGGCCGTCCCCGATCTCGCGGCCGTCCACGCGCGTGACGGGGAGGATCTCTGTCGTCGTCCCGGAGAGGAAGAGCTCCGTCGTCTCGGAGAGGGCCTGGACGGGGATCGAGTCCTCGGCGACCGGGATGCCCAATGCGGCCGCCAGCTCCATCACCCGCCGGCGCGTGATGCCGGCGAGGATGTAGTTGCACGCGGGGTAGGTCACGAGCGTGCCGTCGCGGACGGCGAAGAGGTTGGAGTGGGAGCCCTCGATCACGATTCCGTCGCGCACGAACAGCGCCTCGAACGCGCCCGCTTCCTTGGCCGCCTGGTTCGCGAGGACGTTGGCAAGGAGCGCCACGGACTTGATGTCACAGCGTGACCAGCGCGTGTCGGGGTAGGTGATGGCCGCCACGCCGTCCCGGACGTACTCGGCCGGATGCGGATGGAACCGCTTCGCCGCCACGTAGACGGTCGGCCTGGTGCCTGCGGGGGGAAAGGCGTGCGCGCGAGGTGCGGCGCCGCGCGTGATCTGGATGTAGATCGTGGCATCGCCGGAGCGGAGGCCGTTGTCGTCGAGCAGCCGTTCGGCGACCTCCGGCAGCCCGGCCGTGCCCGGGTCGTCGATGCGGAGCGCCTGGAGTCCCTGCCGCAGGCGCTCCAGGTGGGCTTCGAGCAGGAACGGGCGTCCCTCGTAGACGCGGATGACCTCGTAGACGCCATCGGCGAACAGGAAGCCGCGATCCTCGACCGAGACGCGCGCCTCGTTCTGCGGGACGTACTCGCCGTTCAGGTAGACCAACACAGTCGACTCCGCGTGTGAGGGCAACGGCGCCCGGGCGGCGGTCAGCCCGGCCCGGGCTCCCACGATGTCCACTCCTGCGTCAATCCGTGCGCTCGATCGTGACCACCAGCCGGCCACCGGCGTAGACGCGCGTGTCGCCCGTGGATTGGGAGACGACGAAGGCGACGCAGCGCGTGGCCGCCGTGATGCCCGCGGCTGCCCGGTGCCGCGCACCCAGGCCCGGAGGCAGGTCGCGCTCGGGTGCCAGCGCCTGCAGGTAGCGGCCGGCCGCCACGATCACGCCATCGCTGCGCATGACGAACGCGCCATCGATTCCGGAGAACTCGCGCACGGCATGCCGCGTTCCGGGGTTCAGGATCGAGCGCGCCTCCTCCGGGTGGCCTTCGAACGGATTGAGCACGATCGGGTGCGAGCGGGCCAGCACCGCCTCGTGATCGCCCAGGGTGATCAGCAGGCCGACGCGCTGCCCCTCCCGGCCCTCGCGGCCGAGCTGCACGCACAGCCCGAGCACGCAGTCGAAGACCGCCGGGTCGGCGACGTGGCCGAGGAGACCCAGCGTCGCCTCCGGGTGGCCGTCCAGCAGCTCCTCGTCGTGGCGCAACTCGACCAGTGCGACCGTGTCGAGCTCGAAGGGGCCCTCGCCGGCGCTCCCGGAGATGATGATGACGCGCTCGCCCGGCCGGAGCAGGCCGGCGGCCAGCCCCTCGAGCAGGGCGACCTTCGCCCGCCCCCGTCGGCGCAGGCGCACTTCGGGGAGCGCGAGGACGTCGTGCTCGTGCGCCGCGTGCGCGCCGCCGTTCGGCGGCGCGGCCGCCACCACGCGCTGCTCGCCCGCGAGCTGGCTGCGCAGGTAAGCGGCCTCCTCGGGCAGCGCGGCCGCGAGCAGCACCGCATCGGCCGCCGTGCGGCGCGAGATCAACACGGCGCCATCCAGGATGGCACGGTTCCTCTCGTTCATCGCACTCCTCCCACCGGCCCGTCAGGCGTGGACCGGCAACTCGTGTTCCGTTCCGTCGCGACGGCTTGCCGACGGCCAGGCCGGCTCCTAGGTTCGGCGCCGCTCCGCACCGGTCGCAATGAAGAAGAGAGGGACGTGTGAGGGGATCTGCGGCGTTTCTGAGCGTGCCGACGTTCGAGCACCGGCTGGGCAACGGGCTGACCGTGCTGATCCGCGAGGATCACTCGGCACCGGTCGTGGCCATCGTGACGCACGTCAAGGCGGGGTACTTCAACGAGCCGGACCGCCTGGTCGGGATCAGCCACGTGCTGGAGCACATGTACTTCAAGGGGACGGAGCAGCGGCGTGCGGGCGACATCGCGCGTGAGACCAAGGGGGCGGGCGGCTACCTGAACGCGGGGACGATCTACGACCACACGTCGTACTACACGGTCCTGCCGTCCTCCGCGCTCGAGCTCGGCCTGGACGTGCAGTCCGATGCGCTGCGCAACTCGCAGATCGACGAGGAGGAGCTGCGGCGCGAGCTGCTGGTGATCATCCAGGAGGCGCGGCGCAAGCTGGACGATCCCGGGGCCGTGGCGGTGGAGTCGCTGTACGAGCTGATGTTCGATGTGCACCGCATCCGCCGCTGGCGGATCGGGACCGAGGAAGGACTGCGCCGCCTCACGCGCGCGGACGTCTGGGAATATTACCGCAACCTGTATCGCCCCTCGAACATCGTGCTCGTGGTGGCCGGAGACGTGGATCCTGCCAGGACGCTCGAGCTCGTGGAGCGGTTCTACGGCGACATGCCGCCGGGCGAGCCCGTGCAGGAGCCGGCGCCGGAGGAGCCGGAGCGGATCGGCCTGCGCTTCCGGGAGATGGAGGGGGACATCATCGAGAGCCGGGTGGCGTGGGGCTGGCGCACCCCCGGGCCGCTGGCTGCCGAGACGCCGGCGCTCGACCTGCTCGCGGCGGTGCTCGGCCAGGGCCGCGCCTCGCGACTCTACCAACGGGTGCGTGAGAGGGGGCTGGCGACGAGCATCACCGCCAGCAATTACACCCCGGTGGACATTGGCGTCTTCAGCGTGAGCGCGGCGGTCGAGCCGGCGGACGTGCCGCAAGCGCTGGCCGCGATCTGGGGCGTGGTGGAGGGCGTTCGTTCCGCGGGCATCGATGAGCCGGAGCTGGAGCGAGCGAAGAGTCTCCTGGAAGCGCGCTTCCTGCGGCGGCTGGAGACGATGGAGGGGCAGGCGAACGTGCTCGCGGAGTGGCAGGCGCTCGGCGACTGGCGCCTCGCCGCCACCTACCTCGACCAGCTCCTCGCGGTGACGCGCGAGGATGTGCAGCGCGTGGCCCGCGACTGGCTCTCGCTGGACCGTGCGAGCGTGCTGGTGTACCGGCCCGCGACCTCCCCGGCGCTGGGATGGAGCGCGGACGGGCTGCCAGCCGTGCTCGGCGCAACGGATGGCGGGGAGCCGGAGGGCGGGGCAGCACGCGCCGATGCCGGCAACATGCCGGCCGGGCCAGCCATCCGGCAGGTCCGGCGGCCACCGAGGCTCGAGCCGGACCACGTGGAGGATGGCGTTCATTTCTATCACCTCGCCAACGGAGCGCGCATCGCCATCAAACCGCGGGGCTCCTCGCCACTGGTTGCGCTGGGGGTGTTCCGGCGCGGCGGGGCGAGCCACGAGCCGGCGGAGCGCGCAGGCATCACGGCCTTCATGGCTCGCACCTCGATCCGCGGCACCGCGCGGCGGAGCGCGGCTCGCCTCGCGGAAGAAACGGAGGCGCTGGGCGGGGTGATCATGCCGGCCGTGTCGGCCGACGTCCTGGCCTGGACGCTGACGATCCCGGCGCACCACTTCGCGCGCGGGCTCGATCTGCTGCTCGATGCCGCGCTGCACCCGGTCTTTCCGGAAGAGGAGGTCGAAAGGGAGCGGAAGGTCGCGCTCGCGGACCTCGAGCAGGTGCGCGACGACATGTACCGCTACCCGCTCCGCCTCTTCCTGGAGGGCGCGTTCGAGGGGCATCCCTACGGGTTCTCCCTCGCGGCGACGGACGCTGCGCTCCGCAGCGTGACGGCGGAGGAACTCCGGGCGTGGCACGCCCGCGAGGTCCTGGAGGGCGCGCCCTGGGTGCTCGCGGTTGGCGGCGTGGAACCGGATGAAGCGGCGGCCGCGATCGCCGCGGAGCTCGCCGGGCTGCCGGCCGTGCAGCCGCAGGGGGAGCCGCCGCAGGCGGCCTGGCCGGCAGGCACGCGCAAGCGGGAAGAGGCGCGGGCGAAAGCGCAGACGGCTCTCGTCCTGGGGTTCCCGGGGCCGGACCGGGCCGACCCGGCGAGGCACGCCGCGGAGGTGCTTTCCAACGTGCTCAGTGGCCTGGGCGCCCGGTTCTTCGAAGAGCTGCGCAGCCGTCGCTCGCTCGCCTACACGGTGGCGGCCTACCCCATCACGCGGCCGCTGGCCGGCGCGTTCGTGGGCTACATCGCCACCGCGCCGGAGCGCGAGGAAGAGGCAAGGCAGGGCTTGCTGGAGGGGTTCGCTCGCCTGCGTGAGGAGGCGGTCACCGCGGAGGAGCTCGAGCGCGCGAAGCGCTACACGGTCGGCGCGTGGCAGATCCGCAGTCAGACCAACGCGGCCCAGCTCGGCGACCTCGCGGACGCGCTGCTGCTGGGGCGCGGGCTCGCCGAGCTGCGCGAGTTCGAGGCCGCCATCCGCGCGGTGACCGCGGATGCGATCCTCGACCTGGCGCGGCGCTACTTCGACCCGGAGCGCGTGGTCGAAGGCATCGTGCGCGGCGCCGCTGCCGCCAATTGAATCGTTCGCCGCAGGGGCGCCGCCCGGGACCGCGTTGCCCGGCGGCGGCCGGCGCGTATCTTTCGCGGCGCGAAACCCGATCATCCCCGATCCAACCACGGCTGCGCGACATGACAGAGAACGAGGCATACCGCTTCCTCGAGATCGAGCGGCGGGATGGCGTGGCGACCCTGGTGGTGAATCGCCCGGAGAAGCTGAACGCGCTGAACGCGGAGACCATCGCGGAGCTCGACCGCGCGTTCCGATCGCTCGCCCGCGACGATGAAGTGCGCGGCGTCGTCGTGACCGGCGCAGGCGAGAAGGCGTTCGTCGCCGGCGCGGACATCGGCGAGCTGGCGCAGATGGACCCGCTCAGCGGCGTGCAGGTGTCGCGGCGCGGACAGGAGACGTTCCGCTTCATCGAGCGGTTGCCCAAGCCCGTCGTCGCCGCGGTGAACGGCTACGCGCTGGGCGGCGGGCTCGAGCTCGCCCTCGCGTGCCACATCCGGGTCGCTGCCGAGGGCGCCCGCTTCGGGCTCCCGGAGGTGAAGCTCGGGATCATCCCGGGCTACGGCGGCACCGTCCGCCTTCCGCGGCTCGTGGGGCGGGGCCGCGCCCTCGAGCTGATCCTGACCGGCGAGATGATCGATGCGGCGGAGGCGTACCGGATCGGGCTGGTCAACCGTGTGGTGCCCCAGGCCGAGGTCCGCTCCGCGGCGGAGGAGCTGGTCCGGCGCATCGTCGCGAACGGCCCGGTGGCGGTGGCGCTGGCGCTGGAGGCGGTGGACCACGGGTACAACACGGCCGCGGAGGACGCGCTGTCCTTCGAGGCGCACCTGTTCGGGCTGCTGGCCGGCACGGCGGACATGCGGGAGGGCATGAAGGCCTTCCTGGAGAAGCGGCCGCCGCGCTTCCAGGGGCGGTAGCCGGGGGGCGCCCACGGGCCGTCCGGGGTGCGGTCGGGCCAGCGCGGACTCGGACCCAAGGCCGTGGGCTTGTAGCCGGAGGCGTTCACCGCCGTCCTGGGCCCGGCGACCTGGCTGGGACTCGAACCCCAGCACCGTGGGCTGTAGCCAGGGGCGTTCACCGCCGTCCGGCGTGCGGGCCCGCCAGGCCGCGCGCCTTTGCCCGGGAGTGTGCGCGGGAATATATTCCGCGCTCCATGAGTGCCCCGATCTACGCGCTGATCTGTGTCGAGCTGCGCCTCCGGGATTTCCGCAACTTCGCGGAGCTGGAGCTCGCGTTCCCGGCCGTCGGCGCGGCGATCATCGGGGACAACGGCGCGGGGAAGACGAACCTGCTCGAGGCGATCTACTACCTCGAGACCTTCCGGTCCTTCCGCGGCGCGCCGGACGAGCGGCTGGTCCGCTTCGGCGCGGATGCGTTCCACATCCGCGGCCGGTTCCGCGACGAGGCGACGGGTGAGGAGCGGGAGATCACGGCGGCGTTCGAGCGCCGGACGCGGCGCAAGCGGGTGACGGTCGGCGGCGCCGAGCCCGAGCGGCTGGGCGACGCCGTGGGCCTTGCGGGCGCGGTCGTGTTCTCGCCTTCGGACCTCTCGCTGGTCGCGGGCGCGCCGAGCGAGCGGCGGCGCTTCCTGGACATCGTCCTCTCCCTGAACCAGCCGGGTTACCTCCGCTGGCTGCAGCGCTATCGGCAGGTCCTCCGGCAGCGCAACGCGATGCTGCGCAGTCGTGCGAGCCGAGCGCTGCTCGAGCCGTGGGACGAGGCGCTGGCGGCCGCCGGCGCGCAGATCATCGTGGCGCGCGCCCAGTGGGTGCAGACGCACGCCGAGGCGTTCCGCCGCCGCTGCGCAGCGATGAGCGGGGGCGCGGGCGCGTGCCTCCGGTACCGGCCGGGGCTCGCCCTGGCCAGGCCGCCGGAGGAGTGCAGCCCGGAGGAGGTCGAGGCCGCGTTCCTCACGGAGCTCGCCCACGGCGCGGAGCGCGAGCGGGAGCGCGGTATGACGCTGTTCGGGCCGCACCGTGACGACCTCGAGTTCGTTGACGCCGAGAGTTCGGTCGACCTGCGGGAGTTCGGCTCGGGCGGGCAGCGGCGGACGGCGGCCATTGCGCTGCGCATGATCGAGGCGGACACGGTACGGGCCGGCCGGGGCAGGGAGCCGCTCGTGCTGCTGGACGACGTCTTCGCGGAGCTCGATCCGCGGCGGGGGCACCGGCTGCTGGACCTGCTGGAGGCGGAGGAGCGGGGGCAGGTCATCCTGACGGCGCCCAAGGCCACGGACCTCGAGCCGCGGGGCGGCCGCCTGCCGCACTGGCGCATCGAGGCCGGGAGGATCTACGCGTGAGCCGGGAAGAGCGCGGCCCCGCGCCGGTGGGCCAGGTCCTGGCGAGCTACCTGGAGCGGGCCGGGATCGCCGAGAAGGTGGAGGAGGCCAGCGCGATCCCGTCATGGCCCGAGGTGGTGGGGCCGGCCATCGCCGCGGTGACGACGCCCCTCCGGGTCTCCCGGGGGGTGCTGGTGGTGGCCGTTCGGTCCAGCGCGTGGCTCATGGAGCTGAAGCTCATGGAAGGCGAAATTCTGAAGCGGCTGAACGCCGGCCGCCGGCGGGGGCGGCTGGCGCGGATCCGCTTCGTCATGGCCGAGCGGTGATGCCGGCAACGTGGCGCCAGCGCACGAGTTACGGGGCGGCCGCCGGGGCAACCGCCGGCCCCTTGCGGGGTACCATCCAGCGTTGCGTTCCCGCCACTCTCTAGCGAAGGCGATATGGCGAAACAGCAGCCGAAGGCGAGCGAGTACAGTGCCGGCCAGATCCAGGTCCTCAAGGGCCTCGAGGCGGTGCGGCGCCGGCCCGGAATGTACATCGGTTCGACGGGCGCGCGCGGCCTGCACCACCTGGTCTACGAAGTCGTGGACAACGCCGTGGACGAGGCGCTGGCCGGCTACTGCACCCGTATCGACGTCGTGATCCGTCCCGATGGCTCGATCTCCGTGACCGACAACGGCCGCGGCATCCCGGTCGACCTGCACCCCACGGAGCGGCGCCCGGGCGTCGAGGTGGCCATGACCATGCTCCACGCCGGGGGCAAGTTCGACAAGACCGCGTACAAGGTGTCGGGCGGCCTGCACGGCGTGGGCGTGAGCGTGGTCAACGCCCTGTCGGAATGGCTCGAGGTCGAGGTGCGCTGGCGGGATGGTTACGTCTACCGGCAGCGCTACTCGCGCGGCAACAAGGTCACCGAGCTGCAGAAGGTGGGGAAGGCCCGGGGCACGGGCACCACGGTCTCGTTCAAGCCGGACCCGCAGATCTTCACCGAGCTGGAGTACCAGTTCGACACGCTGTCCAACCGGCTACGGGAGCTCGCCTTCCTCAACCGCGGGCTGCTGATCACGCTCACGGATGAGCGGGGCGAGGGCGGGCCGCGCAAGGAGGAGTACCTCTACAAGGGCGGCATCATCGAGTTCGTGACGTACCTGCGCGGAAGCCGCAAGCCGCTGCATCCCAAGCCGATCTACATCGAGGCCAGCCGGGAGGAAGCGGAGATCGAGCTCGCGTTCCAGTACGACGACGGCTACAACGACAACACGTTCACCTTCGTCAACAACATCAACACCCACGAGGGCGGCACGCACCTGACGGGCTTCAAGGCCGCGCTCACGCGCACGCTCAACGATTACGCGCGCAAGAACGGCCTGCTGAAGAAGGAGCTCGACAGCCTGTCCGGCGACGACGTGCGCGAGGGGCTCACGGCAGTCCTCTCCGTGAAGGTCCGCGAGCCGCAGTTCGAGGGGCAGACCAAGACGAAGCTCGGGAACTCCGAAGTCCGTGGCGCCGTCGAGCAGGTCGTCAACGAGAAGCTCTCCACGTACCTGGACGAGAACCCGTCCGTCGCGCGTGCGATCGTCGAGAAGGCGATCCAGGCAGCACGCGCGCGCATCGCGGCCCGCAAGGCGCGCGAGCTGGTGCGGCGCAAGAACGCGCTGGAGGGGAGCGTCCTGCCGGGCAAGCTGGCGGACTGCTCGATCACCGACCCTGCGCTGTGCGAGATCTACCTCGTCGAGGGTGACAGCGCGGGCGGCAGCGCCAAGCAGGGCCGTAACCGGGAGTTCCAGGCGATCCTGCCGCTGCGCGGGAAGATCCTGAACGTCGAGAAGGCGCGGATGGACAAGATCCTCTCCAATGAGGAGATCCGCACCATCATCACGGCGATCGGGACGGGGATCGGGGAGGACGAGTTCAACATCAAGAATGCGCGCTACCACAAGATCATCATCATGACGGATGCTGACGTGGATGGCGCGCACATCCGGACGCTGCTGCTGACGTTCTTCTACCGCCACATGCGGCAGTTGATCGAAGAGGGGATGGTGTACATCGCCCAGCCGCCGCTCTACCGCGTCGGGTACGGCAAGGAAGAGTACTACGTGTACTCGAAGGAAGAGCTCGATCAGCTGCTGGAGCGCTTCTCGTCCAACGGCAAGGGCGACCGGCGCAACGTCATGGTCCAGCGCTACAAGGGTCTGGGCGAGATGAACCCGGACCAGCTCTGGAAGACGACGATGGATCCGGAGACGCGCACGATCCTGCGCGTCACGCTGGACGACGCCGTCGCGGCGGACCGCCTGTTCACCGTCCTGATGGGCGACGACGTGGAGGAGCGCCGTCGGTTCATCGAGGCGAACGCGCGGTACGTGAGGAATCTGGACGTATAACGAGTACGAGTACGTTTACGAGTACGAGTACGAGTACGAGTACGAGTACGAGTACGAGAGGGAGTAGGAGGAAGGGGACGAGGGCGGAGCATGTTGGCGTACTCGTAGGCGCGGTCGGCGAAACACAGCGGGGCGGGCAGCCCCGCGCCGATCCGGCGCGGCCGTCAGGCGCGTGGGCGACGCACCGGCGGCCGCGCTTTCGTGTGTCCGGCGGAACGGCCGCCCGTACTCCTACCCACACTCCTACACGTACTCGTAAACGTACACGTACACGTCCTCGTACTCGTCACTCTGAGATCAGCCCCTCGTAGCTCGGATTGACGATCAGCTCGCCCTCCTCGCCCACGATCTGTCGGTCCCAGGGGAAGATCACCAGCGCGTCCGTCTCGATCGCGAAGAAATCGGGCTTGTAGCCGCCCACCTTGACGAAGCTGGTGGCCGTCTTGACGTCGGCCGGCTTCAGGTTCCGGATGGCGGTGAGCGCGAGGCGCAACGTCTCGCCCGTCGTGCAGATCTCGTCCACGATCAGGACGCGACGGCCGACCGCTTCCCGCGGCGCGGCGGAGAGTAACCTGGGTTGAGCACGCACGCGGTCGCCGCCTGCGTGGCGGCTGATCTTCATGGACGAGAAGTCGCAGTCCAGGATGGAGGCGATCACGGCACCCGGAATGACCCCGGCCTTGGCGATGCCGACGACGAGGTCCGGCACGTAACCGCTCTTGGCGACTTTGACGGCCAGGGCCCGGCACAGCTCGCCGAACACCTCCCAGGTCAGCTCCAGCACATCCTCGGGCGTGCCCGGGGCCGGATCCTTGCGAAGGTGAGGCAACAGCGGCATGGCAACCTTCCAGTGTGAGACGCGATCGAGCAAGATAGCATGCGGCCCGCGCCGGGGAAAGCCGCGGCCGCGGCCGCCCCGGCAGCCCCCCGCCGACGGCGGATGGCCCTGCCTGCGCCGGCGGTTGACGGCCGGGCGCGGCAGGGCCATCGTGGCGCGCCATGAGTGAGGATCTCCGGGAACGCGCGGCGGCACGGCTGGAGCGGGCGCTGGCCGAAGCGGGGGTCGAGGACCCGCGCGCCGCCTACCGTGCACGGCTCCGCGAGCTCCGCGCCCTCGATCCGGCCGCCCTCGCCGAGTCCGTGCGTTACTACGAGGAGGTGCTGCTGCCACGGGTCGCGGACGAGGGGAGTGACCCCATTGCCGAATGGCTGGAGTACGGGCGCCTCCTGGCGGAGCTGGGCGGTCCCGGCCGATTGGTCGAGGTGGACCCGAGCGGGCGCGCCCGGCCATACCGCGGCGGTAGCCCGCGGGAGCATCTCCTCCTGCACCTGCCCGATGACCCACGCAGGGCAGTGTTCGTCCTCGGCATGCCGCGCGAGCTCTCCGCCCCGCAGCGCGCCACCTACGATCTGCTGGTGCTGGGGAGGATCGAGCCGGATTAACCGCGGGCCATGCTGTCCAGGAACTCCTTGTTGGTCTTGGTGCGGCGCATCCGGTCGAGCAGGAACTCGAGCGCCTCCGCGGGCGGCATGTCGGACAGGAAGTTGCGCAGCAGGTAGACCCGGTTCAGCTCCGTCTCATCCAGCAGCAGGTCCTCCTTGCGCGTCCCGGACCGGTTGATGTCGATGGCCGGGAAGATCCGCTTGTCCGCGATGTGGCGGTCGAGGACGACCTCCATGTTGCCGGTGCCCTTGAACTCCTCGAAGATCACCTCGTCCATCCGCGAGCCGGTCTCGATCAACGCGGTGGCGATGATGGTGAGCGAGCCGCCGCCATCGATGTTCCGCGCAGCGCCGAAGAAGCGCTTGGGCTTGTGCAGCGCATGGGCATCGACACCGCCCGACAGGATCTTGCCCGAGTGGGGGACGGTGACGTTGTAGGCGCGCGCGAGTCGCGTGATCGAGTCCAGCAGGATGACCACGTCACGGCCGTGCTCGACCAGTCGCTTCGCCTTCTCGATCACCATCTCCGCGACCTGGGTGTGCCGGTCCGCGGGCTCGTCGAACGTGGACGAAATGACCTCCGCGTCGACGTGCTCTTCCATGTCGGTCACCTCTTCGGGCCGCTCGTCGATGAGCAGCACGATGAGGTGGACCTCAGGATGGTTCTCGAGGATGGCGTTGGCGATCTTCTGCATGAGGATCGTCTTGCCCGCCTTGGGCGGGGAGACGATCAAGCCGCGCTGCCCCTTGCCGATGGGCGAGATCAGGTCCATGAGGCGCATCGACAGGTCGCCCGAGGAGCCCTCGAGCCGGATGCGCTCCTCCGGGTACCGCGGCTTCAGGTTGTCGAATGCGATGCGGTGCTTGGCGCGCTCCGGATCGTCCCCGTTGACCGACTCCACCTTGAGGAGGGCGAGGTAGCGTTCGCCGTCCTTGGGCGGCCGGACCTGGCCCATGACGGTGTCACCGGTTCGGAGATCGAAGCGCTTGATCTGCGAGGGGCTGACGTAGATGTCATCCGGCCCGTACAGGTAGTTCCAGTCCTGAGACCGGAGGAAGCCGTAACCTTCGGGCAGAATCTCGAGGACCCCCTCGCCCCGCAGCACCACATCGCTGTCGAGCAGGTTCTGCTCGATGCGGAAGATCAGGTCCTGCTTCCGTAGGCCGGAGTAGTTGGAAATGTTCAACTCCTCCGCCATCTCGTGCAGTTCGGCGATCGACTTGCTCTTCAGCTCGGCGATGTCCACGAACTCACTCCGTACGCACGTGTGAATCGACTAGGCGGGCGGGCGGAACCGTCCAGCGCAAGTTCGGCCGGCGACATGTGGGGATACAATGCAGACCGGATGTGGTCGGTGAGGCGCCCGCGCCTCCACGATCTGGAAGGTTTTCCTT